>JAJRRF010000045.1 GCA_024279735.1 Alphaproteobacteria bacterium
GATAAATAACGATAAAAATAAATCGTTATTTTTAAAACCACTAAAATATGATCATTTTTCCATTAAAAAACAGGATTTTTAGACTGTATTCCGCTTGAAACCGCGTATTTACGTGAAAAAAGAAGCTGGGGAGTTACTAAATAACAAATAAATATTTCGGTAATATTAGCAATCTTTATGCCCGTTTTTCTTTCATCCAAACATTTATCAATATCCGCTTCCAACTTTTCTTTTAATTTTGATGTTTGAACTGTGTACTCTGAAAATATATAAATGCCATCGACTTGAATAATCAAAGCATCTGGAGTGCCTTTTCTCACACGGTCTGTATCTTGCATCATGCCAATTGGATTAATATTGGTGTAACCCTTTTTAACAAGCCAACTATCACACAGCCGCTGAAATACGCCGCCCTCTAATTTTAACAGTTTAGCTTTTATCAAATCTATTTTTGCCATAGTACGCGCCCTTAACACAATATATTTTTATTATACTTTGACAGCCTACTTAACAATTCACCTTTTACAAAATAGATATTATCCACAAAAAAAACAGCCCGGCCATTATGATTATGACCGGGCTGCCTGATAAACCTGTTTTAGGAACGTCTGGCCTTAGCTGTCCTCGTTCTTGCTTTGGGCGGCCTTGAGCAGGTCACCGAAGGTGGATGTGCTTTCTGAAGAACCGAATTCCTCAATCGCCTGTTTCTCTTCCTTGATTTCAAGAGCCTTGATCGACACATTGATGCGGCGTGCTGCATTATCAATCATGATAACAGAGACCTCAATCTTGTCACCAACATTGAAGCGTTCAGGACGCTGGTCTTCACGCTCACGGGCAAGGTCAGCACGCTTGATAAAGCTTGTCAGGTCAGAATCAGCAACCTTCACCTCAAGGCCATTGGACTTGACTTCAGTCACCTCAACCATAACTTTTGAGCCTTTTTTCATGCCCTCGACAATTTCAAACGGGTCGCCGTCAATCTGCTTGATCCCCAGGCTGATGCGTTCCTTCTCACTGTCAACATCAAGCACGATAGCCTTCACGCTGTCACCTTTGTTATAGTCCTTGATCGCCTCGTCACCAGAACGATTCCAGTCCAGGTCAGAGAGATGAACCATGCCGTCAACTTCGCCTTCAAGTCCGATAAACATACCAAATTCAGTGATATTGCGGATAACACCCTCAATAACCTCACCTTTAGGATATTTGTCAGAGAAAGAATGCCAAGGATTGTCCTGGCACTGTTTCAGGCCAAGCGAAATACGGCGTTTGTTCTTGTCAATATTCAGAACCTGAACCTCAACCTCTTCACCCTTGGCAACAATCTTGCCAGGATGCAAATTCTTGCGCGTCCAGCTCATTTCTGAAATATGGATCAGACCTTCAACACCGGCCTCAAGCTCAACAAAAGCACCATAGTCCGCAATATTTGTAATCTTGCCCTTGAAACGCTCATCAATTGGGAACTTGCCCTCAATGGTGATCCATGGATCTTCCTCAAGCTGTTTCATGCCAAGGCTGACGCGCTGGGTTTCAGGGTTGATCCGCAGGATCTGCACCTTGATCTCATCACCGACATTCAGGATTTCACTTGGGTGATTGACCCTGCGCCAAGCCATATCAGTAACATGGAGCAGACCGTCAATGCCGCCAAGGTCGATAAATGCACCATAATCCGTGATATTTTTGACAACGCCGTCAACAACCTGGCCATCAGCAAGCTGGGCAACAACCTCTGTGCGCTTCTCTGCGCGGGCTTCCTCAAGGATGGCGCGGCGGGAGACAACAATATTGCCGCGTCTCTTGTCCATTTTCAGGACGCGGAACGGTTGGGCAATATTCATCAGCGGTGTAATGTCGCGCACTGGACGAATATCTACCTGCGAACCTGGCAAGAAGGCGATAGCCCCGTCCAAGTCAACCGTAAAGCCGCCCTTGACACGGTTAAAGATAATACCCTCAACCTGTTCATTGGCCTCAAATTTCTTCTCAAGATTGATCCAGCTCTCTTCACGGCGCGCCTTGTCACGGGACAGGACAGCCTCACCCAGGGCATTCTCAATACGCTCAATATAGATATCAACCTCATCGCCAACCTTGATTTCTGTATCCTGGCCTGGCTGGGAAAATTCACGAAGCGGAACGCGACCCTCTGTCTTCATACCGATATCAATAACGGCGATATCTTTTTCAATGCCAATAACGCGGCCTTTGACAACCGTTCCTTCAATGGCATCCTGGTTGCCTGTTGATTGCTCAAACAGGGCTGCAAAGTCGTCTGTAGTAGGGGTCATTCCGCCATCAATGGCTTCTTGAGAATTTGTCATATTATAGTAATTATGTGTCCTGCAGGAGTGCAGAACCCCATTGGGTTAGAGTAAATTAGGAAGACAGCCCGAACAAGGAGTGGCCAGCCTGTCTCAAAAGTATTGCAAAGCGTACTATCTGTAAATCTATATAAGGTGAGGCAATCGCATTTACAAACAAAAAGTGTACCGCAATCCCCATATCACCCCAGGCTTCAGGGTCTTTACAGGTGCAATATTTATTTTTTCAGATTTTCGATGTAAAGAATCGCCTTACGGTAACTTTCTTCTATAGACAAGTTTGTCGTATCTATCAAGTAGGCTGCGTCAGCTTTTTTCAGGGGGGCTTCTGCGCGGTTCATATCACGCTCATCCCGCTGCTCAATTTCAGCAAGAACCCCTTCATAATCCGTGCTGGCTGTTCCGGCATCCAGCAACTCCCGATACCGCCTTTTTGCCCGTTCCTGCGCTGAGGCAAAAACAAACAGTTTTACATCTGCATTGGGACAAATCACCGTGGCAATATCCCTGCCATCCAACACAGCCCCCTTGCCGCTTTGTGAAAAAGCCCTCTGGTACTCCAGCAAGGCAGCACGAACCCTTGGGATCTTGGCAACCACAGAAGCCATATCAGCCGTTTTTTGCTCCCTTAATGCAGGGTCCGCCAGCGTTGAGGGATCAATTTTGGCTGCAATATCTGCAACCGCACTATGGTCAGCTGGGTCAATGCAGGCCGTAATGGCATCACGCCCAACGGCGCGGTAAAGTGAGCCTGTATCAAGATAGTCCAGGCCATAATGTTTGGCCAATTTTCGGGAAATTGTGCCCTTTCCTGCCGCTGCCGGCCCATCCACTGCGATAATCATAAACATAACCCTTATTGGTGCGCCTTGGCCAGACTAGCCCCAAGCCCTGTCATAAGACTGATATAATTGGGAAAACTGGTCGCAATCATTTTGGCATCGTCAATAATGACAGGCTTTTTGGACTGTAGCCCCAATGTCAGGAAGGCCATGGCAATCCTGTGATCCAGATGGGTCTCAACCCTTCCGCCGCCCTCAACCTCCTGGCTGCCTGTTACAATCAAGGTGTCATCCTCAATCCTGTGGACAACACCGCAAGCGGTCAGTCCGTTAGACGTTGCCGCCAACCTGTCTGATTCCTTGACCCGCAACTCGTCCAGGCCTTCCATCACAGTCTCACCGTCCGCAAAGGCAGCCAGCACAGCCAACACTGGATATTCATCAATCATGCTCGGTGCCCTTTGCGCAGGCACAGTCACGCCTTTAAGGGCCGTTGTTCTGGCGCGGATGTCTGCAACACTCTCCCCGCCCTCATTGCGCTCGTTTTCAAACGAAATATCCGCGCCCATTTCTTTCAGCGTGGTGTAAAACCCTGTGCGCAACGGATTGACCAAAACATTTTTCACCAGCACATCTGATCCTGGACATATCAAGGCAGCTGCCACCAAAAAAGCGGTAGAACTGGGGTCGCCTGGAACGGAAATGGGCTTGCCCTGCATCACAACACCGCCCTCGACACTGACAGCCAGTCCTTCAGGTGTCTCCTCAACCGTTGACTTTCCGCCAAAGAAAGAGACCATTTTCTCTGTATGGTCGCGGGTCGGCTTTGGCTCAATGACAGTTGTTGTCCCTTCTGCATGAAGGCCAGCCAACAGGATGGCTGACTTGACCTGGGCCGAGGCCACAGGCGACACATAGCGGATTGGCACAAGATCAGAACTGCCTTTAATGGTCATTGGCAGGGTATAGTCATTTGTTTCCTCAACATGGACACCCATTTCCTGCAATGGCCGCAACACGCGCCCCATTGGACGGGTGACCAATGACAGATCACCATTAAAACGGGCAGCCATGTCATTGCCGCCAACAACGCCCATCATAAGCCGTGCGCCTGTTCCTGCATTGCCAAAATCCAGGTCATTTTCTGGTTCTGTCAAGCCGCCCGGCCCCCGGCCTGTCACAACCCACTTACCCTCAACCTGCCCAATGGGGATGCCCATATCCTGGAGAACTGTTGCTGTTGCCAACACATCCTCAGCCTCAAGCAGGCCAGAAATTTCTGTCGTGCCAATTGACAGCGCACCGAAAATAAGAGACCTGTGTGAAATGGACTTGTCACCTGGAACTGTAATGGTTCCGGTCAGGGAACCTGATTTTTGGGACTGGAACGGGGTTGCCATAATGATTACTTTGCTTAAGCCCTTGTGTACAGGACATCTGGGTTGTCAGGACATCCGGCAAAACGACTGTCATCATTTAGCTCGGTGAGTTGTCCCTATAAATAATTCCCCCACCCTTAACATGAAGAACCATACGGTTCAAACCCTGATGAGCCTGTGATAAATTAGTTAAATTTTATTAACATCACTTTCACAGGACAGAATTCTTTGACATTCAGCCCAGGACATGTCAAATCATCTATTTTCCAGACCTTTTTGTTCCTGGCCATTAGAGTGTCGGCCAAGATTTTGCACCTGATCCTGTCCCTGGCCAGCCTGGGGCGGAAATGGCCTGGCGCAAAATACCGAGACAAAAAACTGGAGAACCAGGCAAACCCGTTTGTGGATAGGGCAAGCCTCCCAACCCTGATTTGTCACTTGCTTTAGTTGCAATGATAATTATGGTGCAATAATATTACCTTGATCTTGTTATTGCCTGACCTGAAGTTATATCTTAAGTCCTGGCCTCACCAACTCAATGAAGCCAGCACGCCAGTCCGGAAGGCTACACCAAAATGCTAAAAGAAAAACGCGGCAAAAAACTTGTCTGTCCCAATTGCTCAAAAAAGTTTTACGACCTGAACCGTGAAGACTTTGACTGTCCAATGTGCCATGAACGTTATGTCATTGAGACAGAAGAGGATGAGGCCGAAGAGGTCCCTGTCGAGACAGCTGTCAAGACAGATGAGAAAAAGTCCAAGGATAAGGACGAACTCCTTGATGATGATGATGACCTGGCAGACCTTGTCCTTGACGAGGATGCTGAGGAGAAGGACAAGGACAAGGATCAGGAAAGCGATGATACCCTGTTGCCAACGGATGAGGACGACAATATGAGCGACATTATTGACATCCCCTCAACCGACACAGATGACAGCTAGGCTTTTAAGTTGTGGCCTGATTGATTTTTTTCTTGATCTCTCTACAGGCATTTCCTATTAAGGTATTTCATTGAAGCAATATTTTTTAAGTATTGCTTCGATTGTGGGGCCATAGCTCAGTTGGGAGAGCGCTTGCATGGCATGCAAGAGGTCGTCGGTTCGATTCCGTCTGGCTCCACCATATTCCCCACATGGCAAGGGTTTAGGCAGTCACAAGCCCCTTGCAACAAAAGATTGGCTGATATGCCAAGACTTTTATCGCAGGTAACCAGCCCCGAAAAAACCTAACTTCACATAAAATAGACTTATAACCGTCCTAAAATAGCTACAGAACGTTGCGACGGTGATATATGCCCAGGACAGCGTAAGACAAAACTGTCTTCCTGCCTGGACATAACGAGACACCAGGGAATGTGAAAAGCCAGGAATTTCCGGAAACTGGCCAGATATTTTGAGCCTGCAACATATCCAATAATTCATGAATTTCGGCATTCGTCTTCAGGAGTATAAAGGGGACAGAAAATATGCATAATATTGTAAAATATAAAGAGAAGCACCTTGAGGAAATCAAGGATCTTATGAGTTCTAATGAGTTTGCCCATCTTGGGAATGGGCAGGTCGCCTATATCCGCACCGTTGGACAGGAAGAGGCCTGTCGGCTTTACCCAGGGTTTGACGGCGTGGCGCAGGACATAATCCTGTTCTCGCTCCATGGTGCCGACGGGACTCCCATCGTCCTGACAGACAATAAGGATGCGGCAATTGCCGATGCAACAGAGAATAACCTTGAGACGGTTGCTGTCCATTGATAATTGATGCCAGACAGCATCACTGCACGAAAAATCCTCCATAACCCTGACGGTTATGGAGGATTTTTATTGTTTGCAACACCCAACTACCAATACTAGCGCAACCTGCAAGCAGGCTTAAGTCAGCAGACCTCGCTCTAGCCCCTTAATTGCGCATATCTTAAACCGCAAACCGTAACGGTTTACTCTCACTATGCACTAGCGACACCTACGAACCCGCCTGCACGTTTCACCTGCCGGGCGGTAATGGCGGACACCCCCGCTCCACCAGCGGCGCGCACGTCTCCAGCGGCAGCGTGTCACCCTACGGCAATGACGTGTCACAACATAATGAGAACGTCCATAACCTTCATCATAATCATAATGACGGCTATGGTGTCTGCGATGGTTTGCAACAGCAGCACCAGCAATCGCACCGCCAATAATAGCTCCGGCAATCGCGGCATTCCTGCGAGACCCAGCTTCCGCCTGCTTCACATCGGAAACCACCATCCCGCCAGACAATAACAGCACAGCAAACAAACCCAAAATATATTTCATTGTATATAACCCTCTATTATATTTATAAAATTAAATAATAAAGGCGTTCATACAACAAAAACTAAATACAGGACACTAATACAAGTATATATAGGTAACAATTAATTAATACTATGGAGCAGGTCCTGGGCTTTGAGCCAAGGCCTGTTGGGCATCTGTCTGGATACGTTCAACCATTGCCTGTAACCCGTTTGAACGTTGGGGTGTGAGGTGCTCGTCAAGGCCAATATCGGAGAGAATTTTTCGGGCATCAATCGCCAATATCTCATCTGCTGCCTTGCTTGAATAGATCGCCAGCACAACGGCCACCAGGCCGCTGACAATATGGGCATCACTCATGCCGACAAAGGTCAGCACGGGCTTGCCCTGTGCCGCGCCTGGAGTGACTGTTGTGGCAAGCCAGACCTGGGAGACACAGCCATGCACCTTGTTGTCATCGCTCTGGTCTTCCGCAGAAAGGGGAGGCAACTCATTGCCCAGTTCAATGATATAGCGGTAGCGGTCTTCCCAGTCATCCAGAAATTCCAGATTATTTTTAATCTCTTCAAAACTCATGACAGACAATACCTATGATATTATTGTAATATCACTGTCCTATACAACAGAACAGGCGCAGTGCCAACAGTCCAAGGTCAGGCCAGGCAAAAAAACTGTCAGAAATTCCTGTCCTGCCATGTCAGGGTATCACCAGAATATTGGGAAGAAGACTGAAAGTCCTGCGCAACACTGGCCTCACGAAAACCTTGTCCAACAGCCCCTGTACCATATCCCTCAATATGATGATAAAAAGCCCCGACAACCATGCCGCAAACAAACAGAGAGATACGAAAATACAGTTTCATTGCCATGGCTCCTCACCTGTGCGTTATAAAATTTAGGAATCAGGACAAATATCTTGCCTGAAAAGATAACCAACCCAACAAGGCTTCACGCCTGGCCAAGCTCCCTGAATAGCTCCAAAATACCGCCAAATAGATAACTTTAAGAAAAATAATTTACTAAAAATTTATCAAATATTTTTCCGCACCACATCCCTTGCACCACGTCCCAAGTATAAACAAAACAAGAATTATTATTATTTTTAGTTTATACAGAATAATCTTTGCATAAAAATATATACTTATTTGTTCACCAATATTTAAAGTATAGTTAGTAATGTGTATTATAGTAATTATTTTTATCTTGAATGTGTGGATATTAACCTTCACAAAATAGACATTTTTTCTATTCTGGATAACAATGAGACAGCAAATAATTATCAACAAACGGCAGAAACTGGCAGGGCTGCCCATACTTTAAGTAATGCGTCCTGTATTTTGGCAAGTAATGTGAGTAAAGAGTAATGACACGTACCCAAGCATTTATCAGTTTCTTCGCCTTCTGGACCATGGCAGCGATCATATCCCTCAATGCCCTCTATATGCAGGACAACATTTCTGCCTCCCTGCGTGGCTCTGTAAGCCCTTCTTCCAAGGTATTCCGGACAAATTTCAAGCTGGTCTATGCCATCCAGCGCGAATTGTTGCAACGCCATTATGGCATTGAAAAAATATCTGGCCGGATAACCCTGCAAACCAGGGGCGCAATCATGGCCTACCAGAGCGACCACAAGCTGCCACTGACAGCAGATGCCAGCGAAAGCTTGCTCCAGCACATCCTGTTCGGCGGATATGGCAGCCTTGCAGACAGTGAATTGATGACCCCAAATAAAAAGGCTCTCAAGATCAGCGTATCTGTCCAGCAATCACTGCTGGAAATGGGCTATAGTGCTGGAGTCCTGGGTTCTGTCCGGCATCCTGCCTTTGGCCAGTCAATCAAGAAATTTGAAAAGGACTGGAAAATCCCTGTCACAGGCCGTGTATCTGGCCGATTGATAAAAACCCTGCAACGCATTGCAGGCCTGAATATCAAGATCCAGTAACCCAGGAAAATCCTCATGCGCCTCAAGTCAGAATTATGGGTACAGGCTTACCTGCAAAAACTTTCAGCAGCCATGATTCCAGTATTTGTCATCCGGCGCGGCCATGAAAGTGCTGGCGCGATCTTTATAAAGGTCAACCAGCTCAACGGGTTTTGTAAAATCTACAGCCCTGCCTCGGCTGCCTTCAGCGAAACCCCTGCACAAGCACACGATGACCGCCTGTGGACAGACTTTTTCCCAGATAAACAGTTGGAAGAACGAGAGACCGACCAGTGGCTCAGGGAACAGGCCAGCTATGACAGCGACATATGGGTCATAGAGGTTGAGGACAAGACTGGCAACAGCCATCTGGAACAGCAAAACCTGGCTGACCTGTAATACCGAACTTGCTTACAGGTTGACACAGAAACACTTTTGGGGCTTCTGTTTTCGTGTCCCCTAACGGTTTTTTTTCTTGAGAAAAGACAGCATCTTTCCTGCCAAATGTCCGAACGGGGAACTGTCCCTAAAATCCTTAAGCCGGGCCAGTATGTTCAGCTGCATTTTCTGCATCCCGATATAGAGCCTGCCCCGCGCACTAAAGGAATGATAGCAGTTGAACCGCATCACTTTTTTATAGCCCCAATGCTTTTTATAGACACTGTCCCCGGGGCCCAGATCGAGAAAGGACATTTTTTTCCCGCAATTTACAGAGAGTTCTCCCATCAGTAACAGGATACCCGGTGAAAAACGGTTCAGGGGACTGTCTTTCATCGCCCGTGAAATGCTGAAAAAATTTTGCTTGTAATAAAGCCCATACGACACAGCCAGGATATCGCCGTCAACCGAAAGATAAAATTGTTCCAGATGCTGCCCGCTTCCCCCGTCTTCCATCAGGCCACAGTAAAAATCGTTGAGGAACTGTTGCTCATACACATTGGCCTTGCCCTGCTTTTCAAGGCTGGCTGCCTTATAGTCCAGAAATGCCTGATACAGTTTTTTGCGCTCTGCCCTTGATTTTGCAATACCAAACTCTACCTTGCCGCACTGTTCCAGTTGCCGCATTTTTCTACGCAGCTTCTTTTTGCTAGACTTGCTGACCTTTTCGTCATGCATTTCGTCAAAGGAGGGCTGGAGCGGTATTGTCAACGCAACCTGTCCTGTCGGAACCGGGCTGAACACCTGCATCATGTGTGTCATGCCGTCCCACTCTTCTGGCTGACCTGTCAGAGCCATGGCATCAAAGAACCCATAGTTTTCCCTGACAACCTGAAAGATGGAAACCAAGACCTCTTTGGTCATGAACGGCATGGTGTCATCAGGACAGATCGGCATATTATAACAGGAATATGCCTGAGCCAGCCAAGTCAGCAGTGTGACACCTGATGTCCTGACCAGAGCCATGGGAAGCAGGAAAGCTGGTGCGCCAGCATTGTCATAGCCAACAATAATCAGGGGCTGTTCCCCAGCACCCTGCGCGCCGTGCAAGACCCAGTTCTGACACCAGTGATAACTTTCAAACACCGTACAGCAACTTGATTCCTCAAGCACAAGCCAGGTTTCCCTGATCCTGGCAGGACTGTCATGACATGTAATTTGAAAAGGAAGGCCTGCCTGTCCCCGTGCTGTTACGGCAACAGGATACCCAGACCTTTTTGCAGACAGACTCATAGTACACGACTAATTTGCATAAGACATTGAAAAAGCGTTAAGATTTTCTGATTTGTTTCACGACATAATGAGGAAACCTTATGAAACACTTGATCAATGCCCTGCA
>JAJRRF010000046.1 GCA_024279735.1 Alphaproteobacteria bacterium
CAAAAACAATCGAATCGTTTAGCTTGATCTTTTACCCGTCAGCGTCGTTTCAAAAATGCTTGTATAGCCTGCTATACGCACATTTTCGACCTAACTGACAAGAAAAATTTCTACGCTATCCTAAGCACTTGTTTCTGAGGGTGTCCTAACCGAAGCCTGCCAGCAAAACGATGCGTCTGGCAGAAACGTCCTGGTCAACGACAGAGCCGTCGACCGACCAGTAGCAACGATCAATCTACTTCACGCACATTCAGGCGTATGCAATACGCCCCACGATGCCGACTATCATATTGCTGTTTCTTGCCTTCAGCACTATTGCTCCCCTTCGTTAAAATCAACAGGGTGATTCAATTTATGTGTCAAATCAGGTTGTTTAGTTGAACTCTTCATCGGAACGTTACAGCATTAAGCCAGCACTTATCTGTAACGTTCTGGTCAACAGTACAACTGTTGACCAACATAATCTATGAACTGACCCGCCCTGTAAATTTACATGTAGCAAGCCAAAAAACTGGCTTTTCACAGCCAAAACTGTATAATTCTCCAAACCATAGGGGGCGGTTCTGACAAACAATACTGACATAACACACACCAGCAGCAAAGACACCCTGCGCCAGCGGCTGGCACTGGCGGAGCGGCGCAAGAAGATTGAGGCGGTTGGGCTGGTTACGCCTTTGCTGCTGCTGATGATTGTGTTTTACTTTGTGCCAATTATCCTGATGCTGCACCGCGCTGTCGACAATTCGCAAATGCGCGAGGCAATGCCAAAGGCGGCGGTTGCACTTGCGGGCTGGGACGGCAAGGGACTGCCTGGCGAACCTGTTTTTGCCATTGTGGCAGGTGATTTGAAGCTGGCGCGCAAAAACAGGACGATTGCCAAGGTCGGGCGGCGGCTCAATTTTGACAAGTCTGGGTTTTATAGTCTGCTGTCACGTTCTGGCCGCAAGCTGGCAAGGATTGACGATTGCCGCCCCTGTAAGCCAGCCTTGCTCAAGATAGACAAAAGATGGGGCGAGCGCAGCTATTGGGTGACCCTGAAACGCGGCCTGCAAGACAGCACCATGATCTATCTGCTGTCCGCGCTCGACCTGCGTTATAATGACAATAACCAGATTGTCAGCGTGCCTGAAAAACAGGCGGTCTATATCTCTGTGATTACCCGCACCATCTATATCAGCGCGGCGGTCACCATCCTTTGCCTGTTACTGGGCTTTCCTGTTGCCTATTTCCTGGCCACCGCAGAGCCGCGCATCCGCAACATGTTTATGATTGTGCTGCTGCTGGTGTTCTGGACATCGCTGTTGGTGCGTACCCTGTCCTGGATATTGGTGCTGCAAAATCATGGCGTGGTCAATTCTACCCTGATGGGACTGGGCATTACAGGCCAGCCGCTGGACATGATCTTTAACCGTTTTGCGGTCTATATAGCCATGACCCATGTGCTGCTGCCGTTTATGGTATTGCCGCTCTATTCGGTGATGCGCGGTATCCCGACCACCTATGTCCGCGCTGCCCATTCACTGGGGGCCACGCCGTTTACTGCGTTTTGGACGGTTTACCTACCCCAGACCCTGCCTGGCATTGGCGCGGGGGCACTGATGGTGTTTATCCAGGCTCTTGGCTATTATATCACCCCTGCCCTGGTTGGCGGCCCCAAAGACCAGATGGTCAGCTATTTTGTCGCCTTTTTCGTCAATGAACGGGTCAACTGGTCAATGGCCTCCGCCCTCGGCCTGGTGCTGCTGGTTCTGACCGGCACACTTTATCTGATCTTTGGCCGCAAGGTCAATATTGCCAATATGAAAATGGGATGATTTTTTTCACTCCCCTTGTCATTCCAAACTTGATTTGGAATCCATAAACACAGTAGCCCAAAATTGCGCATTACGGTTTTTTCCATCAAAAAAGCCTACTATAGTGGTTATGGATCCTGAATCAAGTTCAGGATGACAAGGGTGCGAAAGGCATAATAAAACTGCATTTTTATTGTTACGTGTTTTTGCTAAACTGACTTATAAGGATTGTGTCAAATGAGTTCGAGAGGCTTTGAGTTTTGTGTCTATATCCTTGCCAGCGCAAAGCATGGCACACTTTATATTGGTATGACAAATGATATGGCACGTAGGATTGATGAGCATAAGGAGGGCAAGATTTCAGGATTTACGAAACGGTACAATATTCACAAACTTGTCTATTACGAAGCCTTTCAATATGTCAATGATGCTATTGTAAGGGAAAAGCAGCTTAAGACATGAAAGCGGCGTTGGAAAATTTCGCTTATTGAAGAAAGTAATCCCGAATGGGAAGACCTATATTTTTACCTGAATGGATAATATTGTAAAATAAAACAACACCTGCCTTCTCTTTTTGGATTTTGTATCATGAGCTTTCCGCCCTATGCAACGACTGGCGACAAAATATGGTATTATGCCTTCCGGATTTTCAGCGTCCTGATTTTTGTGTTCTTGCTGTTTCCGCTGCTGGTGATCATTCCGCTTTCCTTCAATAGCGGGGAAATGATGCACTACCCCCTGCAAGGCTTTTCCCTGCAATGGTATCAGGACTTTTTTGGCTCGCAGCGTTGGGCAACCGCCATCAAGAACAGTGCGATTATTGGCTTTTTCTCCATGATCCTGGCCACCATATTGGGGACGGTTGCTGCTGTTGGCATTAACCGCGCTGACTTTCCTGGCAAGCAGCTGTTGCTGGCTCTGCTGATCTCGCCGATGATGATCCCGCTGGTGATTACCGCGCTCGCGCTTTATCTGTTTTATGGCAAGATTGGCCTTAATGACAGCTATCTTGGGCTGATTATTGCCCATACCATTTTGGGGATGCCGTTTGTGCTGATAACTGTCAGTGCCACCCTGCAAGGCTTTGACTATAATCTCATGCGCGCCGGGGCAAGTCTTGGCGGCTCACCTATTCATGTGTTCCTCAATATTGTGATGCCCAACATCGCGCCAGGGGTTGCCAGCGGCGCAATGTTTGCCTTTGCCACCTCACTGGACGAGGTGGTGGTGGTGCTGTTTATCGCTGGGCCCGAACACCGCACCTTGCCGCGCCAAATGTTTAGCGGCATCCGCGAACAGCTCAGCCCCACCATATTGGCCGCCGCCACAGTGCTTATCGTGGTTGCCGCCCTGTTGATGCTGGTTCTGGAATTGTTGCGCAAACGTAGTGAACGGTTGAATAAACCTATTGAAGGAGAAGACGCATGAGTAAATTTAGCGGGTCTTCCCCAATCACATATAAGCTGGACACAGACATGACCACCAACACCTCATCACAAACGCCCCACGTCCAGTTTAACGGGGTGCAAAAAAGCTATGATGGCACGTCTTTGGTGGTCAAGGACCTGAACCTGTCGATTGCCAAAGGCGAATTTCTCACCATGCTGGGGCCGTCAGGGTCTGGCAAGTCCACCTGCCTGATGATGCTGGCGGGGTTTGAGACTGCCACCTGCGGCACAATCAGCATTAACGGCAGGCCAATCAACGATACCCCGCCCCATAAACGCAATATTGGCATGGTGTTCCAGAATTACGCGCTGTTCCCGCATATGAGCGTGGCGGACAATTTGGCCTATCCCCTAAAAGTGCGCAAGATTGACAAGGACGAGAGTGCGGAGCGGGTCAGCAAGGCTCTTGATATGGTGCAGATGCTGGACTTTGCCCCGCGCCGCCCAGGTCAACTTTCTGGCGGACAGCAGCAGCGCATTGCTCTTGCGCGCGCCTTGGTGTTTGAACCTGAGCTGGTGCTGATGGACGAACCTCTTGGCGCGCTTGACAAACAGCTGCGCGAGAAAATGCAATATGAAATCAAGCATATCCATCAGCGGCTTGGTGTCACCATTGTTTATGTCACCCATGACCAGTCGGAAGCCCTGACCATGTCTGACCGCGTGGCGGTGTTTAATGACGGCATTATCCAGCAGCTTGCCAGCCCTGCCGACCTGTATGAACGCCCTGAAAACAGTTTTGTCGCCCAGTTTATCGGTGAAAACAACCAGCTTGCTGGCACCGTTAAGGAGATAACGGACGATGAGGCCTTGATAAGCCTGAAGGACGGCGGCGAAGTTTTGGCCACCCCAGTCAAGATTGGCAAAAACCCCATCGGCGAGAACACCCTGCTTTCCATCCGCCCTGAGCGCGTTATCCTTAACCCAACAGACGAGCGCATCAAAACCCTGGCAGGGGATGTGCTGGAGCTGATCTATCTTGGCGACCATATACGCTGCCGTATGCTGGTCGCAGGCAACGACCAATTCATCGTCAAAATCCCCAACAGGGCAGAAAATATTGGGCTAAGTGTAGGCGAAAAAATCAAGATCGGCTGGCAGGCAAAAGATTGCCGCGCGCTGGATGCGGTTTGAGGGATACTCCCCGAAAACAACGGAAACCCAATTTATCATGAAGCTATCCCCTAAACTCACACGTTATGATCGCGGTTATATGACCGTACAGGAAACTACCGATTTTTGGTGTCAATATTGGGATACCGATAAGGCAGTCCGCGCATTAGAAGACCGAGAATCAACACGGCATAAAGATTTGGTTACAGCACAGCGTGAACGTGATGAAATTCAAAACCGATATCTTGGATTGATAGGGGGAAGATTATGGATTGCTGTCAAATGTACAGACAGCCAGGACTTATTTGATGCCTTGCAGGCACGGGCTATAGAAACAGTCTTATGGACACCTGATGCCTATCCTTCATCCAAAGAATGGCTTAACTGGTGGTTTGTAACTCCCCCATGCGGCGGCACAGTCTTTATTGGAAATCCTTACTTGCCAATTGATAACTTCGATAAATTACTGGAGCAAGCCGAATTTTGGAGAGTCTTGTCATGGTCATTGTCACCCGTCTCGTTATTTTGGAATCATGGCGTTTCCCAAATTCATGGGTTTGCCCGTTGGGAAGACGGAAAGCTTTTACGTGCTGTTCATACCACACAATCGACATTTTATCAGAAAGGACAACCTCTAGATGTGAACCGGTAGTGTAACTTGAGCTGTGGACTTTTGGGGGATGTTATTTCCTCTTTGGGTCACATGTGACCCAAAGAGGAAAATCAGGTATTTGAAGTGTTCCATCAACGACGAAGGAACTTCATATGACCCAGCAGAATGATAATC
>JAJRRF010000047.1 GCA_024279735.1 Alphaproteobacteria bacterium
AGAAAAGCAGTGATGCTTAACCCTTTTTGCAATTGAACCGAATTTTGAGCCATATCTATATCTCCTTGTTTTTAAAGAATAATATATTTTTGTGGCTATACAGCGGAAAAGAAGTGGTAATCAGGAGCACTTATGGGGTAATCAACGGATCTTCGGGGCTTTTTCTGTCTTTCTGCACCCTATTTCACCAGTTTCCTTTCAGGTAAACTGGTTATGACTGGCAGTTATTTTGACAGGGGTGTTGATAAAGTACGAAGCCAAAGTTTTATTATTAACTATCAAGGCTGTTAGGGCTTGCAAGATGTCATGAATATGGGCGAAATAAGGATTTGAAAAGGTTTTATTTGCATCATTGAGATAATTTCTTGTTGTGCCGTCCTCTGGGTTTGTAGTAGAAAAGTTCTATTATTAGTTTCTTTGAGAGGGCGTTTCCTCCAATGTAGATTGCCATTTATTTCTGGTGAGTGCCAAGGGGAAGCAAGTTTTAGTCTCGGGGTTTGGTTAATAATATTTTAGTTAAATTTATTGTTGAGTTTAGGAGAAATTCAAATGTTTATTCGCAAGGCATTATTTGCTGGCGCGGCTATGGCGTTTGCTTCGACATTGACCGCAGCGGAGGCATCTTCATGTCACCGTGGTTCTTGTCAGACAAGCGTTAGAGCCATCAGCAGTTGCGGTACGAGTTGCCGCCCAGTCCGTGCTTACCGTACGGCATATTCTTATCGTAACGTTCGCACGCTGGTTCGTCCAGTCCGTGTACGTTATGTTACAACACCTGCGCAATATGGTACACGTCGTGAACGTGTGTTGATCCGTTCAGGTTCTTACCAGCGTCGTTATATCCCGGCTGTATATGGTACACGTTCAGAACGTGTTGTTGTACGCCGTGGTTGGTCTGAACGCCGTTACACACCAGCTGTATATGGTACACGTCACCAGCGCGTTCTTGTTCGTCGCGCATCTTACACAACGTCTTACCGTCCTGCTGTATATTCCAGGCAGTATCGCCGTGTAATGGTTCGTTCAGGTGGCACACGCTACATCAGAAGACCTGACCGTTACAAGACAGTTTATAAAACACGCCGTACATGTGGTTATACAAAAGTTACATATCGTAGAGATTGTAACGGTTGCGTAACAAAATGTCGCACCCGTGTTCGTGGACGTACTTATACTGTTGCCCATCGGGTTCGTGTCTCAGGTGGCAGCTATGCCGTAAGAACACCAGCAGTTTACAGGACAGTTTCTCACCGTGTGATGGTTCAGCGTCCTAGACGTATTCGCCATTACCGCCCTGCACAATATGGTTCTCGCAGAGTACGTGTCATGGTTCGTCCAGCCCGTTCATATAGCGTTTACCATGCTCCACGTTATGGCTACAGAACACGCCGCGTTCTCGTTCGCGCTGCACGTTCATATGCTGTACGTACACCAGCTGTTTATGGCTGGCGTACAAGAACAGTATTGATCCGTTCTGCCCGTTCGCACCGTGTTTATACACCAGCTGTTTACGGTTCCCGTACAGTACGTGTTGCTCACCGCGTTCGTTGTGGTAGCTCATGTGGCCGTACTCGCCGCGTTGCTTACAGGACTGTAAGAAGAAGTTCTTGTGGTTACCGTAGGGCTGCAAGACGTTATTGCCGCTAGTTAGTGATGATACATAAGATCAGGTTGATATATTCAGCAACTGGTCAGGATTTAAAGAGGTATATCTCATTTATTTGGGGTATGCCTTTTTTATTGTCGCCTTGTTTTCTATGGCCAATGTTTCAGTAATTTGTAATTTTTTCGATCGTGATTTGAATAAGAAGCCGAAACCATGCTAGGCTATTGTTAGGGTCTGGCTGGATGCGGTGTTTTGTGATTGCATCTGTCTTGCCAGTCATTAAGATAGGTTGTAATTGGGCAGTGGCTGCGCGATATATTTTGAAGCTATGTTTTACTGGACTTGAATCTGTACCTGAAATTTGTATTTTTCTGTTATATAGGGCGTGATAAAATGATGAATGCTAGGCCTTTATCTGTGTTTGCATTGGCTTTTTTTGTAGTTTTTGCCAATATTTCTGTATGGGCGAATGAGGCAGTAAAGGTCTATGGATGGGAAGGTAGTTATGATGATGCCAAGTTTTCTGTCCAGGATGCCATTGTTGGCAAGGGACTGAAGGTTGTTTATGAAGGTCATATGGCGACAATGTTGGAACGGACGAGCAAGGCTGTTGGCAAGCCAAACCCTTACCTGCATGGTGAATATCTGTTGTTTTGTTCTGCCAGCCATTCAAATGCATCTGTGAATGCAGATCCCCAAAATATTGGCATTTGCCCTTATATCATTTTCCTTTATGAGACAAAAAAGAAGCCAGGTACAATCCATATAGGATACCGTAGGCCGGTAGGGGGGCAAACGCCGGAATCAAAGGTTGCCCTAAAGGCCATTGATGAGTTGATCCATTCTATTGTCAAGGAAGCCGCTGAAGTGGAATGAGGTGATAAAAAATAATTTTGTAAATGATTATGAAATTATGTATTAGTCCAGATGTGAAACCATTTGTTTTCGTATGGTGTTGGAAGATTTTTTGTGGCACTGTTTTTCTTCAGGAAGTTTGGTTTATGAGTTTTGCGTCCGTGAATTGCTACATCTTGTCTCAGGAAAGGTCGTAGGCCTTGGTGCTGTTGGCATGGTGTTGAATCAAGATAAGATATTGTTTTATAAGCATCTTTTTGGAAAATATTTTGTTTTTTCTGGTTTGAGAAGTGCTTGGATGTTGTTGTTAGGGATTAATTTGGTCATTGGGTTGACAAAGTTTAATCACAATAATGAGATCGAAGGCAATAAGGGCATTAAAATGAAAAATTTATCTTTTGACATGAAGTTTTCCTCGGTTTTCGTGACATTTGTCGCATCGTTTAGCTGTGTCCTGTTATTTGGGGTAGGGATAAGTTTTGCTGGTAATGGCAAGATGTTGTGGGAACAGCACTATGGCGGGGGGAAGCGGGACAAGGCTTTTGCCATTAAGTCATTGCCTGGTGGTGGCTCAATCGTCAGTGGTTATACCCGTTCAAAAGGTAAGGGTGATTCTGATGTCTGGGTCACGAGACTGGACAGCAAGGGAAAGTCTCTCTGGGAAAAAACCTTTGGCAGTCCAGGCAGGGAAGTCTCTACAGCTGTGACAGAGCTGAAAGACCATGGTTTTATGGTTGTATCCTACATTCAGGAGCTGAACAAGCCAAACAATAGGGCTGCCTGGCTCATCCGGTTGGACAAGAATGGCAAAAAAATATGGGATAGGAAGTATTATGGTGCCAAATATGGCCGTCCCTATGCTGTGTTGGCAATGCCTGATGGCGGTGCTGTTGTTGCAGGGCTGACATTTCAAAAAGATTCGTCGAAGTTTTATGAAGGCTGGGTTTTCCGAGTCGATAAGACAGGGAAACAGGTCTGGGAAAGAATAATAGGCAGTAAGGGAAAAGATTGGTTCAGGTCGGTTGCCGCTCTTCCCAATGGTGATATTGTGGTTGTTGGTGCGCAACAATATCATGTTGTCAAGGCTGCAATGACTGTGGGCGGGAGTTCAAAGCATGTCACCCAGGCAGCCTGGGTCGTGCGCCTGAAGCCAGATGGCAAGACTGTCTGGGACAAGACCTTTTTCAACAGTGAGAATGTTGCCCGTTCCGTAGCTGTCCAGAAAAATGGTCATATTGCTGTGGCAGGCTGGACCAGGGGGCAAAACCAGTATGGCAAGGATACCTGGATCATCTCTTTGGACGGTAAGGGGCAAAAAATTTGGAAAAAATCATTCGGCGGTGCGGGTGAGGATAAGTTTGATGCTATCACAATTTTGCCAGACGGGAGTTTCGCGCTGGCGGGTATTACCAAAAAACACCTTCCGATGATGACGGTCAACAAGGCCTGGATACTCTCTGTTGACAGCAAGGGGAAATTGCTCTGGGAATATCCTTTCGGGAATGGCCGCGCTGATTATGTTCATGCCATTACGACGCTGAGCGATGGCAGGATTGCTGTTGCAGGCGGAACATGGCGCGCAGGTACAGGGACTGATGCTTGGGTCTTCGCCCTCTCGGGTAAGATAGGCAAAAAGACTATAAGAAAATAATGGTTTGGGATGTTTGGGGGGCTAAGGTCATTAGAGATCAAGAAATAGACGCTCTGGATTTTCCAGGCTTTCCTTGATACGTACCAGAAAAGAAACAGCGTCTTTGCCATCAACAATGCGGTGGTCATAGGTCAGGGCAAGATACATCATGGGTCTGATAACGACCTGGCCGTCAAGTGCTATTGGCCGGTCCTGTATCTTGTGTATTCCCAAAATTCCCGACTGGGGGGCATTCAGGATTGGTGTTGACATCATTGATCCATAAATCCCGCCATTGGTCAGGCTGAATGTCCCGCCCTGAAGATCCTTAATCTCAAGATGTCCAGATCTTGCCTTGTCTGCCAGCCGTGAAAGGCTCTTCTCAATTTCATCAAAATTCATGGTGTCAGCATTTTTTAGGACAGGCACGACCAGTCCCTTGTCTGTTCCGACAGCAACCCCGATATGAAAATAATCCTTAAACACCATGTCATGGCCATCAATTTCTGCATTGACAGCAGGGTAATCCTTCAGTGCCTGTATAATTGCCTTTACAAAAAAGCTCATAATGCCAAGCTTGATACCATGTTTTTCGAGGAAGGCCTCTTTATAGGTCTTGCGCAGGGTCATGATATTGAGCATGTCCACCTCGTTAAAGGTGGTGAGCATGGCTGTGTTTTGTTGCACCTGCTGTAGCCGCTCGGCAATTGTCCTTCGCAGACGGCTCATGGGTATGCGGGTTTCCCTGCCTGATTCGTCTGTTGGTTTGGGTGATAAAATATCACGTAAAGGGCTGGTTGGGGTGATGTTGTCGGTTTTTTCTGTTGCGGTCAGTTGGGGGGAGGGAACAGTCTTGATCCTGTGGGGTAATTTTGTTTTCTTCTGCTTGTCAGGGGCGGTATTGCCAGAGATGCCCATGATCTGTTGTTGGGCAGTGGGCTGTATCAGGGACTGGTTATGTCCTGTGTTTGTTAGGGAGGTAACTGAAGCCTGGCCTTTCTGTTGATCCGTGTCTGTTGCTGCTGTTACGGCAGGGGCTGTGACCTCAGTCATCAGGCCGAGAATGGCACCAATCTTAACGTCCTCGCCCTGGTCAGCCATAATATCAGAAATGGTGCCGTTAACAGGTGAAGGCACCTCGATAGAAACCTTGTCTGTTTCCAGCTCAACGATTGGTTCGTCTGCCTCAACGTGGTCCCCTGCCTTTTTATACCATTTACCAACGGTGGCCTCCGTGATGGATTCCCCTAATGTAGGTACCCGTATTTCTATTGCCATTCTCAATTGCCTTGCTAGTGGCTTGCCACTCTTGTTTTCAGTGCCTGGATTTCCAAAATATAGATTATATTCAATGCATTATACTGAAGTGAAGCCTGTGATTTAAGCAGGGCAACCCAATAGGTGCTGTACCGTTCAGGTGTATTGATTTGGAGGGCGAACTGTCATATCTTATAAATAGCGAATTTAGCTATATATATCAATCAGATCTGTAATGTGAGGGCTTCATTAAGTAATTTTTCACGCTGAGAGTTGTGATTTTTCATAAGACCCGCAGCAGTAGAGGCTGACGCAGGACGTCCAATATAACCAAGCTGTGGAAAATCAGTGCTGATTTCAGTCAGTATTTTTTCAATACGGTGTCTGACAAAGGACCAGGCCCCCATATTTTCTGGTTCTTCCTGACACCAGATAAAGTGTGCCTGGTTGAAACGAGCGAGAAAGGCACGTAGGGCAAGTCTTGGAAAAGGATATAACTGTTCAATACGCAACAGATAAATATTATCAATGCCAGAGCTGTTACGCTGTTGATAGAGATCGAAATAGACCTTGCCACTGCACAGGATAACGCGTTTGATCTTGTGGTCTTTTTGCAGTGTTATCGGTTGGTCGGCTAAGACCTCTGCGCCGTCTTCCAGGACACGATGAAAGCTGGAGTTTTTAAGGAAGTCCTTGCTTTCAGAAACGCAGAGCGGGTGGCGCAATAATGACTTTGGGGTCATTAGGATGAGGGGTTTCCTGAAATTCCTTTGCATTTGTCGCCTGAGAATGTGGAAATAGTTGGCTGGAGTGGTGCAGTTGGCAATCTGCCAGTTATCTTCTGCACAGAGTTGTAGATAGCGTTCTGGCCGGGCGGAGGAATGTTCCGGTCCCTGGCCTTCATATCCGTGGGGCAGGAGCATGACCAGGCCAGACATGCGCAGCCATTTGGCTTCTGCAGAAGAGATAAATTGGTCAATAATCACCTGTGCGCCATTGGCAAAGTCGCCGAACTGCCCTTCCCACAAGACCAGGCAATCAGGGGATGACAGGCTGTAACCATATTCAAACCCCAGAACGGCAAACTCTGACAGCATGGAATTGACAACCTCAAAGCGTGGTTCTCCATCGGTAATATGTTGCAGTGGGATAAATTTTTCTTCGGTGTCCTGGTCAATAATGGTGCAGTGTCGGTGGGCAAATGTACCGCGTTCCACATCCTGGCCAGACAGGCGGACGTTATACCCTTCACTGATGAGTGAGCCAAGGGCCAGGGCTTCCGCGCTGGCCCAGTCAATATTACTGCCGCTTTCCATCATGTAAAAACGTTTATTGTAGATGCGCTGGACTATCTTGTGGGCATTGACCTGTTCCGGTATGGTTGCAAGCCTGTGGCCAATCTGGTCAAGGCTGTTTTTTGAGATGCCGGTACAGCCTTTTCGCGGGCCATCCTTGGCGCGACTGAGTCCTGCCCACAGGCCAGTCAGCCAGTCAGGTTTGCCTGGGGTATATGTCGGGGCCGCCCTGAACTCGACATCAAGATGGGCGCGGAAATTTTTTTGCATCTGGCCAAGATCTTCACGGGAAATGATACCCTCCCCAACAAGGCGGCGGCCATAAATTTCACTGACCATAGGGTGGTCTCTGATCCGCTTATACATTAGGGGCTGTGTGATGGAAGGGGTATCAGCCTCGTTATGGCCATGACGGCGATAACAAAACATGTCGATCACAACAGGTTTGTTGAAGAGTTGCCTGTATTCTGTGGCAATCTTGGCAACATGAACCACAGCTTCAGGATCGTCCCCGTTGACATGGAATATCGGAGCCTCAACCATCTTGGCTGAAGCAGAGGGATAGGGGGATGACCTTGCAAATTGTGGTGATGTGGTGAAGCCTATCTGGTTATTGATTATGATATGGAGGGAGCCGCCAACCCTGTGTCCAGGCAGGTCAGAAAGGGCAAAGCATTCTGAGACTACGCCCTGTCCTGCAAAGGCTGCGTCCCCGTGGAGCAGCAGCGGCAAGATAGAGGAATGGTCGGAGCTTGAAAGCTGGGCTTGTTTGGCGCGCGTCCTGCCCAGGACAATAGGGTTGACGGCCTCCAGGTGGGAGGGGTTGGGGGAGAGGGATAAGTGCACCCTGTTAAGGTCGAATTCCCTGTCAGAGGATGCCCCCAGATGGTATTTGACATCACCTGAGGCGATTTCGTCCAGCAGGGAAGAGCCTCCAAGAAACTCATGAAAAATGGCGCGGTGCGGTTTGCCCATCACATTGGCGAGGACATTGAGTCTGCCCCTGTGCGCCATGCCAAGAATGATTTGCCTGACCCCAAGTGTGCCGCCACGTTTTATAACCTGTTCCATGGCAGGAATGACTGATTCCGCGCCATCAAGGCCAAAACGCTTGGTACCGCGATATTTTATGTCCAGATATTGCTCAAAGATTTCAGCCTCATATATCTTGTTGAGGATTGCTGTCTTGCCTTCAGGGGTAAAGCTGATTTCCCGGTCAAGACCCTCAATACGTTGCTGAAGCCACTCCCGTTGTTCGGGGACGCTGATATGCATGTATTCAATGCCGACATGCTGGCAATATGTGCGGTGCAGGATCGCTATTATCTCGCGCAGGGTTGCGACTTCCAGGCCAAGCACACCGTCCAGAAAAATGGGACGATCCAGGTCTTCAGCAGTAAAGCCGTAAGCTTCAGGCAAAAGTTCCGGGTGGACGCGCCGTTCCCTGAGATCAAGGGGATCAAGGTCAGCAACAAGGTGTCCCCGAAGGCGGTAGGCGTGGATGAGCCACAGGGCGTGGACTGTCTCGCGCCTGCGGACAAAGACCTCTTCTTCATCCAGGCAAATATTTACTTTTTGCGCCTGTTGCCTGAGCCTGTCTGCGATATCCCGGGGAGGGTCGCCTGTCTCGGTATGGACGTTTTTTGGTGGCTGCACTCTCTCCAAGGAACTGGAAGGTTTTTGCTGTTGTTTCTGATCCTTTGCAATATCTTCAAAGAATAGCCGCCATTGTTGCTCGACAGATTTTGGGTCTTGCTGATAATTTTGGTAAAGTCCCTCTATGTAAGAGGCGTTGGCACTGCCCAGGAAAGCTGTCTGAGCCAGAATATCATTTTTTTCCTGACGTGCCATGGCCTGGGTTACCCTGAAGATATTTGAGTGAGCGTGGTGTCAGCCAGTGTTTGCCGCTGGCCATAACAACTGGATTATAGGGATGGAAACTTACATATTAGTTAAGGGGTAGTTTCTGCCCTAATCATGGGGAATTTGGGGCAGGCATTGAGGCGTTGGGGTTTACTTGACAGGATACGAGTATTTACTTTATTTATTTCGTAGTAAATTGTTGTTTTTATAAGTATTAACAGTATTTGTTTTGTTGGTATTTATATTTATGTGGCAAGCGTTTAGTATAGTTATGCGGCCCTTTTGGGTATTCAAAGAAATAAATTTAATGTCGTCATGAATCTTTTAATTACTGTCTTGATTACTATATATAATATAGTTAATATTTTATTATCAATTTAATGATTCGTTTTGGAGGCAACCATGTATACGAAGCTATATCCACGTCTTGGCAAACTTTTGGTGTTCTCAGTCGTTCTGATGGTTAGCGTGGTATCTTTGACGTAAACCAGCAATAATTTTAGGATAAACAGGCGGCGTGCCAGATTTTATTTCCTGGTTTATTTTAGGAGGGACAGCAATGTTGTGCCCAATGTCGCAGGGCTATCTGCGACGGCTATACCTGCTGATTTTAGAGCCTCAATCTTGTCTTTTGCACCGCCTTTACCACCAGCGATAATAGCACCTGCATGACCCATGCGCCGACCTGGCGGAGCGGTAAGTCCGGCAATAAACCCGACGACTGGTTTCTTTATTTTTGAATCTTTAAGAAAAACAGCGGCCTCTTCCTCGGCAGAACCACCTATCTCGCCAATCATCATAATGGACTGGGTTTCGTCATCTGCCAGGAACAGTTCAAGGCAATCAATAAAATTAGTGCCACTGACAGGGTCTCCACCAATACCTATGCAGGTTGACTGTCCCAGTCCAGCTGTTGTGGTCTGGGCAACGGCCTCATAGGTCAGGGTTCCTGAGCGTGAAACAATGCCGACCGATCCTCTTTTGTGAATGTGGCCAGGCATGATGCCAATCTTGCATTCATCGGGGGTGATGATGCCTGGACAGTTGGGGCCAATCAACCGTGACCCCGTACCCTGTAAAGCCCGCTTGACCCTAACCATGTCCAGGACAGGAATGCCTTCAGTTATACAGACAATTGTTTCGATCCCAGCATCAATGGCCTCCAGAATGGCATCGGCGGCAAAGGGCGGCGGGACATAGATTACGGTTGCATTTGCCTTGGTCTGGTGGACGGCCTGGTCGACAGTATTAAAGACGGGCAAGCCCAGATGTTCCTGGCCGCCCTTGCCAGGGGTAACGCCACCAACCATAGAAGTGCCATAGGCAATGGCATGCTCTGAATGAAATGTGCCTTGGGCACCCGTAAAACCCTGACAGATCAGGCGTGTATCTTTATTGACAAGAACGGACATGGATTCCCTTTTATATCTTTCCTGCGTGTATCCTAAGCTGTATAGCAGCCCCTATGATTGCAGCGGAGTATATACTCCCCCAACATCAAAACCCAGATTTTCAGCGGGCTCTTTTGCACTCTGAAGTCGTTCCGCCTTTCTCCCAATGCGAAGGCATTGCAGCGAAGAACGCGCCTATCCAGATGACAAAATTTCTCACCTGAAAAAAACTGGGTTTTCACGTCGTGTGAGTATAGTCATAAAAGAAGTGGTTTTTAAAGGACTTTTCATGCCCATGCCATGATGGCTAACGGGTTTTACAATCAGCTATAATGTGTCCATATCATAACCCCGTTAAAGTCGAGAAGGTCATCAGTGTTATATTCATAGAGATAACGGACGGTAAAGGGATTGCCATGTTTCTTGAGCTGCCAGACACTAAGGTGGGAGTGCTCGGTTTTTTTGTTGCGTAACGGAGAGCGATTTATCAGGCTGTTAAGGGCTGTATAGACACGTTCCCGCGGTTCCCCATTGGCATAAAGTTCGCATTTGACCTGGGATTGCTGTTTATATTTGAGCTTGTAGAACAGCAGGATTGAGGTGGTGTCGCGGGATATTTTCTTGAGAGCCTGGACTTTTGAGCCTCGCCTGTTGAGGATGTCTCTGCGGACGGAAATGTTTTTAAAGCCATTCAGGAGCAGATAGGCACGGGATGCAGGTTGCCAGCCAGCCTGGTAAGCGGCCTGCTTTATCTGCCCAAAATCATTGGCATTCTGGACGCAGGTCTTGGCAAAGTCCTTTACGGCACTGCTTTCAACAGCCAGTGCGTTCAGGTCTGAGGTTATGGATGTCTGTCCAAACCCAATATAGTCCATGACTGAAGTTCCAGAACATCCAGATAACAGCACGGAACACAGAAAAATATAAGAAAACAGGCCCGTCCGCATTTAACTTTCCTCCCCCCGGAAGCATGTAAACATCTCTTTTATCGGAAAATCAGGTGGTCATCTTGCCATGACAGTGTTGTTTTTACACAATTTTTTCTTTGGCCTCAGGACAAAATAACAACCAACCATCCTTTTTGAAAAAGATAATAAATACGACTATGGCATAAATAAAGGAATAACGCCAAAATATTCTAAAGTATATTTAATGCAGAGCAACAATAAGGGGGGGTGATGGATAGAAGGGGGCATAAAGAAGGGGCGCAGTGCACGCCCCTTTCCCTATTCATCAAGTTCGCTGTCCCAATACAGGTAATCCATCCAGCTTTCGTGCAGATAGTTTGGTGGGAAGGCGCGGCCATTCTTATGCAGCTCAAACACCGTTGGACGGTGGGGCAGCCGGGCAATTGTCATGCCAGACTGTTTCAGCGACCTACTGCCCTTTTTCAGGTTACACGGCGCGCAGGCCGTTATAACATTGTCCCAACGGGTCAGTCCCTTGCGACAGCGGGGGACAAGGTGGTCAAATGTCAGGTCTGAAGTTGAGCCACAATATTGGCAGGAGAACTGGTCGCGTAGAAACACGTTAAACCTTGTAAAGGCGGGGTAGGTCTCAGGCCGGACATAGTTCCGCAATGAGATTACACTGGGTAGCCTGAACTTGTGAGAGGGGCTATGTACCTCCCTGTCATATTCGGCAACAATGTTGACCCGGTCAAGAAAAACGGCCTTGATCGCGGTTTGCCAGTGCCATAAAGACAAGGGGTAATAGCTGAGCGGTGTATAGTCCGCATTGAGTACCAGGGCTGGAAAGGCCTCAGGTGATTTCAAACTTAAAGCATTCACTGTTGTTTACTCCTATACTCTGTTCCAAAGAGCATATTTTATATAGGATTATTCCAGTCCTGATGGACTGGCCAGGGTTTATGCCTATCACTTGGGTTGCATGATAAAGGCTGTATTTCCAGAAGTGAAGTAAAATATGATATATGTCGGATTAATTATGGGATTCAGGAAGTATTCTGGACAGTGGGGAAGAAATTTTGAAGATTGAGACGATTGGCGTAGTTGGGGCAGGGGCATGGGGCACTGCATTGGCACAGTCTGTTGCCATGACAGGCAAGCGTGTGATGCTATGGGGATATGAGGAAAAATCTGTCCAGGACATTAATGCCACCCATACCAATAAGGTCTATCTGCCTGACATTACCCTGAATTCGTTAGTTACAGCGACAAGCAGTCTGGAAGAAGTGAGCCAGTCTGATGCCTTGTTACTAGTGCCTCCTGCCCAGGCCATGCGCCAGGTCGTCAGGCAGTTGGCAGGCTTTATTCCTGATAACTGCCCTGTCATGATCTGTTCCAAGGGAATTGAGCAAAAGACAGGCAAGCTGTTGACAGAAGTGATTGCAGAAGAGATGCCATCAGCCTTGCCTGCAATCTTGTCTGGCCCCAGTTTTGCGGCAGATGTTGCCAGGGGTCTGCCCACGGCTGTAACTTTGGCCTGTGATGATGAGACATTGGGCTATGCCTTGATCAATGCGATAGGGCACAGGAATTTTCGTCCCTATTTCTCTTCTGACATGTTGGGGGCGCAGGTTGGCGGTGCGGTCAAAAATGTGCTGGCGATTGCCGCAGGTATTGTGGTTGGCAAGAAAATAGGGGCCAGTGCCCATGCTGCGCTGACTACCAGGGGCTTTGCGGAATTGGTGAGATTTGGTGTTTTTCGGGGGGCGAACAAGGAGACCTTGAAAGGTCTTTCAGGTCTGGGCGATCTGATATTGACCTGCTCCAGTATCCAGTCCCGTAACATGTCTTTGGGCAAGGCATTGGGGGAAGGACAGTTTCTTGAGGATATTTTGGGGTCGCGGAACAGTGTCAGTGAAGGGGTCTTTACGGCGAAGGCTGTTGCCAGGATTGCGGCAGACCAGGATATTGAGATGCCGATTTGTCAGGCTGTTAATGATATTGTCATTGGCCAGACCAATGTTGATGATGCCATTGCCAGACTGTTGACCCGTCCTTTCAGGGGTGAGGATATTTAGCCACCTCCTTTTGGGAACAGGGTGGCAGGTGTTTTATTGTTATGGTTATCCCCAATCAAATGAAGGGTTAACGGAGTAATGTTTTGCGTTAACCATTTCTTAAGAACTGTTGGATTAAGGTTTGTTAACAATTGGTAACCATCCGTTAGGGACGGTTTTAAGATAATGATTTTTTTCTGAAACATTATAGACACAGTGTTGGGGAATATCTCTCTTGAAGTGATTATTTACTGCACAATAAAAAGAATCTTGGTAAGCATGGCACATTACATGCCTAAAAAATAAAGTGAATTTCTTTTATCGTCTTAATTTGTTCAGTTTTAGATATTTCTTGCGTTCATCCCGTCTCCTACAGTCCGGCAGACCAGGATATTTAAAGTTTCCTAAAGTTCTCAGAGTTCAGTCCTGAGTCTATATTCAAATCCATAAGTTTATCATGATCCTTCCATTTTTGGGAACGGGGAACTGTTGTTTTCTTTTCTGAAAATATACGGGAGCTGTTGAATTTCTGGGCTTAATTTCAGCTGTTGGCTTGCATATATAGGGCAATGCAGCGGTTAAAACTTAATGATGATGCCAGTTTCTTTGATGACATTGTAAAATGTTTCAAATAATCCCGGTAAGGAGAGAAAAATTGAAAAAAATACTTATCTTATCCTGTACAAGTCTGCTTCTTGCCGGTTGCAGTGTTCAGCCAGAGCCTTTTAGCCTGGATGAGCTTGCAGCCCAGGGAGACAGTAATTATCGCCGTATGGCTCAGAACCAGGAGCCGGTCACCAGGTCAATTACTCTTTACGAAGCTATGGCACGCGCTATCAAGTACAACCTGGACTATCGGGTTGAGATGATGGAAAAGGCCGTTGCAAATTCAAGGCTAAAGCTCACACGTTATGATATGTTGCCTGAACTGGTCACGACATCCGGTTATACAGGCCGTGATAAAGAACGTTATAGCCGCAGTGCAGGGTTGCTGAGTGGCGATAGCCTGAATTTTTCCCGTTCAAGTGAAAGACATAATTATGTGCATGACCTGTCTTTAAGCTGGTCTATCCTGGATTTTGGTCTTTCGCGGGTTCGCGCCTACCAGACTGCTGACAAGGTTCTTATTGCTGAAGAACGCAAGCGCAAGGTAATTAACCGTATAATTGAGGATGTCCGTACAGCCTATTGGCGCGCGGTCAGTGCTGAAAGGCTTGTGACCCAGCTCCGCACACTGGAACGTGAAGTGCGCAGCGCGATCAGGGACAGCAAGAATGTCGTTGAGGATGGTGACAGCTCTCCTTTGACAGCCCTGACCTACCAGCGTGAGCTGATTGAGATCAAGGCAAAAATTCAGGGTCTGCTTGATGAGCTGAAGGATGCCAAGATACAGCTTTCTTCCCTTATGAACCTGAAGCCGGGTACACGTTTCAGGCTTTCAAAAAAGTCATACCGCAAGCCGCGCCTGCGTGTGAAATACAGCATGAAGAAAATGATCAAGCTGGCTCTGAGGAATCGTCCTGAATTGCGTGAAGTGGCCTATAAACGCCGCATCAATGCCCAGGAAGCCGAAGCGGCCCTGCTTGAGATGTTGCCCGGTATCAACCTGAATGCAGGACTGTACTATGATACCAATACATTTCTTCATGACAGCAATTGGGTCGGCTGGGGCGCAAAGGTTGGCTGGAACTTGCTGAAAGTGATCCGTTATCCTTACAAGATGGATGAGATTGAGGGGCAGGACAAGGCACTTGATGAGCAGGCGCTGGCAACAACAATGGCTGTGATTACGCAAATTCATGTCAGCCGGATGCGCTTTTACCATGCCCATAAGAAGCTTGTGACATCCCAGCAATATTTGAATGTCCAGCGTAAAATTTTGAACCAGATTGATGCTGAGGCCGCTGCGGGTAAGGTCAGTGAACAAACTCTGATCCGCGAAAAGATGAATACAATGGTGGCAAGGGTGAAAAAGGACATTGCCTATGCTGAACTGCAAAATGCCTTTGCCAATATCTTTGCCTCAATGGGATTGCCTCCCTATTCTGTTGACATGAGGATGGACCAGAGCGTGCGCTCTATGTCAAAATCCCTGAGACGGCTGTGGAAACACCGTGGTGTCAGAGTTGCAAGACGATAGCTTGAGTTATGAAAACAGATGGCAGCATCCCCATAATGTAGGGGGTGCTGTTTTTTTGTGCCATTTTTAGGTCATCTTAGGCCTTATACTCAACCCCATTATGACCTGCTGGCATTATGGCTGGTTATTTGGTATCAGTATTTCATTAGAAGACAATTTTTTAGGTATTGGTTATGGTGCAAAAATATTTTGTAGGTCTCATTGTGTTGGCAAGCCTGTTGCCTGGCTGTAGCAGCAATGTGCTCGACAAGGTCACTGCTGACAAGGTTACGTCTGAGGCGACATTGACAGCCCGTTATGGCTATCTCCATCATCAGTTTACCATTGTTTCAAGCAAGGTGACGACCAATGCCGCCTATGATGTGACCGTCAAGCGTGAAGGGAAGGCCTTGGGCAAAGGGTTCGACGATGGCTTGCTGGCCAAGACAGCAGCGCGCGAGTTTTTTTCTACGGTGGGTCCTTGTAATGGACGCAAGGCCTATGCCATTCCACACAAGATACTTTATGCGGGTAAAGGTGTTTGGGGGCTGCGGCTGCGCTGTGGCTGAGTGGGCAACAAAGTTTTATTGCGGCAAATGAATACGGCTTTTGACTGTGCCTGTTGCCATATCCAGTACAACAATCTGGTGTGCTTCCTTGGCCTTGAGATGCAATATCATCAGCTTTCCTGACATTTTATAGGACAATATCTTCGCGCCTTTGGGCAGGTCGGGGGTAATGTATTTTTGCAGCCCAACTGTTTCTGGCAGGCCAGGCAACGAAGCTATATCTTGCACGGTTCTGTCTTTTGTTGTGGTTTGCTGTGGTTGTACCCCTGCCTTTTTTGTCCTCCCCTTGTTCATGACCGCAATGGCGAGGGCGACAAATCCAAAAATCAGCATCAGCCCCATGACAATCACTATAATTTTGAGATGGCGTGTCTGCTTGACTGTGAAAATCGCTCCCTCAAGAATTTCATCATCATCCAAGGTTTTTGCAGACTTTTGTGGGCTGGTCATTTAGGGTAGGGTTCTTTTGGGATATGAGAGGTTGGATTTATGGCCTGTCTTTATCACAGAAAGCCAGCCATTGAAATTGGTAATCAGTAAGAGTTTAAAACCATGGATGAACAGGACGGGCAGTTACAGTCTTTTGAAATCGGGGAAGAGGAAGCAGGCAAGCGGATAGACCTGTTTTTGGGGCAGGCTGTTGAAAATATGAGCCGTTCACGGATTCAGGACCTGATCAGGGGCGGTCATGTCACCCGGAATGGCGCGTCCTTCAAGAAAATCAATGTCAAGCTCCAGGTCGGTGATATTTTAACGATAGATGTGCCCCCGGCAGAAGACCCGACCCCTGAAGGGGAAGATATTCCGCTGAATATTGTCTATGAGGATGATGATATTATCATTATCAACAAGCCGACTGGGCTTGTGGTGCATCCTGGGCCAGGCAACTGGACCGGCACAATGGTCAACGCCCTGATCCATCACTGTGGTGACAGCCTGTCAGGGATTGGCGGTGTCAGAAGACCTGGCATTGTCCACCGTCTTGACAAGAATACCACAGGGTTGCTGGTGGTGGCCAAGAATGACCGAGCACACCGCCATTTGAGCAAGCAGTTTGCCGACCATGGCCGCACCAATGACCTGGAACGCTGTTACCGCGCCTTTGTCTGGGGTATCCCGATGCGCACCAAGGATACCATTAACGAGCCGATTGGGCGCAAGCAGCATAACCGCCTGCAAATGACCGTGCTGTATAACCAGTATGGCAAGGAGGCCATTACCCATTACAGCCTGCTGGAAAAATTTACTGGACTGGACAACCGTGGCAAATGTGATATTGCGATGGTCAAGTGCCGCCTTGAGACTGGCCGAACCCACCAGATCCGTGTCCATATGCGCTATGTTGGCCATCCTGTGCTGGGGGATCAGCTTTATGCCAGCCATTTCCAGACCAAACTGAATAAGCTGGATCAGAACGTCGCCGAAGGCATCTTGGCTCTGGATCGCCAGGCTCTGCACGCGGCTGTGCTGCAAATTACCCACCCTGTGACCAAGGAGGTGATGCGCTTTGAAAGCGAACTGCCGGAAGATATGGCCAGGCTGCATAATTTGTTGCGGGTGGCACGGGCAGACGTGTGAGGGGGCAGTTTCTAAAGCGAGCGAGGACTTCATTATTTTGTCTCAGGGTAACTCCCCAGCTTGTTTTAGGTGTATTAACTAATTGATAAATAACGATAAAAATAAATCGTTATTTTTAAAACCACTAAAATATGATCATTTTTCCATTAAAAAACAGGATTTTTAGACTGTATTCCGCTTGAAACC
>JAJRRF010000048.1 GCA_024279735.1 Alphaproteobacteria bacterium
CGTAAATACGCGGTTTCAAGCGGAATACAGTCTAAAAATCCTGTTTTTTAATGGAAAAATGATCATATTTTAGTGGTTTTAAAAATAACGATTTATTTTTATCGTTATTTATCAATTAGTTAATACACCTAAAACAAGCTGAGGAGTTACTAATTTTGAAAATCTTGTTCTTGTAGCATTGAGGCCGTTAGACTGGAACAACCTATCGTCCAGGCTTGTCAGTACGGCTGAAAGATGCCACAAGGCCTAAAGAATATTTATCAGGCTGACATGTGGGGACAGGGCGTAACTGGCCAATGGCCAAGCCCTGGATATCAGGACAATGACAAATTTACAGGATCTGGCAGATGCTTCCAGGACTAAGCTTATCGGGACTGGTGACATCCGTGTCAGGGGCATAAGTTCTGACAGCCGAAAAATAAAACCGGGCTTCGTATTTGCCGCCCTGCCTGGCAGCACAGTCGATGGCCGTGACTTCATAGCCAAAGCAATAGAACTGGGGGCAATTGCACTCCTGGTTCCAGATGATTTTGATGAAAAGGGTATCAAAGTCTCACTTTTTAAGACGACTGATCCCCGTCTCGCCCTGGCTAAAATGGCGGCGGTTCTCTACCCTGCCCAGCCGCAAACCATCGTGGCAGTGACAGGAACAAACGGCAAGACATCCATTGCCTCTTTTGTCCGCCAAATCTGGCACAGCCTGGACATTGCAGGCGCAAGCCTGGGCACAGTTGGCATTGACACCCCCACCGCTCATATCCCGTTGCAACATACCACACCTGAACCTGTCCAGCTTCACCAGCTCGTTGACCAGATCACCCGTAATGAAGGGATTACCCATCTTGCGATTGAAGCCTCTTCCCATGGCCTGGAGCAGAGACGGCAGGACGGCCTGGTCATCAAGGCAGCAGGCTTTACTAACATCACCCAGGATCACCTGGATTATCATGGGTCAATGGAAGAGTATTTTGCCCAAAAACTGCGCCTGTTCTCTGGCCTGGTCACTCAAGGCGGCACAGCTGTGATCGACCTGGACACCCAGGGGGCGCAAACAGTTTTGGAAACAGCCCAAAAGGCTGGCCTCAAAATCTTCAGTGTTGGCGCAAAGGGAGAAGACCTCAAACTGGTTTCTGCTACAATTGAGGGCTATGCCCAAAATCTGGAACTGGAGGTTGGAGGAAAAGCCTATCAGGTCAGGCTGCCGCTTGTTGGCGGTTTCCAGGTTTCCAACGCTTTGATAGCTGCTGGGCTTGTACTGTCCCAAGGTGCAGACAGTGCTGAAGTGATAACCTCCCTCGCCTCTTTAAAAGGGGCCAAAGGGCGGCTGGAACTGGTTGGCGCAACCTTGAACAATGCGCCCATCTTTATAGATTACGCCCATACACCCGATGCCATCAGCACTGCCTTGCAAGCACTCCGGCCTTATGTAACTGGCAGGCTGGTGATTGTGTTTGGTTGCGGCGGAGACCGTGACAAGGCCAAGCGTCCGCTAATGGGCAAGGCAGCGGTGGACAATGCGGATCTTGTTTATGTCACCGATGACAATCCGCGCTCAGAGCAGCCTGATGCCATCCGCGCCGACATTATGGTGGCCTGCCCTGACGCAACCCAGATTGGTGACAGGGCGCAGGCCATCTTACAGGCTGTACAAGGACTGGAACAGGGTGACGTGTTACTGGTGGCTGGCAAGGGTCATGAAACAGGGCAAACCATTCAGGGAAAGGTCATTCCTTTTTCAGACCATGAAGAGGTGCAGAAAGCACTGGAAAACCAGTGAAAAAACAGGCCTAATATCTTAGGACACCCACAATAATAACCGAATCGTTTAGCTTGTTCTTTTGTCTGTCAGCGTCGTTTCAAAAATGCTTGTATAGCTTAAGGGAGCCGATACACTATAAAAAGTAAGGCAAGACGAAAATAACAATGATATATGTCGAACAGTTTGTCCGGTATTACACCGAATATTGTAATAAAGGCCCCAGGGATAAGGCTGCACTTTTTTTTGGAAGAGTATTTTACAGCCGGGGTGTCAGAGGACGAAAGGCGGCAGGCATTGAGTCTAGCTCAGAAAAGCTATGAAAGAGACAATAGGAATTTATTCCTTCTTGACACCTGTCTTAGCGGGATCTTCGGGAAGTGGATTGAGGAAGAACAGACTGATTACAGACTATATCGTTGGCTTGGTGTCTATCAATCACCGGGCACCGAACATCTGAAGAAAGCCCTGGAACTCAAGCCAGATGACCAGATATCCATCACGGAACTGGTTGATGTCTACCTTAGGGGGATTGGCTATGTAACCCATGAATTATCCTGTAGCGCATTGCTGTGCCCTGTAGAGGAAGCCATTGAAGACTTGAAACATGCCCAACACCTTATTGGCCTGATAGACGACAAGTACGTTCAAAAGAACAGGCAAGGCTTGTGTACTAAATATACAGAATTGATTGATGTATTCGCAAAATACGACCAGCTAAAACCCAAGATACCCTTTTTTGAGTGGGCTGCCAACGAAAAGGGGCTAGACTACTTTTCTAAAAAACAATAATTAACAGATGAAAACAGGATGATACCAAAGACTATGGCTGATATTTTATGGACAGGCAGTGAAGTCATCAAGGCTGTAGGTGGCAAGGCTGGCAAGGCTGTATCCCCAGAGCTGATAGGCGTTTCAATTGACAGCAGGACTGTCGGCAGGGATGAAATTTTTATTGCCATCAAAGGCGATAATTTTGATGGCCATGCCTTTGTTGGCAAAGCCTTGGAAATGGGGGCTGGAGCAGCTATCGTCTCTGATAATTTCGACCTGTCAGCATTATCTGAAGGACAGCCTGATAAATGTATCATAGTTGCAGACCCGCTGGAAGCGATGAATGAGCTGGGACGGGCAGCACGCAACAGATGCCGAGGCAAAGTGATCGCCATTACAGGGTCTGTTGGCAAGACAGGATCAAAGGAAATGCTGCGTCTGGCACTGTCCCCTTCTGGCAAGGTTCATGCCTCTGAAAAGTCCTTTAACAACCATTGGGGTGTACCACTTTCGCTTGCTTTGATGCCTTCTGACTGTGACTATGATGTTGCCGAGATTGGCATGAACCACCCTGGAGAAATTATTCCCCTGACAGCGATGGTCAGACCCGATATTGCTATCGTGACCACTGTTGAACCTGTTCACCTGGGATTTTTCAAGGATGTTGAGGAAATTGCCCATGCCAAGGCCGAAATATTTTCCGGACTGGAAAAGGGCGGCACAGCAATCCTGAACCGTGACAACCCGTTTTTTGGTTTGCTTGAGACAGCTGCCAAAAAGGCGGGAGCAAATATTGTCAGTTTTGGGTTACACCCCTCCTCTGATATTTGGCTGAAAAATATCCAGGTTGAGAGTGATGGCTTCTGGATCATCACCCGCTTTTTTGGCAAGGACTTTGCCTATAAGATCGGGATACCAGGCAAGCATAATGCCATGAATTCATTGGCTGTGCTGGCGGCCTGTGAGGTGGCAGGAGCAGACCTGTACCAGGCTGCCAAGGCACTGGAAAAACTGGATGCACCTGTTGGACGGGGACAACGCAGCAAGGTCAGACATGGGGAAGATGGACATTTTTTACTGATTGATGAAAGCTATAATGCCAATCCTGCCTCAATGCGTGCTGCATTGGACACAGTGGGACAAGTTTCCTGTACTGATTATCCCCGAAGGGTTGCAGTCCTTGGAGATATGCTTGAACTTGGGGAGACATCAGCACAGCTTCATGCGGAGCTGGCCAGTTCCCTCCAAAATACCGAGTTTGATGCTGTCTTTACCTGCGGCAAGGACAGCAAGTCTCTCCATGATGCCCTGCCTGCCCATATAGAAACATTCTGGCAACCCTCTTCCGCTGACCTTGGGGATCAGCTGGTTGCCTTTATAAAACCAGGAGATGTGGTGGTGGTTAAAGGGTCTTTGGGCAGTAAAATGGGACAACTTGTCAACAGACTGAAAGAACTTGATACCTAAACACATAATTTTGGCCTAAGCCATTATCATTATTGTATCTTGTCATAACACAACACAAAAACTGTCTTGTTTCGGCGGATCACAAGACAGGGTACAAAAGAATTTATTGGGGGATGATCGCTATGTTTTATTACCTGAGCCAGCTTGATCTTGGCGAAACTTTTGGCTGGCTCAATGTTTTCCGCTATATCACCTTCCGTACAGGCGGTGCAATCCTGACAGCCCTGATGTTTTCCTTTATATTCGGCCCGCGCCTGATCAATTCTTTCCGTGCCCGGCAGGGTAAGGGACAACCTATCCGTAAAGATGGCCCGCAAAGTCATCTGGCAAAACAGGGCACACCCACTATGGGCGGTATCCTGATCCTTGCCTCCTGGACCTTTGCTGCCCTGCTTTGGGCTGACCTAACAAACCCCTATGTCTGGGTGGTGACAGCTGTGACCCTGACCTATGGCATGATCGGGTTTTATGATGACTATCTCAAGGTTTCCAAACAGGACACTGATGGCTTTCCGGGCAGGATTCGCCTGTTGCTGGAGGTTGGCATTGCGGCCTTTGCAGTCTATCTTGTAACCTGGCTGGGAGACAAGCCTTTCAGCACCTCCCTGGCCTTCCCGTTCTTTAAGGATCTTATGCTTGACTTAGGTCCGTTCTATGTCCTGTTCGGTGCCATTGTGATTGTCGGCGCAGGCAATGCGGTCAACCTGACTGACGGCCTTGACGGTCTGGCCATTGTACCTGTCATGATTGCAGCCGGAACATTTGGCATCATCACCTATCTTGTGGGTCATGCTGTATTTTCTGAATATCTCCAGATCACCTATGTCCCGCGTACAGGGGAACTCGCTGTGTTGTGCGGTGCGATTGTCGGTGCCGGGCTGGGATTTTTATGGTTTAATGCCCCCCCTGCCATGATCTTTATGGGCGATACAGGCTCGTTGGCTCTTGGCGGTATGCTCGGGACCTTGGCGATATGTATCAAGCATGAAATTGTGCTGGGTATTGTCGGCGGCCTGTTTGTGGTCGAGGCTCTGTCTGTGATTATCCAGGTGGCTTCCTATAAGATGACAGGAAAACGCGTTTTCCGCATGGCCCCGATCCATCATCATTATGAGGAAAAGGGCTGGTCCGAATCAACCGTTGTGATCCGGTTCTGGATTGTCGCTTTCCTGCTTGCCCTTATTGGTCTTGCCACATTGAAACTGCGCTAGCAGGTTCGGTCTGTAGACCTCACCCTAGCCCCTTATATGACGCATATCTTAACCCGCAAACCGTAACGGTTTGCTCGCACTATGCACTAGTTTCTGATAGTGAACATTACACATCTTCATAATAGAATTGGCTGCTGCGGCGGCCAAAATGTACAGATACGCCGTCCAGGTCTGCCGAACTGTCATAATCGAACAGGTTGGCAGGATTTTCCAGCATGAGATGCCAAAAATCACTGGAAATCTTACGCTGCGTTGCCTGGCTTGGGCCATATGGGCTGAAGATCAGGGCAGACTGGCCGTTATAGTCAGTCACAACAAAAGGGAAAGCCTCAAGCTCATCACCGCACCGCTCTATTGCCAGGAAATGAAATTCCATCAGGGATGACTTTAGTTTTTTAGAAACTGCGAGATCTTGCGCCTTGAAGTCGTGCATGATACGGGCATTGACCCATAATGCGTCCATATTATCATCAAACAGTTTTGCAATGTCATCAGTAATCATTGCCCCAACTGCAAAATCCATCAGCCTGAAATCACGGGTAAATTTTTTCCCCTTCAGTTTGACCTGTCCAACAGCAAAATCATAGAGCTGCCCTACAACCACATCCTCAGCGCGTGATACCACCTTGCCAAACTGCACCTTATAGTCTGGCCTGTCAGAAATACTTTTCGTTATTCTGGAAATGATTGAAGGCTGAAGTCTCATCGCGTTTCTCTCCCGTAAGGCAAGCTGATTAGGAGCAGTATGTCTGAACAGGGTTAACAGAAAGACAATATTGTTATTTTCGTTCACCACCTCCACAACAGTCTTGAAAGTTATGCACTGACCATTCCCCATTTCTTGACAGTTTTGCAAAACGGGCTATTATGGACATATTGACGCACATAATAGTAACTCGTATGGATGCCTGGTTGGGGGATAATGGTAGCCAAATTGTAATGCGTGACAGAAAAGGCAGTACCCATGACTACTTTCTGGGTTTTTATGAAATATTCGCTGGCATCAGTCTTAACGATAGCAGCGGGTTTTTCGTTTGCATTGACCGTATTTATATTCAGTGACAATATTAATCATAAGGTTTTGTTTTCCTCGACCATCATTGAGGAGAGCCTTCGGCCAACAGTTGCTGTTGCCCAATTGCTTCCCGATACAATCCAGGCGATTGTGCCCGTTGAAGAAACTGACGATGATGACGGTGATTGCAGTTAGACAAACTCCTTAATATGCTGGGTTGCTGAAAAATTATCCAAACCGGTTTTTGATATAGTCCTCAACAACATCCTTGAACTGACCAGCTATATTCTCGCCGCGCAAGGTCATCGCCTTTTGCCCGTCAATAAAGACAGGGGCAGCAGGACTTTCGCCTGTGCCTGGTAAAGAGATTCCTATATCGGCATGTTTGCTTTCTCCTGGCCCATTAACGATGCACCCCATCACAGCAAAGTTAAGCTGTTCAACACCTGGGTATTTTTCACTCCAGAAAGGCATCTGCGCACGGATATGGCCTTCAATGTCCTGAGCCAGTTCCTGAAATACGGTGCTGGTTGTCCGCCCACATCCTGGGCAGGCAATCACAGCGGGAATGAAGCTACGCATACCCATGGACTGTAGGATTTCCTGTGCTACCTGGACTTCCTTGGTTCTGGCCGCGCCTGGTTCTGGGGTCAATGATATACGGATCGTGTCGCCAATGCTCTGTTGCAACATGATGGCCAGGGCAGCGGTTGAGGCGACAATCCCCTTTGACCCCATCCCCGCCTCGGTCAGCCCAAGATGCAGGGCATAGTCACAGCGTTTAGCCAGCAGGGTATAGACACTGACCAGATCCTGGACCGCACTGACCTTGGCTGAAATAATAATCCTGTCCGCCGCCATGCCTTGTTTTTGCGCCCCCTCTGCATTCATCAAGGCAGAGCGTACCAATGCCTCATGCATCACACTGGCTGCCTCAGCCGGTTCTGCCAGCCTCGCATTATCTTCCATCATGGAGGTTAGCAATTCCTGGTCAAGACTGCCCCAGTTGACCCCGATCCTGACAGGCTTGTCATTTGCCAGCGCAATATCAATGATGGAGGAAAACTGGCTGTCGCGCTTGGCCCGGAAACCGACATTGCCAGGATTAATCCGGTATTTGTCCAGTGCTATGGCACAGTCAGGATAGTCTTTCAGTAATTTATGACCGTTATAGTGAAAGTCCCCCACCAAAGGGGCATTGATCCCTTCCCTGTCTAGAATTTCCTTGATATAGGGCACTTGTTGCGCTGCTTCCTTGCGGTCAACCGTAATCCGAACCAATTCTGAGCCAGCCTTCGCCAGTTCAATAACCTGCCGGGCAGTTGCTTCCCTATCAGCCGTATCCGTATTGGTCATGGACTGGACAACCACTGGTGCGTTGCCCCCCACAACCACATTGCCAACCCTGACGGCTCGGGTCTTCCTTCGCTTTGTCCGCAACTGAACCATTCTATATTTTCCTGGATAGTATAATTTTCGTGTTGTCCTTGCCCTAATAATGCTATGGCATTCTGTACCAAACCACAACAGGGGCAGTCTTTCAATATGAAAGCAAACCATATGTGGCCAGGTCGTGCTGTCTGACCATAAAGACACGCATTTTCTGTTCTGGCAGTCCAGTCATCTTCCATTATCTTTGGGGTAATCCATGACATTTTTTCTAATTCTGGTGTTTGTTATTATCCTGGTTATCACCGTCACCTCAATAAGGGTGTTCTATGGTTTCAAGCCCCCCCTCAACATTGAAAGCGGCTCACCTACGGATTTTGGTTTTCCCGACTACCGTACTGTCTGGATACCGACAAAGAAAAATAAAAAGCTGTTTGGCTGGTATATCCCTGTAAGCCCTTCAGAAAGAGTGACTGAGGAACAATATGATGCCCCTACCCTCATTCTGGTACATGGCTGGGGCGGCAATGCGGAATTTGCCTTGCCCCTTGCCCTGCCCTTCAAGGGCAAGAACGTAAACCTACTGCTGTTTGACCACCGTAACCACGGCAACAGCGACAAGAATGTCTTTTCCTCCCTGGGGACTATGGCCGAGGATGTTGATGCTGCCATTGACTGGGTTCAGTCAAACCAGAAAGGCTCTGGAAAGATAGCACTGATAGGTCATTCGATTGGGGCTGCTGCCGTGCTTTATGCCGCTTCCAGGCGTAATGACATCGGGGCTGTTGTCAGCCTGTCGACCTTTGCCCATATCAAAAAAATTGTTGCAGGTTTTTTGCGCAGGTTTGGCGTGATGCAGTCCCATGTCCCCACAATCATACGGCTGCTGGAATGGCTGGTTGGCCATAGCCTGGATGAGGCCGCACCTGTCCAGACCATCACAAAACTGCCTTGTCCTGCCCTGCTGCTCCATGGCACAGCCGATGAGACAATCTCTTTTCGTGATTTTGAGGAAATCTGCAAAATTGCCATTGAGCAAAATGTTCCTGATATACGCTGCCTCACCCTTGAAGGCGGAGTACATTTCCCAATAGATGAGGTCACTGCCAGGTCTGGTGAAATCATGAGATTTTTGCAGGAACATGATATCTTACCCCGCTAAAGTTCTGTCCCACAAAATTTACCAAAGCGGTAAACAGTCTGATGAAAGTTGATCCAATACTGTTCAGACCATATTTTTCTAACAGCTATTTTATAGTAAGCAGAACTACAGGCTGGACGCAGGTACAGCAATCTGGTTAAAGACATATTTTATATTATTGATTGCATTTAACCCTTTTAAGGAGTGTGTCTTGCGTAGCTTCCCGTATCCGTTCCTCCCTGTCATTTTTTTAGCCCTTTTTCTTTCCGGAACACAGCTTGCCAGTGCAGGTTGCGGCACGAATGCCATTGGCACTGCCAGGACACTCACAATTTCAGGCAGCGCAAATTATGGCCGTTCCCATGGCGGCCGTCAGTTGGCTTTGCGCACCAAGGAAGTTGTCCTGACCTTTGATGACGGCCCCCTCGCTGCCAAGACAGGTGCTATTTTACGGATATTACGCAGCCATTGTGCCAAAGCAACCTTTTTTCCTGTTGGCAAGATGGTGGCCTTTAATCCTGGGATGATCAGGCGGATCAGGCGCGGAGGCCACACCGTCGGCTCCCATGCCATGCGGCACATCAACCTTAAAAAGCTGTCCTATGACGCAGCTGTCAACCAGGTCTATAAGGGATTTGCCATCACGGCCAGGGCTGGCGGCGGCACAATTGCCCCCTTCTTCCGTCCTCCGGGCTTTAACATCACCCCTGAAATTTCATCCCTGCTCAGGCGCAACAAAATCTCAATCTTTGGCACTGATATTGATTCCACGGACTGGAAGGGTCTGAAGGGGGAAGAAATGGCCAACCATATCCTCAACCATCTCAGGAACAGGCGGCAGCGCGGAATCATATTGTTTCACGACATTAACCGCGCAACCATAAGCTCCTTGTCATTGGTTCTCAAAACCCTGAAGAAAAATGGCTATCGGGTGGTTCATATCCGCCCAGGCCGCACTATTGGCATGACCCAGATCAGGCGACTGAAAGCTTCTGTCCCTGCGATGATGATGAGCCGTTTAAACAAAACAAAGACCCGTGCCATCAAGACCAGACATACCAGACTAAGGACTGCCCGCAACCACCGCTTATCCCGCAAAACAAAAAAATATCATAAAAAACGCTCAAGACGGCTGGCAAGACGGATCAGGCATCTCAACCGCAGAAAACATCACAGGAAAAATAAGCTACAGAAATATAGCCGGCTTTCCAGAAAACACGCTCTACGGCGTAGGCTTGCTTCCAGAAAAAAACGTATCAGGATCAGCAGACTCCGTCGCAACCGCCTAAGAAAAAGCAGAAGGTATAGAAGACTGTCCCAAAAACAAAGAAGAAAATATATGAAGCGCAAACGTCATGGCTAAAAGCTTTGGCCAGGCTGGCCAAGTCACCGCCGCCCGAACAGTTTTTCGATGTCGGCCAGCGACAGCTCTACATAGGTCGGGCGGCCATGGTTGCACTGGCCAGAATAGGGTGTAGCCTCCATCTGCCGCAACAGGGCGTTCATCTCGTCCCCAGTCAGGCGGCGGCCAGAACGCACAGAGCCATGACAGGCCATAGTCGCGACAACCTCTTCAAGCCGCTCTTTCAGGCTCAGACCCTGGTCACCCTGGGCTAAGTCATCAGCCAGGTCACGCACCATCTGCTTGATATTGCAATGCCCAAGCAGTGCGGGGGTCTCGCGCACCACCACCGCCGCCTCGCCAAAACGTTCCAGCACAATGCCAAGTTTGCTGAACTCTTCAGCCCTGGCCTCCAGCCGCGCCGCGCTGGCCTCATCCAAATCCACCACTTCAGGGATCAGCAGTCCCTGGGTCGGCACACCCTGCGCCTCCATGCCTTGCTTCATCTTCTCATAGACAATCCGTTCATGGGCCGCGTGCTGGTCAATGATAATCATCGCGTTTTCGGTTTGCGCCACAATATAATTATCATGGAGCTGGGCACGGGCAACGCCGAGCGGCCTGGCCATCAGTTCCGGGGATGGCTCAACCTGGCCTGGGCGGGTGTCGCCGCTCTGCTGATCTAGTCCTTCCAGGGGAGCCTGTGCCTCTTCCCCAAAACCGCGCTGGCCTTGTGGCCTAAAAGTCTGGAAACTGCCCTCCTTGTTGCCGCTGCCATATGCCCCCTGATAGGCCGCAGCTGAACGGGGTTCCCCCATTGCCCCTGTTCCATGCCCTGAAGCCGGGGAAATATCAGCTCTAGACCAGACGGGGGGATTGGGTGAGCCGCCAGGATTTTGCGGGGTTTGCCCCTGCGCCCCCTGCCCCTCAACACGAAACCGCTCCAATGCCCCTTGCGCGCCCTGGCTGGTGGCCTGCTGGCTGCCCTGCGCCAACGCCATCCGCAACGCCCCGACAATCAGGCCGCGCACCCGTGAAGGGTCGCGAAAACGCACTTCACTCTTGGCTGGATGGACATTGACATCGACATAATCATAAGGGACCTTCAGGAATAACACCAATAACGGGTGTCGGCCAGAATGTAGATAGTCCATATAGGCCCCGCGCACCGCCCCTGCCAACAGCTTGTCGCGCACAGGGCGGCCATTGACAAACAGGAACTGCATCATGGCATTGGCGCGGTGCAGGGTTGGCAGGCCAGCAAAGCCCGACAGTTCCACCCCGTCCCGTTCTGCCTTGACTGGCAGGGCATCGGCCACAAAGTCCTTGCCCATAATCTTGCCAAGACGCTGCAACTGGCCATCCAGGTCATCAAGCTTCTGCACCGCCTCCAGCCGCAACGAGGTACGTTGCCCCAAAGTCAGGGTAAAGCTGACCATAGGGTGCGCCATTGCCAGCCGCTTGACCACATCTGAAATCTGCATGTTTTCACTGCGCTCAGTCTTCATAAACTTAAGCCGCGCCGGGGTGGCATAAAACAGGTCAGCCACCTCCACCACTGTCCCCCGGTTCAGTGCAGCGGGAGCCGGCCCAAGCTTCTTGCCGCCATGTACGCGAATTTCAAAGGCCTCTTCTGCGCCCGCCGCCTTGCTGGTAATCGAAAGCCGCGCCACCGCCCCAATAGACGGCAAGGCCTCGCCGCGAAAGCCCAAGGTCGAGATATTGAGCAAGTCCTCATCCTCCAGCTTCGAGGTCGCATGACGCTCCACGCACAGCTCCAGGTCTCCCCTGTCCATGCCATGACCGTCATCACTGATCTTGATCAGGCTGCGCCCACCCTCACGCGCCGTCACCTCGATCCGCCGCGCCCCTGCATCCAGCGCATTTTCCACCAGCTCCTTAATCACACTGGCTGGCCGCTCAATCACCTCCCCCGCCGCAATCCGGTTAATCATATTGTTGGGCAACTGGCGAACCGACTTCGGCAAATTGGGCATGGGCTGGGTGTCCTGAAAGTAGGAGATCGTTTCTCTAAAAAAATCTTCTCCTTTCGAATAAAGAAAAAATCAAGCAATTTCAATTCCTTACCCATTGTTGTGCAGACATTTCCCGCCCCCTCTGAAACAAAAAACACCAACACAACCTTGACGTGCATATATTATCCATGCAGTCTTAACTTTAATACACCATATAAGTGTATTTATCTCATTTTCAACAATAACCCACGAGGCTCGTTATGCGTAAGTTCATAGTACACGACTAATTTGCATAAGACATTGACAATAGTTTGGACAGTTTCATGCTGCTATAGTCCCGTAGTTACACAGCTTCTTGAATTCAGGTTGTGATTTAATGGAGTTCAACTCAAAACCTAACATGGAAGAAAAGGTTTTGAGCAGGTGTTCGTTGGATTTTCGTAG
>JAJRRF010000049.1 GCA_024279735.1 Alphaproteobacteria bacterium
CATTTGATCCAGAACAGTTGTTACAATGTCCATGAGTTCCTCCGTTTTGAAGGATTGATGTCGTTTACAACACCATCTTCCCACAAATTGAGGGCTCACTTATTTTTTTGTTGGGTGAAAACTGTCCGAACTATTGTTAATGGAAAGATAAAATAGCTTATGGCCTCACTACAGACTGTCCGTTTTTTGATTGGCGGCATGACTTGTGCCAGTTGTTCGGCAAGGCTCGAAAAGGTGCTTTCCAGACAGCAGGGTGTGGACTCTGCAACCGTCAACCTGGCTTTGGAACAGGCCTTGGTTGAATTTGTTCCCAAGAAAATATCTACCCTGGAATTGACCAAGATTGTTAAGGATACTGGCTTTGAGGTGCAGGAAGAGGTCTTGGCTTTTGATGTCAGGGGCATGACATGTGCCAGCTGTTCTGCTCGGCTGGAGAAAGTCTTGTCCAGGCTGCCCCAGGTTATTGCCGCAGACATTAACCTGGCTCTGGAAAAGGGAACCGTGCGCTGGGCTCTTGACGGCAAGGGGGCGCAGGCTGGGAAGTCCCTTTTGCGTGATGTTGTTGCGCAGGCTGGCTTTGAGGCTATTTTTTCTGAAGACAGTGAGGGCAAGAGTGCAAACGATGGGGGGAGGTTGTCAGGCTGGTTTCCTCTTGATGATGACAGGGCTATGGGTGTTGCCCTGCTGTTTGCTTCCCCGCTTATCCTAAATATGATGTCCCATATGTTAGGCTTTGGCAATTTTTTGCCTGCCTGGGTGATGGCGTTACTGGCGACACCTGTGCAATTTTGGGTCGGGGCCAAATTTTATATTGGGGCCTATAAGGCCTTGCGCGGCGGCGGGGCCAATATGGATGTATTGGTCGTGCTTGGAACCAGTGCAGCCTTTTTCTTTTCCCTGTTTCTTGTCCTGCAAAGGGGAGAAGCTGCATTGGGGCATCTCTATTTTGATGGGGCGGCGATCATTATAACGCTTATTCTGTTTGGCAAGATATTAGAAAACAGGGCAAAGAAGGGTGCGGCTGAGGCGATTGGTGCGCTGATGGCAATGAGGGCACAGACTGCCAGTGTGATCCGTGATGGCGCGGAGATTTCCATTGCGATTGACCTGCTTGTGGTTGGGGACGCGGTGGTCGTGCGCCCTGGCGAATCGATTCCGGTGGACGGCCTGGTCACGGACGGAATTTCTGAAGTGGATGAAGCCCTGATTACTGGGGAAAGTTTGCCGGTCACAAAAAAGATGGGTGATCGTGTAACGGGCGGGGCGATTAACGGCAGTGGTCTGTTGAGGTTTGAGGCAACAGCGGTGGGGGAGGATACCACCCTTTCCAAAATTATCACCTTGGTTGAGAATGCCCAAAGCGGTAAGGCTCCGGTGCAAAGGCTGGTTGACAGGGTTGCTGAGATTTTTGTCCCTGTTGTGGTCGTCATTGCGCTGCTGACCTTTACAGGCTGGATGCTCTATGACGGCAGTTTTGAGAAGGCACTTGTTGCTGCTATTTCTGTTTTGGTGATTGCCTGTCCCTGTGCCCTGGGTCTGGCGACACCGACTGCCCTGGTCGCTGGAACAGGTGCTGCTGCAAGGGCTGGCATCCTGACCCGGGATATTGAGACGCTGGAGCGCGCACACAAGACCAGCCTGGTTATTTTTGACAAGACGGGGACACTGACGCGCGGCAGGGCAGTGGTGCAGCAGGTCTTGCCTTGGCAAGGTGATGAGACAAGTGTGCTGAAAGCTGCGGCCACAGTCCAGCAAGGTTCTGAACATCCGCTGGGAAAGGCCGTGCTGGAAAGAAGTTCTGCCAAGTCTCTTAGGTTGCCCTCGATAACAGGTTTTCAGGCGATCATTGGCTCGGGTGTCCAGGGCAACAGTGAAGGCAGGGTCATTCTGGCAGGAAACCTTGCCCTGATGGCAGCCCATAATATTGATATTGCAGACAGCCAGCAAAAAGCCCTTGCCCTGGAGAAACAGGGTCAGACTGTGATCTATATTGCCTGTGACGGGCAGTTCTTGGGGCTGGTTGCGATTGCTGACCAAATCAGGGAGGGAGCCAAGGAGGCGATTGAGATGCTGAAGGCCAAGAATATCAGGACTGTGATGGTCAGCGGTGACGCGCAGGCCGTGGTGCAATCTGTTGCCAAAAAGCTGGGGCTTGACCATGCTGTGGCGCAAGCCAGGCCAGAAGACAAGGCGGATGAAATTAGGAAGGCACAAGCCAGTGGTGAAGTTGTTGCAATGATTGGGGACGGGGTCAATGATGCACCTGCATTGGCTCTGGCAGATGTCGGGATTGCGATGGGGACGGGTTCCGATGTCGCACTTGAAACAGCTGGCATCACCCTGATGCGCACTGACCCGCGCCTGATGCCAGCGGCCTATGATATTTCAGGGGCAACATGGCGCAAAATTATGCAGAACCTGTTTTGGGCATTTTTCTATAATGTGATTGGCATTCCACTGGCGGCTCTGGGGCTGCTGAATCCTGCCTTTGCCGGGGCGGCGATGGCCTTCAGTTCTGTCAGTGTTGTCACCAATTCCCTGTTGTTACGTCGCTGGAAACCCAGTATAGTTATCAGGGCTAAAAAATAAGGAGCAAAATCATGAAACCGGAAGATCTTCAGAAAAAATTTGGGATTATCCTGATATTGACAGGCCTGGCTATCGCAGTCAGTCTGTATGTCAATGGGGATGATGATAAATATACCAGGGCAATAGACGAGGCGATTGAACAAAACAAGGAGCTGAGGGGAAAGAACCAGTGAACAACAGGTAAGGTTTCCTGTTGTTAGGAAAGGTCAGGGCAGGAAATACCTGTCCCACCAAGGCCGCAATAGCCATTTGGTTTTTTGGCAAGATATTGCTGGTGATAGTCTTCGGCGTAATAAAATTCTGGCATCTCAATAATCTCTGTAACGATCTGTCCCTTGCCCTGCACCTCCAATGCCTGTTGATACAGGGTGCGGCTCAGAAGTGCTGCGTCTTTTTGTTCCTCGGTGCTGAAATATATGCCGGAGCGGTATTGTGTTCCCATGTCGCCGCCCTGGCGCATAAACTGGGTTGGGTCATGGCTTTGCCAGAAAAGCTGGAGCAGAATATTGGTGCTGACTTTTACTGGGTCATAGACCACAAGCACAATTTCATTATGCCCGGTCATGCCAGAACAGACCTCTTCATAGCTGGCATTGGGGGTGTGACCCGCGCCATAGCCAACAGCAGTTGTGTAAACCCCGTCCTGCTGCCAGAAGATACGTTCTGCGCCCCAAAAACAGCCCATACCAAATGCAATCCTTTCCATATTTTGGGGAAAGGGGGGCTTGAGTGGCACGTCCTTGACAAAATGCCTGTCTGCGGTGGGGATCGCTTCTGTCCTGCCAGGCAGAGCCTCTGCCTTGGTGGGGATTGTATTTTTTTTCCGTATTGAGAACATGGCGTGCCCTAATTTACAAAGGTTTGGGTGTGATGCCTTTTGCGGGCAAGCCAGTAAAAGAATAATCCAAGCGGGCCAATAATTGCCCAGCTGGGCCAAAGCAGAACCGAATAGATAAATGGATTCCAGAGTATGGTGTGAATTTTTGTCTCAATAAACATTTGGGTTGCTATCAGGCTTTTTTCATTGATGTACGTCCATTGCCCTCCAAGGGATGTCCAGATGAGCTGGCTGGAGGACAGGGATTTTGTGCCATCAATGACGAGAGCAACAACAGCCAGCAGCATCAGCCAGATTCCAGTGATACGGATCAGTAAAAACATTCAAGCAACCTTATTTCCAGTGACCAGTGTAAAGTTCTGGTGAAGTCTGTAAGTGTAACATTATATTCAGGGCGCACGCATAGCCTATAGGTAAAGTGCCCTAAGCCAGAAAACCTTGCCCCAGTCCCTTGTCGGCGGATATCAAGGACTGAATAAACGGTAACAATTTGTCCTTACTATACACGACATTGGGCAAAAGTGTAGCATGATTTCCCTGAACAATCATTGTTAAAACAATAGGTTGTTTGTAAGTACATTTGGTTGGGAGTGTCTCTTTCCATCGGACTGTTTGAAACTGCCTTGGCAGTGGTAAATGGCGGAGAGACAGGGATTCGAACCCTGGAGACGGGAATACCGTCTACACACTTTCCAGGCGTGCGCCTTCGACCACTCGGCCACCTCTCCGCAAGCAACGTAGTTGCTATATTTTTTACACCGGAAGCCTGTTCCGGTGGTCTAAGATAAGCGCACGCCTATCTTAAAAAGTCGCATCTGCAAGCAGATGCTGGACACCTTCGACTACTCGGCCACCTCTTTGCAGGCAACATAGTTGCTTCAGCCTTTATAAAACATGCCGAAATCATTATATTTATTAATTTGGCAGGCTGGTTTTGGCTGGAAGCTAGCAGATAACAGATTAGGGGCAGGGACGCAACACCTAAAGGGGGGTTCTCTGGTTTTTTCCTTTTCAGCCAGGGCAGGGATGGCCAAAAAGGTGTTTGTGACAAAAAAGACGCTCTTTTGAAAACTGTTAACGGAGCGTTGAATAAATCCTTGCGCTGAGCCGAATCTTTCGCTCTATTGAAAATCAACAAATGAACATTAGCAAATTTCTGAATATTTGTTTTTGCGTTTTCAGGTTTTTCAAGACCTTTTGAGTTGTATGATTATAGTCTGGTCGATTGCTTATCCTTATCTAATTGATATGTAATACTAAACAAGAGCATTATATCATGACAACCAATCTGTTTAACGCCCTCAAGGGGGGTGTTTCCTCTTTATGTGCTGTACTGGCACTTTCTTCCTTTTCATCTGCTGCCATTGCGCAGGACAAGCTTGAGCTTTCAGCCAATGTGGCGATGACATCAGACTATGTGTTCCGGGGCGTTTCCCAGACACAGGAACAGTTTGCTGTCCAGGGCGGCTTTGATGCCAGCTATAATATCTTTTATGCAGGTGTCTGGGCTTCAAATGTTGATTTTGCTGACGCTTCTGCCCTTGGCGATTCTACCGATGTAGAGCTGGATGTCTATCTGGGGATCAAGCCAAAATGGCGCGGTTATGACTTTGATTTTGGGGCGATTTTCTACCTTTACCCTGATGCCACCGACACTGCTGGCGGGGAATATAACTTCACCGAGCTGAAGGCCGGTGTCAGCTATGAGCTGATCAAGGATCGCCTGAACATGAGTAGTACAGTGTTTTACTCTCCTGACTATTTTGGTGAGACAGGACCAACCTGGACATTTGAATCAACTGCTGAAGTGTCCTTGCCCTATAACCTGAAACTTAGCGGCACACTTGGTTCGCTTTACTATGAAGACAGTGCTGGCAATGATTATGTTTATGGTAATGTCGGGATCTACAGGACATTTTATAATGACAAGTTCAAGCTTGATATGCGGTATTGGGACAGTGACCTGAATAATGACCCTGCCTGCCAGTCTGGCGGCCGTGACCTGTGTGATTCAAGGGCTGTCGTGACTCTGTCTGCTTCCTTCTAGTACAAAATGCATTTAATCTCGATCATTTTTTGCTCCAGAGTCCTTGTTGGTCGCATACTTTAACTAGGCAAGACGTAACGACTTGTCTTCATTGTGCTCCAGGCAAGAATATTTATCAGTTTGGCATGATACCGGATGGCTTTTGGCTGTCCGGTATTTTTGTGCCGTGCCTTAATATTCGTTAACCATAATATATGGTGCATAAAACACACAAGGGCTTGGAAATATTGTTGCATGGGGCGCAACGGTCTTGTGTTTTTCCCTTTGTTATTACAAGGTTAGTGATTAGGAGTTCATTAGATTGCAGGGCAAAAGGTTGAATTATATTGCCGATGCACCTTTGGATGAGTTTGTTTTGTTGCTTAATGGGAATTAGAGTTAAAATATGAAAAAAATTGGGTATTATCTGGGGGCAGCATTTATGGCTGCATCTCTCTCCAGTGTGTCAGCGACAGCAGTCCAGGCGCAGCAACTGGAAATGTCATATAATGTTGGTGTTACATCAGACTATGTTTGGCGCGGCTATTCGCAGACCAGTGAAGGACCTGCCGCACAGGGCGGAATTGATGCCGTATATGGCATGTTTTATGCAGGTGTCTGGGGTTCAAACCTTGATTTTAAGGACAATCCTGATGGAAGTAGCACTGCCGACTGGGAAGTTGATCTGGTTGCGGGTATCAAGCCAAAACTGGGTATGTTTGAATTTGACCTGGGTCTGATCTATTACATGTATCCTGGTGCGAGCGATGCTGGCGGGGAATATAATTTTCTTGAACTGAAGGCTGGTGTCGGCACTTCTTTTGACAAGCTGTCAGTTGGTGCAACAGTTTATTACTCTCCAGAGACCTATGCTCAAGCTGGAAGTACGTGGGTTTATGAGGGTACTGCTGAATATGCATTGCCGATGGATTTTGCTGTCAGCGGCACAATTGGTCGCTATACCTATGATGACACTCCTGCGAGTGACTACACCTACTGGAATGTTGGCCTGTCCAAAAGCTTTGGTGACCACTGGTCAATTGATGGCCGTTACTGGGATACCAATGTCGATTCAAATATTACAGACAGCCGTTTTGTTGGAAGTGTCAACTTCTCGTTCTAGTTTTTGCAGAATGAAATTGTTATAAGATGAATGCCTGGTTGCCAAAAAGCAGCCAGGCATTTTTGTGTTTTGAGGGAGGTAAAGCTTAGCTTTCGTTTTTTGGCTTTTGTTCTATTAGGTGAGCGTTGCCCCAAAGTTGCAGTTCACTGATGACAGGCTTTAGTGTCCAGCCGAGTTCTGTCAGGGAATATTCAACCTTGGGAGGGATCTGGGCATATATCTTGCGTTGTACGATACCGTCATGTTCCAGGTCTCGGAGCTGGCTGGTCAGTGTTTTTTGGCTCACTTTTGGTAATAGGCAGCGTAATTCATTGAACCGTCTCGTCTGTTCCATAAGGCGAAACAGGATAACACCTTTCCATTTGCTGCCAATGACATCCAGCGTTGCCTCAATCGGGCACTCCCCATATTGCTTGTGTCGCTGCTTCCTCATCCAGTAACTCCTCTGTTCCATGCTTGGTTTCCTATAGGAAACCAGGGGTATTATTAGTGCGTACTTCACGGAAGGTATCACAGACTATATAGTCTGAATACCCTGCGCAGGGTATATTCTTGTAATCCTTATCTGAAAGAGAGATGGCTATGACTGTTACACCTATTCCTGAACTTTACTGGCTGATATTGGTCACGCTGCTTACAGCTGCCCTGTGGATACCCTTTATTATAGGGCTGTTATTGCAGATGGGTCTGGTGGGTGGTTTTTCAGACCCATATCATGAGACGGTGGCTGAGGCAGCCTGGGGCCGGCGCGCCCAGAGGGGACACCGTAATGCTGTCGAAAACCTGGCGGTGTTTGGAATTCTTGTCCTGGTCTTGCAGCTAC
>JAJRRF010000050.1 GCA_024279735.1 Alphaproteobacteria bacterium
TAAATCTTTCGGAAAATCTTCCCAAAGCTCTCTCTTATGGTCTTCTGTCATGTCATATTCTCCCTAAACTATTAACAACAGAGAATACAATGAATATGAGCCTTAATTAAGGGGATAGGTATGTCATAAGACCCTGACTGGCAACAGACAATCGAAAAGGCATCATCACTGTCACGCAAATGTCCTGGTTTTCGCGTCAGTGATATTGCAGAAAAGTCAAGGCGAGCCATTGTCATGGAATGGAGGTGTACGCTATGGATTTCAGCCTGGAGCTCCTGTCTGGCGGGGTGACTGATTTCCATCTCGGGCAGGATATTTTTGAGGTTATGGCCAAGAGCTGGGATGCGGCTGTCAGTGGCAAAGGTTCTGGCAGAAAAAGATAAGGTTTTGCTCATTTTTATGGCCTGACGATTATGAAAATATTGACGATTCTTAAATATCAAAAATAAGGTGAATCTCGTTTCCGGGATCAAAATATGGCGTGTGAACAGGCTTAGGACACTCTCAAAATTAATAGAATCGTTTAGCTTGATCTTTTGCTTCCCAGTGTCGTGCCAAAAATGCTTGTATAGCCTGCTATACGTACATTTTTGGCCTAACTGACAAACAAAATTCCTGCGCTATCCTGATCCTTTATTTCTGCGGGTATCCTAAGATAACATTATTGTGATGCAGTCGTTCATTTAAGGTTTTGGTTGAACCAGAATATTGGATTACAAGCTTTTTTAAATAACAAAAAACCTTTCAGTCCACATCTGGATTAATGGTAATCCCTATAAGTACTTTCCACCATACCCCATATGGGCTAAAAATGTATTTTTACTGTATGCCTCATAATCAGGGTTGATAAAAATGTCGCTAGAGGATGAAAAAAGACGGTTAATCAGTGAAGTCTATCAGGTGGTGCTACAGTCTGAACGCTATGATGTCTTTATAGATGTTTGGGAAGATTATTTTATGAAAGTTCTCTCCAGTCAAGAGAACATAGACCTGCCAGCAGAACTGGCCAGTGATGTCGAGGTTGGGAAGCTTGGCACTTTAGAGGTAGAAGATAGCGAGATAACGTCTCATTTTGAACGTGCCTTCGGGCTTCTGGAAAAAATGGGACGGACGATAGGGCGTCCCCTGACTGCCCAGGAAATTGTCGACAGGAAACAGCAGCCTGCTGTAATGATCTCAAAAAATGCCAAGATAGAGGCTTTGAATGAAGCCGCCCAACAGCTGTTTGGCGCGCCAGTTACCATTGATGACCTGTCCCCAATATTTTACGAAGATACGATTGATAATGTTAGACAGTTCTTGAAAAGTTTTGGAAGGGACAGGGGGCAGAATTACACGTTCTTTCTGGATACAAACCTATCTGAGGGTCAGAAAAACAAACAGGCGGAAGACTATCTTTTTATTGCCAGGCCGATCAGTCTGGTGACAGATGACACGCCAAGGCTGTTGGTGTTCGCATTGCAAATGAATTGGAATAGAACCGTTGAAGAATTTTTGGAAGATCTTTATGGTCTGACATCAAAAGAGTTATGGATAGTCAGGGAGGTCTGTTCTGGCAAGACATTGAAAGAACTTGCAGATTTATCTGGCCGTTCTATTCTGACGCTTCGCAATCAGATGAAGTCCATACAGTCCAAGACAGATGTGAACTCGCAAATAGACCTGGTTCAAAAAATATTGACCCTGGCCAATATTATGGAGAAACATAGCCTGCAAACGGTGACAAGAACATGTCTGGAGTTACCGAGCCGGCGTGATATCCCTGTTGCAGGAAAAAGGCTCATGCCTGTCTATTTTATTGGGCCAGAAAAAGGTCGGCCTGTTCTTTTTATTCATGGCATGTTGGATGGTGTGGCAGTCAATAAGAAGGTTCTTGATGCGTTACAGGAGTTTGATATCCGTCTGGTTGCGCCTGTACGTCCTTATTTTGATGACAGTCCGCCCGCCTATACTGCCAAGACAGCACCGGAAGAGTTTGCCCAGGATCTCAAATATATCATTGAGGCACTGGAGCTTGGGCCTTTACCGGTGATGGGGCATATGGCGGGTTCTGTCTATGCCTTTGCAGCAGCAGCTTATCTGCCAAAGAAAATTTGCGGTATTTTCAATGTTTCTGGGGGCATTCCCATTATAACCCATAACCAATTTTATGGAATGGCTTCCCGGCAAAGAGTTTTCGCCCTGACAGCGTTGTTTTCACCCAAAATATTTTCTACAATCATCCGTTTCGGTGTTTCTGAAATTGATAATGGCAATGAATGCTCAGTGATGAAAGCCCTGTATGGCAAGACCAGGCTGGACCGTCAGATTGTTGAGGGAGACAACACTATTTCCAGCGTTGTTTTTGAAGGGTATCGCTTTACTGTAACGCAGGGACATAAGGCATTTGAAACAGATAGCTATCATGTGACAAGAGACTGGTCAGCCTATGTGGAACTGGCACGCCAGCCAACCATTCTGGTTCATGGCCGTCATGACCCTGTGGTGACAATTGGGACTGTGCAGGACTTTGAAAAACGCTGTCCGGATACCCGCCTGTTTGAAATTGAGGACTCGGGACAACTGATCTTTTATCATCGCCCAAGACAGGTGTTGTCACAGCTTGAAGGATTGTTTGTCAATCCGTAACTGAAAATAGGCGAGTCCTGCAATTTTGACTGTAATGACCAAACATGACAGTCATGCTATTTTTCCTTTTCACTTTTAGGCAAAAGGTTCAGGGGCAACTTTCAGTTGCTGCACAGGGCGAGAAACTCTTGGCGGCTCATGGGGTTGTCACGGAAGCAGCCAAGCATACGGCTTGTCACCATGTCTGTACCGGGCTTGTGAATCCCTCTGGTGGTCATGCAGTGATGCTCACCCTTCAGGACGACGGCGACACCTTCAGGGTCGAGCACTTCCTGGATGACATTGGCAATCTGGGCGGTCATCTTTTCCTGGATCTGGAGGCGTTTGGCATAGGCATCAACCACCCGCGCCAGCTTGGAGATGCCAACCACCTTGCCGCGCGGCACATAGGCAACCCAGGCCTTGCCAATGATCGGGGCCATATGGTGTTCACAATGGCTTTCATAGCGGATACCGCGCAGCAGAACCATCTCGTCATAGCCCTCAATCTCGTCAAAGGTGCGTTGCAAGATTTCGCGCGGGTTCTGGTCATAGCCGGAAAAAAACTCACCAAAGGCGCGGGTGACCCGTGAGGGGGTATCAAGCAGGCCTGGCCGCTCTGGGTCATCGCCTGCCCATGAAATCATGGTGCGTACAGCCTGCTGCATCTCTTCAGCAGTTGGTTTTTTATTGTTTTTTTTTGTCATTGGTCTGGATGTCCTGTCTTTCGGTCAGTTGCAGCGGGGTCGGGTTCTTTTGTTGTAAATAAAGGGATGTATGCGGCTGACTGTCAGGGTTATGGCCACCATGACAGTTGCCTGTTATCTCGCAGCCTATAGACCAGGAACGTGTCAGATTTATAAAAAGTTCCCACAAAAAGTTATGGGCAGTATAAATAACTGAGTAAAACAGTCAAGAATTATCCTGTGCAGTTGGGCGGAGGGCTGTCAGTCCTCTTGGAAAGCCTTGCAGCGGGCGACAATCTCGCCTTCCTCCTCATTGCATAACAGGATATTGCCTTTGGCAAACACGACCTGGAATTTTCCCTTGTTGGTGGTGATGTCATGGGTAAACAGCTCGTTGCCTTCATAATCACCGAGTTTAAAGTCATGATATGTCAGCAGTGTATGGCCGGCCTCGTCACAGACAGCAAGAATTGATTTCATCTCGGGCGAGAGCCGGTCAAAGTCAGCCTGTTTGCGTGCCTCGCGGTCGGGAACCTTTTCCAGTAGGGCATCTGTTGCGATTTGCCAAAGCTTGCGCGGCGACAATATTTTTTTGTGTTCCCAGCTTTCAATATAGGTGGCGTTAAGCGTGGTCAGGTTCTCCTGCCCACTTACCTCTTGGTAGCGGCCGCTCATCAGTTCTACAGCCCTCCTGACAGGGTTGTCCCCTGAAAGGTCATGGACAAACAGTTCCTCAAGTTCATGGGCGACAGCTGCAACGGTAATGTCCAGCTCCAGGAACAGGGCAAGATGTCTGTCTGCCCCCATTCGTTCCAGACCCTTACGGATATAGGCATTGGTGCGTTCATTCCAGTGCGAGGCCATAATAAAATTTTCCAGGCCGCCCTGCTGAACCTGGGCATCATAATAGTCAACAAAATAACTCAGAAGAACCTGTTCAGGCAGTTCCTCAATGCTGTAGAAACCACCGGCAGTCCAGCTGGTTGCCCCTGTCAGCGCATTGACATATTCAATCACACTATAAATCTGGTCATAGGGATCGCCGCTTTTATACAGTTCGCCATTGAGCAGGATTTCGGTCACAGGTTTGTCCATAAGGCTTGCATTCCACTGTTTAATATGGTGTTTCCAGGGTTTTAGCGTAATGCTCTGGGTTATTCAAGCGTGGCCTAACAGAAGCTTGGGGGAAGGTAAAATAATGAAAATTTTGGATGTTGCAAGTGCCCCTTTCCATACCCTGTATTTTCGTTCGTCAGGCAGGAAAGGAAAACCAGAAAGCCGCTTTCTGCCATTCTATCATGTCACGGTCAGCGGGTTGCCAGATACACTCCCTGCTGTCGTTGTCAGTGCTGATCTCCAGGGGCGCGAAAGCGGCGGCAAGAAAAGGTTGCTGGGGCTGGCAGTGGCCGAAGAGCTGGCAGCACTGCAAAAGGGCAAGGTCATTGCAAAGGTTGGCCTGGTTGTGTTGGCAGGGGACTTGTATGATGTGCCAGGCTGTGACAGCAGGGGCGGGACAGGCGAGGTGACAAAGGTATGGAATGGCTTTGCCAAGCATTTCCCCTTTGTAACTGGGGTGCATGGTAACCATGACATCGTGAGTGCAGAAAAGCTGAGGGACAATGTCAGGATACTGGACGGTGATTGCTTCACATATGAGGGACTGAAGCTGGGCGGCGTTTGCGGTGTGATTGGACGCATTGATCGTAACCAGAGAAAGACGCAAAAGGATTTTATGGCAAGCCTTGGCAAGGTGACACAGAAAGCTGTTGACCTGGTTGTCCTGCATGAGGGGCCAGATGATCTCGTGTCAGGGCAACGCGGAAACCCCGTTATCAGGGAATTTTTTGAGAAAAAGAAAACGGGATTTTTGGTGTTTGGTCACAGTTTTTGGGAGCAGCCTTTCCAGACCATTGGCAAAAACCAGGTGCTGAATACAGACAGCAAGGTGTTTATCCTGCAAAATGCAACTGGGGCAAAAAAGGGCTAGTGCATAGTGCGAGCAAACCGAAACGGTTTGTGGGTCTGCGATATGCGCAATTAAGGATACCCTCAGAAATAAAGGATCAGGATAGCGTAGGAATTTTGTGTGTCAGTTAGGCTAAAAATGCGCGTATAGTTAGGCTATACAAGTATTTTTGAAACGACGCTGGCATGCAAAAGAACAAGCTAAACGATTCGGTTAATTTTGAGGGTCTCCTAAGGGGCTAGAGCAAGGTCTGCTGACTTAAGCCTGCTTCCAGGTTGTCTAGTGTATAGGGAGATGCGTTCAGGGCAATAGGAGTTCCTGTTCTGGGTTAGATAAGTTAGTGTTAGGTGTTTTGTTCTGAAAGGATTATTATCCAATTCCAGGCAAGTAGTTTTAGGTAATGGTAAAATGGTAAGGAGGCAATCATGCAACGACTGGCAATTTTGTTGAAAAATTTAGGGGTGGACAGGGGTGTTAGGCTCAGTCTTATCCTTAGTATAGGATTTCTGACAGGGTGTTCAGACCTGGAATATACCAAGACTAAAATTGGGGAACTTAAGGGCCGGCTGGTGATTGAATGGATCAACAGTGATACCTTCCGCTTTCTCAAACACCCGACTGACCCTTTGCGCTTTACCAGGTTTGATGGCACCAAGATTGTGCCTGGCACGATGATTACTGACGGTGGGTCAATTCCTGCGGCACTGCGGGCGGTCAAGACCTATTCACCTTGGGGCTTTGGCCCAGCCTTTGTTATTCATGACTGGCTGTTCCAGATGAAAAGCTGCAAGCTGCCGGGCTATGAAAAGCTGACTTTTGAGCAAAGCGCGGACATTATGGCCGAGGTCATCAAGACCATGATGGAGAATGAAAAATATGGCAAGCCTGACAAGCTGACCCTTTATTCGATGCACAAGGCGGTTTTGTCCAGCTATGCAAAAGAGATGTGGGATAAGGGGGTCTGTGTCCCAGTTCCTTCTAGAGGCAGCGAGCAAAAAAGGGCACCGGTCACGATGCCTGAATATAGCGGCAAGAGAGCCGCAACCTATAAACGCAAGATGGAGGCCGTGAAAAGGGCGGTAAAGGCTTCGCCACAATTTCGCTTTGAAAAAAGTTATTAGTGTTTCGTCATGCTGTGTTCATGTTCAGTCAGTCAGACTGGAGGCCAGGACGCAGTGTAGCGGCCTGTCAAGGTTGGGGCATTTTTCTGCTGGTAATTGGGGAAAAACACCCGATGTAAGGCGGGAGCATATAATAGTTAAAGGAATTTTGATATGAAAAATATAATTGCGGCATTGTCAGGTGTGATGATAATTGCAGGGGCAGTCTTTACCCCTGCCATGGCGGATACACGGGAATGCAAGACCCAGACAGTCACCCGGACTGGCGGTGAAGGCAGTATAACCTACCTTGCCAAGAAACGCGCCCGAGATGCCTGGCGACAAAAGGTTGAAGAAAATTATGGCAAGGACTGGTCTGCCTGGTATGTTGCCAAAAACCTTGGCTATGATTGCCGTGATGCCTCTAAAGGTAAAAAAATATGTACAGCCAAGGCAAAGCCATGCAAGCTGCCTATCGTGATCAAGGGGCCCGGCAAGGTCTGTGCGTTTTACCGGATTGAGGGAACAGGCAAACCGTCCAAGCTCCAGGCCTGGGCGAAGCATAATTCGCGCAAGGTATGGACTGAGAGAGCGCAGCATTTTTATGGCAAGAGATTCGATACATGGCTGATTTCGGCTGACCGCAAGAACGAATGTAAGAAAAATGGGAAGGGTGAATATGTCTGTATCGCCGGTTCCAAGCCTTGCCAGTTCAAGCTGGTACGTTAGTTTTTCTATCGTGTTAGGCTGATTGATATTGAAACCTGCAAGACGTAACTGTCTTGCAGGTTTTTTTTGGGGGGATACCAAATCACAAAGGGGATCTCGTTTCCTAAGTGATGGCAATCCTAAGGCTGGTAGGGTTTGGCGGCTTGGCCGCGCCCTTTGTGAAGTTGTATTAGAGGCTGTCCCTGCGGGTTTTTAGCCCCATCACCACCAACAGGAATGTCGACATATAGAGTCCGCTATACTGGATAAAAAACCAGCTGCCATGCACGGCAGTTGAGGACATATGGGCAAAAAATGACAGGGCTGTCATCAGGACAAAGCCCCCCATGCCAACAGTCTTGAAAAGAGCCAAAGGAAGAGCCCGGGTAATCTTGGATTTTTGCCAGTGCAGGGGAGGGATAAAGAAAACTGCGACCAGAAAGCCGCTGAGAACCCCTGTAGACAGGGAGAAGATAGAGAGCGGCAAGAAGGGTAGGCTTATCAGTAAGGCTGCCAGCGGAAACAGGAGCTTGATATGGATATTATGTTCCAGGACATCCATTTTTTGCTCAGGGGAACGGGAAAGTTTTGTGCGAAGGGAAGCCATATAATTTATCAACCTGTAAAAATGATCTGCCAATTTTACAGGACTATAGCCCAGGAGGGGTCAAGAAAAGGCTGACAGTCCCGGTTATTTTTTTCCTAACAGCCCGTCAGTCATTTACGCCAGGTTTGCCGCGCAATTTCTTGGTCTGGCCGCGCCGCGTCTTGCTGTCCAGACGTTTTTGTTTTGAGCCATAGCTGGGGCGTGTCTTGATACGTGGTGCAGGCTTGACAGCAGCCTCTGCCAGCAGGGCAACCAGCCTTTCGCGGGCATCAGAACGGTTCTGCTCCTGTGTGCGATACCGCATGGCAGAAATGATGATGATGCCGTCCTTGGTCAGGCGGCTGCCGGCCAGCATTTCTGCCTTTTCCTTGAGATAAGCAGGCAGGTCTGGATTGTCCCTGATATTGAAGCGCAACTGCACTGCCGTGGCAACCTTGTTGACATTCTGTCCGCCTGGCCCGCCTGAACGGATAAAGTTCTCTTCCAGGTCATTCTCATCAATGGATATAGTGTCTGTTATGCTGATCATGGGAAAGAGTATAACATATATTAGTTGATCTGTGTTCTTGCCATGAAAAGTTTCAGCACTGTGTCATCCCAGTTATGCCCGCCCTTGGACCAGCCACTGCCTGTCGGTTTGGGAAAACCAGAGCGACAATAGCCCTGCGTCATGGAAAAATCAAAGATGGCCTGAGGAAAACTGTTGATTAGCAGCATGGCGGCCATGCCATCTACAGACCAGCCAATCACAATTTCAGGCATGGGGTCACCTGGGGCGGGTGGCTCAATCTCGGCAACATTATAGACCAGCAGGGTGTCGAGAATTTTTTGTTCGCTGCGTCCAGGGTCAATGGCATAAAACCGCCCAGTCTTCCCGTCATCTTCAAACACAACAGCATGTTGACCATCTTCAGAAGGAACTTCAAAGACAGATTTCTTGCCGTAGGTCAGCGTATCCCTGCCGGCTGTTGAGAATGTTAGGGACATGGCAGACTCCATATAGTTCCTGTGGACGTATTTTTACACTTCGTAGCTGTCGTCTTCCTCGTCCAGCTCAAAAGCGGCAAGTCCCTCAGACAGGAATGTCTTTGCCTCTTTCAGGAACTCTTCCTCACTCTCAAAAACGGCCAGTTCAGGAAAATATTCAGAGTTTGAATGAAAGGCAATTGTGCCATCTGGCTGTAGCCATATATCACCGATATGAAATTGCTCCTGTTCATAAAACACACTGATGCGTGGGCCTTCCTCATCTTCGAGGTCAAGTTCATAATTCAGGCGTTTACTCTGGATGTTTTGGCCAACGGTTGTGTAAAGAAGTTCTGTGGCTGATAGCAGTTGTTCCGGTTTTAGACGTTTTCCAACCATTTTTTCCTTGATGGCATCAATTTTTGCGTCAATACTCATTTAGCCGCTTCCTTCCATGGTCGCTGATAAGGTTCACAGGTTAGACAGTCCGACACCCTTTCAAGGGCTTATTTAGGAAACAGGGATTTTCCAAAAAATGACTGTCCTGTAAACATGTGTTGGAGATATTTCTTAAAAAGGGTGTAGATTCTCTTTGCTCATTGTCAATGGCAGTCATGACAATAAAGGATGGAATGGCCTAAAAATCAACAGGTAAAATGTCGCGTCCTGCTGGGAACAGGACAAGTGGCAAGGTCATTTGAATCGGAAGCTATACAGCCAGGCTTTCTACCAGGGACTGGAACATGATCTTGCCATCTGTGCCGCCAAGACTATCCTCAATTAGGCGTTCAGGGTGGGGCATCATGCCAAGGATACGGCCAGACTTGTCATAGACCCCGGCAATATTATTGCGTGAGCCATTGGGGTTACCCTTGTCTGTGACATCCCCATTGGCATCGCAATAGCGGAAGGCGACCCGGTTCTCGCCCTCAAGGCGTTCCAGGGTATCGTCATCGGTAAAATAGTTTCCGTCATGGTGGGCAACAGGAATCGTGACAACCCCCTTGCTGTCATAGGCACTGGCAAAGGGGGTGTCGGTGCGCTCAACCTTCAGGTCAACATCCTTACAGATAAATTTCAGGGATGTGTTACGCATCAGGACACCTGGCAGCAGGCGGGTTTCTGTCAACATCTGGAAGCCGTTACAGATCCCCAGCAGGGCAACACCCTGTTTGGCCTTGGCAATCACATCGCGCATGATCGGGGAATGGGCGGAAATTGCCCCGCAACGTAGATAGTCGCCATATGAAAATCCGCCTGGCAAGACAACCAGGTCACTGTCTGGAATTTCAGTTTCCTGGTGCCAGACCATTTGCGTAGGTTTTCCTGTAACCGCTTCAAGGGCAACAGCGACATCCCTGTCACAGTTTGAGCCAGGGAATACAATGACACTTGCTTTCATAATTTCCGTTATCCTAGTTTGGGCAGTGCGGTGTTGGGTGTTTTGCACTGTCATAAAAACTGAGGACACCCTCAAAATTAACCGAATCGTTTAGCTTGTCCTTTTGTATGTCAGCGTCGTTTCAAAAATACTTGTATAGCCCACTATACGCACATTTTTGGCCTAGCTGACACACAAAATTTCTGTGCTATCCTGATCCTTTATTTCTGAGGGAATCCTTACTGTAATAATTGTAATGATATGGTGTCTTCAATTTCCCTTATCATGTCCCTCAAGATAACCTGCTTTGTTTCAGGGCTGGAAATAATCAGTCTGGCCTGGCTTTGTGAATAGAATAGAAGATCAATCAGTCCATTAACGGGGGTATCCTTGATATTCAGGTCGATATATCTGTAGCCATAGCTTGTCTGCCTCAAGGCATCAGAAGCTGAAATTTCATCCTTGAAACGGGCTGAGATGGCTGATCCCTTCTTAAAGACCTTGCCCCACTTGGACAATGGAAAATTCTTTTTAAGTTGGCCTGGTGTAAATATTTTGGCACTATATTTATAGGTCACGATAGTCAGGGACAACATTGTATCAGCCTTGCAACGGTCGGAAATGCAGTGGAAATTTTTAGAGAATTCATACCGGTTCTTATTTTCAAAAGTCTGTATATCCTGGAGTTGCCAAATAGTGGGATCCAGCAGAAAGTTAAAGCTATGGATTTGCTGCATCCTGAGGGAAACAATGGTTTTTGGGGTGTTGGAAACTTTCCTGAGCAGGTGAGACCATTGCAGGGCTGTAGCAGTGCCAGAAAAAAACAGGAGGGCTGGCAGCGTGAGGAGGGATAGCAGGACAAGACAACGGACTCCCTTATGGGCTGCTCGCCAGGATTGGGTATAGGGAAGGTATCTCAGAAAGTGTTTGGTCATCTGTCAAGTTTACGCTGTTTGGAACATTGTTGGAAAGGAAATTTCAGGGGCTGTTTGTTTCTTGCGACATGATGCTACAAAAAACATGTGGGCTTGCTTGCCAGTTTTGGCAAGGAGCCGATGGGGTCAAGCCTGGGAATGGGGCAGGCTAAAATCACAGACCCACAGCCCCAAGATATTATATCTCTTCCAGTTCATAGCTGTAATTTTCAATAACAGTGTTGGCCAGCAGATCCTCACACATTTTCTTAATTTCTGCATCTGCCTTTTCGGGGTCGGTCTCGGCAATAGAAACCTCAATATATTTGCCCTGGCGCACATCATTGATGCCGTCAAAGCCAAGGGATTCGAGGGTGTGGGAAATGGCTTTGCCTTGGGGGTCAAGTACGCCGTTTTTCAGGGTGATTTTAATGCGGGCTTTCATGTATAGCTCCTGATATGGATACGGGACTGGCTAGCCAGCCCGTTTTGGTACTGGACTAGCCCTATCCAATCCTGGTTGACATTTCAATCTGTTTTATCTTTATCTGCACTGGTATTGGAACTGACAAGAACTGGCTTGGGCCGTTCTTCCCCATTATTGCCAGGATTGAGAATGCCTAGACGAATGGCAACCTCCTGGTAGGCCTCAACCATGCCGCCCATATCTTGGCGGAAGCGATCCTTGTCCAGCTTCTTGTTTGTCTCAACATCCCACAGTCGGCAATTGTCGGGGCTGATCTCATCCGCCAGCAGAATACGCATCATGTCTTCCTCAAACTGGCGGCCAAACTCAATCTTGAAGTCGACCAGGCGGATGCCGATCCCCCGGAACAGTCCGGCCAGGAAGTCATTGACCCGCAGGGCAGTTGACATGATCTCGTCAATCTCACCAGGAGAAGCCCAGCCAAAGGCATTAATATGCTCTTCAAGAATCATTGGGTCATCCAGGTCATCATCCTTATAGAAAAACTCAATGATAGGACGGGGCAGCTGTGTGCCTTCCTTGATGCCAAGACGCTTGCTGATTGAACCAGCCGCAATGTTGCGGACAACAACCTCGATGGGAATGATTTCCAGCTTGTGGACAAGCTGTTCACGCATGTTCAGGCGTTTGATAAAATGGGTTTGCACCCCGATTTCGCCAAGTCCCTGAAAAATATACTCAGAAATGCGGTTGTTGATAACCCCCTTGCCTTCGATAATTTCATGTTTTTTGGCATTAAAGGCGGTGGCATCATCCTTGAAATGCTGGATGACTGTACCTGGCTCAGGGCCTTCATATATGATTTTGGCCTTGCCTTCATAAATTTTACGGCGACGACTCATATGAGGCCCTTCTCTTTGGGTTATGTGTATGGAGACAGTTCTGGGATGACTATATACCAGTCTGGTTACAAAACTCAAACAGATAGATTCTCCCGTTTGGACCGAAGCTTTCAAAATCAGCCTGAAAACAGGGAATGGCTCTTTATTGTGTCCTGAAAAATCATGGAAAAATACCTATCAGTATCACTACAGCCATGTTTGGATTATTGATATGGATCATTGAGCGTTTGGGGGGAAAGTTTCAGGTTAGGCTCATAGTTATATTTCGATTAGGGGGAGGGATTATGATCCGTTTGTCATTATTACTGTTTATTCTGGTCGGGCCTGTGATGGCCGGTATTTTTGTATTGGTCGCAACTGCTGTGCCGCAGCTAGGCCTGTACAGTATGTCAGCCATGGGGTGGGTTGCTGGTGGTGGGTTTGTTGTTGGTTTGCCGCTCAGTCTTTTGTTGGCAAAAATGTTACCACCAGACCTGATGGGGACAAAATCCTGAATGTTGCAGGTGCACAAACTAAGAAAAATTTGTGATTTTTGCCAGTTGCACAATCAGTTCACTCTGGCTGTTAATTCCCATTCTTCGGGTGGCATTCTCAATAGTTCGGACAGTTTTCACCCAACAAAAAAATAAGTGAGCCCTCAATTTGTGGGAAGATGGTGTTGTAAACGACATCAATCCTTCAAAACGGAGGAACTCATGGACATTGTAACAACTGTTCTGGATCAAATGCCA
>JAJRRF010000051.1 GCA_024279735.1 Alphaproteobacteria bacterium
AAACAATTCCCCGAAAATGGCAAGATTTTTGCAGCCAGGTTACAGATAATTTTAGAATTATATCCCATAAAGGTGTTAAAATTCTTGAACAGGATGAGTGCGCCCTAAAAATATAGGTTTTCATGTCTTAGGAGTATAAAAGAATTTTCCAGACCAATTCTTCAGGCTTGAAAACATCCTTTTCTTCAAGAAAAAACTTAACAGTTCCCCTGGCAGCCTCCATATCAATACGGCCATGTGCCCCCACTATATCCTTGCCAACAGGACGAATACTAACAGCATGATTACCAAAGCGTAGCTGCATCCCCCCAACAGTATAAGTCCCAACACCATCCTCTACTAGAAAGACCTCACTGATTTCATACCTGAGCTGACCTTTTTCCTCAAAAGGTTTCAACCAAGGTATAATCATGGCATAGAACTGATCTATAGCCTTCAGCCATTCTTGATGCCTCTTCTCACTGTCATCCTTGGCAATAAGTATATTATGCTTGTCCAGCATCTCTTCAAATTCAAGTTTTCCCATTACGCACCCTTCCATTAACAAAGAATTTATTGCATTCCATCACCAGCCTACACCAAAAGCCCCCACAAGTCAGCATCGCCATTTACTAAAGCCCCCCAGAAATAGGGGGTCAGCATGGCCCAGGAATTTTGTTTGTCACTGGCCTTATTTTCACTCCTAAAATTTAGGACTGGAAAATCCCCTATACAAAGCCTATAATCTGGAAAACACGGCTTCTCAATGCTGAACAAGAAATTCAGGTGACCCCTATGGCACAGGCTACACAACAGCAGACACCACAGACAGACAGCAACAATATTGATCCAGATGAGATTGCGCGTTTCAGTGCCATCGCCGATGAGTGGTGGGACCCGACAGGAAAATTTGCGCCGCTGCACAAGATCAACCCAGTGCGGTTACAGTTTATCCGTGAACAAATTGCCCGTCATTTCGACCTTGATGAACGCGATGCCGCCATGCTGAAAGGCATTTCCATTGTCGATATTGGCTGCGGCGGCGGGCTGCTTTGCGAACCCCTGACCAATATGGGGGCGAGCGTCACAGGCGTGGAACCTGCTGAAAAAAGCGTCAAGGCCGCAATGGCTCATGCTGACAAGATGGGACTGGAAATTGACTACCGCAACACCCAGGCCGAAACCCTGGTGGAAGCTGGCGAGCAATTTGATGTGGTGCTGAATATGGAAGTCATTGAGCATGTCCCGGATATGGCGGCCTTTATCGAGACCTCCCAGCAACTGCTGAAACCGGGCGGGCTGATGCTGCTGTCTACCCTGAACCGCACTGTAAAGTCTTTTGCAATGGCAATTGTCGGGGCGGAATATGTCCTGCGCTGGCTGCCGCGCGGCACGCACCAATGGAACAAGTTTGTCAAGCCGGCAGAACTGAAGTCTGCCCTGCGCAAGACTGGCCTCGACCCTGTGGCCGCCCAGGGCATGGTGTTCAATCCCCTGTCCGACAAATGGTCACTGTCTGACAAGGACCTTGATGTCAACTATCTGGTCGCCGCGCGCAATCTGAAGAAATAGATGGTCACATTTCTTGGCTGTTAAATTTTTTATGCTTTGGAAAAAACTGATTAATGTTATCGTTCCTTGATCCAATCCATATAGATGGCTCATAACCACCCTTGAGACCAAAAAGAAGGGTAGAATCGTCCTTCGTAATATGAAAATCATGACTAGGTTTCTTTGAAGGATAAATAAAGCCATCCAGCCAAATAGGACTTACTGTTTCCTGAAACTCAGTCTCAGGCAAAGGATAATCCACAGCCCACAGATAAGGGGCACTAAACAATGCCTCCTGCAAACAAAAACTGATTAGGAAATGTTCCAAATCTTTCTGTAAAGCTTTCGCAACCATTCCATCAGGTTCACTATTGGTTGTATCAATATATACAAGAGGCTCTTTCCCCTCAACACAATCACTTCTTTTCAAAAAAGCCTTCCAGACACCCTGGTTTTCATGCATAATATTCAGATAACCTTCTCCCCACACTTCATACCCTGTTTGCACAAAAACAAGCGAATCTTGTGTCGAAAAAGCCCTATCCCCAGCCTTAATCCACTGCCCGAAGTGCTGATATAGCTTTTTCAGTGAAGCTGGTAACCATTCCATATCCTCACTTATTTCCAGACCAACATCCTTTTCTCCCACATCATGCCAAACTTTAAGGAATGTAATCAGGTCATCAATAGTCTCGATATATTTCACGGCTCCCCCTACTCCCCCAGCAGCTTTTTCAGCCTGGCCTGTTCCGCGTCGCTGAGGCCAGCCTTGATGGGGCTGTCTTCCCTTTCTTCGGCGGCCAGTTTTTTCAGGGCATCGGCATTGAATCGGCGGATCATCACGATACCTGCCAGCAAAAGCAGCAGCGGGGCAAGCCAGAGCATCATCGTATAGAGGTTAAAGGGCGGTTTCAGCAAGACAAAATCACCATAACGGGCAACGACAAACTCCATCACCTGTTCATCACTGTCCCCCTTCACCAGGCGTTCCCGCACCAGCAGACGCAAATCCTTGGCCAGCCCCGCCTTACTGTCATCAATAGACTGGTTCTGGCACACGAGACAGCGCAAACCCGCAGAAATCTCTCTTGCGCGATGCTCCAGTTTCGGGTCTGCCAATTTTTCATCTGGCGAGACCGCATAGGCCAGGTTGGCAGGCAGCAGAAAGCCCAACACAAGCAACATAAATATAGGTACATGATGTCTTTTCATTTTTTTAACACCTTATTTTCAGATCAGAAGCTAACATCAACATTATCCCAAGTATCACTATCATCCCAATCGGAACCAGCATAGTTCACGAGCCATTTGAGAGCATAAAAACGCTCTCCAATAATGCCATCATTTAACTGAGAGAAACTGTTGGTATTTTTTTTATCAGCAATGATTAACCATTGATAACAAGAATATAAATCATACTCATTGAGTAATTCTGATTTACTACGTAACCTTGCCTCTCCAAAAAAGTCCTCACAGGTTCTGCTATGGATAAGATGTCCTACAGATGCAGCATTGGCGTAGCTATTTGGAGACCTCAACTCCTCAACATAGCCTAAAGCCCACATTAAAGCCCATTGTGATTCTTGCCGCCACATTGCATAAACTAGCTGCTCTTCATCAGGAATTTGCATATCCATAAACTCCAATTCTTCTGGAGACAATACATATTGCATCAACTCCATTTCAACTGGAGAGAATCCTTGTTTTAGATTGTAATAAGAAACCAGCTGACGAATATCACCATAATCTAGTCTCGCTGGAATATAGGCTAAAACCCACAAACACAAACAACGCTCAATAACCTTCTCTTTTGATTGGAAACTTGACTCCTTTTCACTCCCTGTTAAAGGCATCAAACCATTTATGGGAAGCCCTTCAGATAATAAAATTTCAAGAGAGCGTTCTCTTCTTTTGGATTTTTCTTCCATTCTACTCCGCCGGAACCGATTTCGGGTCAGAAACAGGCTTGGCGTTTTTGGCACGTTTGGGCGCACCGACCCGCAATCTTCTGTCCATCAATGAAAACAGACCGCCAATAAACATGATCAGCGCACCAATCCAGATGAAGCGTACCAACGGATTAAAGTAAATCCGCACAGCGTGCTTGCCCTGTTTCAGCTTGTCACCCAACACCACATAAAGGTCAGAGCCATATATGGTATTATAGATGCCTGATTCAGTGGTTGGCATTGCCCTGATATGGTAGTCACGCTTGGAAGGATACAGCATCACCACATCCTTGCCGTCACGGGTCACCTTGAAGCTACCAAGCTTCTCCGTATAGTTCGGCCCAAGACGTTCCTCCAGCCCCTTAAATTGCAGCTTATAACCTGCAATCACAGTGCTTTGCCCAGGCTTCATACCAATCACCTGCTCCTCTTTCCAGGCAGATGTCCCGACAATACCGAGCAGGGAAACCCCCATGCCGATATGGGCCAGGGTCATGCCAAAGGCAGAGCGCTACAGGTTACGGAAACGCCGGACAACCTCATCCCAGGGCGCGCGGAAGGCCTTGACCTTATAGCCCATTTCATAAAGCGAACCAAAGATCACCCACAAGGCCAGCATAATGCCAAGCGGCGCAAGCACCGGCCCGTCCATATGGGACGCATAGGAGATGAAAAGCCCGACAAGGGCAGCCACACCAACCCAGATCAGACGCTGCGAGACACCGTTCAGGTCACCGCGCTTCCAGGCCAGTAACGGCCCAAAAGGAATGGCAAACATCAGCGGGATCATCAGCGGCCCAAAGGTCATGTTAAAATAGGGCGCACCAACTGAAATCTGGTAACCAAACGCCTCAGTAATCAACGGCCATAATGTGCCAAACAACACAGTCGCACAAGCCACTGTCAGCAGAAGATTATTGAGGATCAGAGCCCCTTCACGGCTGATAGGCGCGAACACCCCGCCTTGCTTCAGCTGGTCAGCCCGCATCGCAAACAGGGCAAGAGCCCCGCCTGTAAACAGGAACATGATAAACAGCACAACACTGCCGCGCGCCGGGTCAACAGCAAAGGCATGAACAGAAGTCAACACCCCGGAACGCACCAGGAATGTCCCCATCAAGGAGAGGGAAAATGTCAAAATGGCCAGCAAGATCGTCCAGACTTTCAGGCTGTCGCGCTTTTCTACCACCATGGCAGAATGCAGCAACGCTGTCCCGAGTAGCCAGGGCATAAAAGAGGCGTTCTCGACAGGATCCCAGAACCACCAGCCGCCCCAGCCAAGCTCATAATAGGCCCACCAGCTGCCCATGGAAATACCAAGGGTGAGGAACATCCAGCTACTCACTGTCCAGGGTCGCACCCAGCGCGCCCAGGCCGCATCCACGCGCCCTTCTAGCAAAGCAGCAACCGCAAACGAAAACGCCATTGAGAACCCAACATATCCCGCATAAAGGAACGGCGGATGGAAGGCCATCGCCGGATCTTGCAAGATTGGGTTCATGCCGCGTCCATTGAGCGGCGGCACAGCCTCACGCAGGAATGGGTTTGAGGTGAAAATGATAAACATGATAAAGGCAAGTGCAATGGAAGCCTGCACACCCAGGACATTTGCCCGCAAGGTTTCTGGCAGGTTCTTGCCAAAAAAGGCCACCATGGCTGCAAAAATTGCAAGGATAAGCACCCAGAGCAGCATGGAGCCTTCATGGTTACCCCAGACCCCGGCCACCTTATAGATCATTGGCTTGTCGGTATGGGAATTCTGCACCACATTGGTGACTGAAAAATCAGAATTGACATGTGCCCAGGTCAGGGCAAGAAAAGAACCCAATATAAGTAACAACAGGGTATAGGAGGCTGGTTCAGCCACCTTCATCAAACGCACATCACCAATGCGCGCCCCCCACATCGGGACAACACACTGGATCAGGGATACCCCCAATGCCAGGATCAGGGCATAATGGCCAAACTCTACAATCATTGCTAAACTTCCCCTTGCTACAGCCTTCCCAGAATGGGGAGGGCCACACATGCCTACCAAACAAACCAGCTTATTTCGCCAGGCTCTTCATGGTGTGCTTTCCTGCATCCTGTCTTGCCAGTGCATCAGCGACTTCCTTGGGCATATAGTTCTCATCATGTTTTGCCAGCACTGTATCGGCGATAAAAACACCATTCTTATTGATGCGCCCCTCTGTCACCACGCCCTGTCCTTCACGGAATAGGTCAGGCAAAATCTTGTTAAAGGACACCTTTATGGTTTTCTTTTTGTCTGTCACCACAAAGTTTGTAATTGTTCCCTTGCCCTGCTTGATAGAGTTTTTTTCAACCATGCCGCCAAGCCGGATACGTGTGCCAGGCTGTACATTTTTAGTTATGATATCAGACGGCGTATAAAAGAAGGTCACGCCATCTGACAGGGCGAACAATACCAGTCCGACAGCCAGTGCCAATACACCCATCGCCGAAAATATCATTGTTGACCTGCGCTGTTTCCGTGTCATTACATTTATTCCCTTAACTGCTTACTTTTTACCCCAGCAAACCTCTTGCTGTGCAAAGAATACAATCCGTTATAATCCCGTCAGGACACTACCACCTACAAACCGAAATTCTTGACTGCAACATCAAGCTGAGCCAAAGCCTGGCTATTACCCTTAAATATCCTACGCGCCTTGCCATAGGCCTCCATAACCTTGGACTTCCTACCCTGGACATTATAGGCATTCATCAGCTTTAGCCAGCCCCCAAGATCATTGCCGTCATCTTCTAGCTTACTCGCCAACCTGGCCACCATCTGGTTGATAAAGCTCTGCTTGTCGTTTTTACTCATGGACTGGGCATCGCGCATTTGCTGCGCCGTTGGCCCCTTACCAGCTTTTCCAGTGAGCTGCGCCGTGACAATATCTACCCTTTGTTTGATAATGGCATACCAGGGCGTTTTTTTGCCGCCCCGCTCAATAATCTCCTGATAGGCTCTTTGCGCCTCTTTCAATGAACCCTTTTGTTCCAGCCCCATTGCCAGCCTTATCCTCGGTTCAATAATGGCTGGATCAAGCTTCAACGCCTTTTTAAAATAGGCTTCAGCCTTTGGGCTTATGGTTCCATTATTCAGCAATGTCGTCGCCTCACCCAAGCCAGAGAACCTTTTGGCATTTTCACCCAGCAGGGCAATTGCTTTTTGGAAGGCATTAATAGACTTCTTATAGTCCCCTCGGCTGAGATAGACTGGGGCAATCACATCCCAGCCCCTGCCAGCATCGGGATTTTTCTTCAGGCTTTCCTCAACCTTGCCAATCAGGGCAATAATCTTTTGGTCCTCAGCCGTTAGCTTACGCTTCACCGGCTTACCTGTCAGTTTGGCCAACCGTTTTTCGATAAACGGCATCCATGGGGCATTCTTGCTGCTGCGCCTGATAATATCACGGTAGCCCTTCACAGCGTTCGCCACATCACCACGCTGTTCCATCCCCATAGCCAGCCGCACACGCGGCTCAACCAGTTCAGGGTCAAGCTTTAACGCCCTCTGATAGGCAGCCACAGCTGGTTCAGTCACCTTACCCTTGTTAAGCATAATGGTCGCTTCGGCAAACCCGGTCAGGCGCGATGTGTTCTCACCCAGATATTTCATGGCTTGGCGAAAAGAAAATGCCGCTTTATGAAAGCTGTTCTTGCTCATATAGACGGCAGCCAATTTTTCCCAGGATTTCCCGTCTTTTGGATTTTTTTCCAAATGCGCTGTCAGGTCGACCGCTTTCTTGACCAGGGGAGCGGCAACTTTTTTGGCAAAACGCTTGGCGTAAGGCTGGTCTGCATCGCCTGGAGAACCGAGGCCGCCATACAGCCCCAATGCCAACACACTGACACCAATCACCGAAGCCAGCAGGCTGGTCTTATGGTTTTCCCCAAGACCGTCCCACTTCTCCTGTAACCCATCAAACCTGCCCTTATTTTCTGCCTTTTGAGCGGGCTTATGCTTTTTGCTGCTCCCAGACTTTTCTTTTTGGCTCGTCATTTTAGCGGATGTCTTCTTACCTGATGCCTTTTCCAGGCCATCAACACAGGCCAGCATCCTGCGGGAAATTTCAAGTCTTGCCGCTTCCACCTCTGCCTTTGTCAGCATCCCTTGCTTCAGGTCATTCTCGACTTCTCTGAGCTGATCCTTATAGACTTCCAGCTCATGGCTATAGTTTGTCGCCTCTGCGCTAAAGTCCTCACTAGAAGCCGCGCTGAGCATTGGCCGAAAAACCAGTGCCAAAGCAGCAGCCGTCAATACAACAAAAAAAATCCAGATCACTGTTTAATATCCACCAATGCCTTAAATGTAAGGACTTTAAGCCTGCCGAAATTATGTATCGGACAAAAATATAGGCATCATTGTAAATGAATACTATGGCAGAAACACTGCCCTGACCAGATCAATAGACAATCTTTATAATTAAATTTTGTTAACCTGGCAGAAAGGTTATGCAGCAGACGGTGTCATCCTTTGAAAGCAGCTGGCAAAACAATCGGCAACACCAGCACACTGCATAAGCCGCCATCTGCCATATTTTCCAGATAGAGCCTGCCCTTATAAAGCTCGGCCAGTTCAGCAACAATGGACAGGCCAAGGCCAGAGCCGGGCTTGCTTTCATCGAGCCTTTTGCCCCGCCTGATAACCGCCTCAAGCTGGTCAGCGGGCAGGCCGGGACCGTCATCCATCACCCTGAACCGTACAGCCTGGCCATTGGGGAAAGACGTGTCTGCAACGCTCTCTATATCCAGTGCCACATCATGATGGGCCCAGTTACAGGCATTTTCCAGCAGGTTGCCCAGCATCTCCTCCAAATCCTGCTTTTCCCCCTGAAACTGGAGGCCAGCCCCCTGCATCTCCAGAGTTATCTCTACCCCTTTGTCCTCATTAATGCGGTTCAGCACCCGTACCAGCGGCTTGACGGCCTCCAATACCTCCGTCACAGAACCAATCATATTGACCCGCGCCACCATCCGCGCCCGGTCAAGATGGTGCGCAATCTGGTTGCGCATGACCTCGGCCTGCTGCGTCAGCTTTTTTGCCAGCGCAGAATTTTCGGCCCGGGTCTCATTGGTGATGACACTGAGCGGCGTTTCCAGGGCATGGGCCAGGTTGCCAACATGGGTTCGCGCCCGCTCGACAATATCATGGTTGGATTCGATCAGACTGTTCAATTCATCCCGCAAAGGCATGATCTCAGCCGGAAACTCCCCATGCAGACGGTCTGTCTTGCCGCTGCGGATATCAGCCAGTTCCCGCCGCATCTCCCCCAAAGGGGCCAGGCCATAATGCACCTGCACCAAAGAGGCAAAGGCCAGTCCAAGCCCCAATATGGTCAGGGAAACAAATAATGTCCTGGAAAAGTCAGCCACCTTCTTTTGCATAATCTTGGCATTGCCAGACACCATCACTGAATAACGCTGGCATTTTGTATTTTTTTCCAGCTCATTGACAATAATCTGCTCTGTGACCCGCAAACTTTCCCCAAAAGGCCCGGTCATATACAGGAACAAGGTCTTTTGCCGATTTTCAGCTGTCCTTACCGGACGCTTCATTACCTCAGATGTCAGTGATGGCGACAAGATTTGCGCACCGCAACCCTCGCCAAGCGGGCTGATTTGCCAGTACCAGCCCGAAGCAGGGGCCAGGAAGGTTGGGTTGGTGGAAATCTTGGCCTCGTTGTGGTTCTCGGGATCGCGGTGTTCCTTTATCAGCTTGTCCATATTGATATTCAGCAAGGTGATATGGTCACTCAGCTGCTGGTCAAACAGCTGTTCTACTGTATGGCGGTGATGGGACAGCAGGATATAGCCCAGCAGCGGCAGCACCATCAGGGACAATACTGCCGCTGTGGCAAACAAGCGGAAGGCCAGTGAATTGACACTCAGCCAGTCCAGCTTTGCGCCATGTGCCTGTCTTTGCAGGCCTGCCAGCCATTTGGAAAACTTAGCCCTCATTGTCAGGCTCAGTCAGGCAATAGCCCAGGCCGCGCACTGTGCGGATCAGGCTGGCTGGTATCTTTTTACGCAAACGGCCTACAAACACCTCAATAGTGTTGCTGTCACGGTCAAAATCCTGGTCATAGAGATGCTCGACCAGTTCGGTGCGTGACACCACCTTGCCCTTGTGATGGATCAGATAAGACAGCAAGCGATATTCCAGCGAGGTCATCTTGATTGCCGTCCCGTCATACAGCACCCGCGCGCCCTTGGTATCCACCAACAGCTTGCCGCATTCCAGTTCAGAGGTGGCATTACCAGAGGCACGGCGCAACAAGGCGCGGACACGGGCAAGAATTTCTTCCATATGGAACGGCTTGGCGACATAATCGTCAGCCCCGGCATCAATGCCCGCCACCTTGTCGCTCCAGCGGTCACGGGCGGTCAGGATCAGGACAGGCATGGTGCGCTTGTCGCGCCGCCACTGTTCCAGCACGCTGATACCGTCCATTTCAGGCAGACCCAGGTCAAGGATCACCATGTCATAAGGCTCAGTATCACCCAGAAAATGGCCTTCCTCGCCATCAAACGCCTTGTCGACCACATAGCCCGCCTCTTCCAGTGCAGAGACAAGCTGACGGTTCAGATCCTTATCATCTTCAACAACAAGTATGCGCATGGTCTTCCCTTTTTATCATAGTATTATGTCTCTTTTCTAAGGAGGCAAACCTGGCACACATCCTCCAAACCACTGTCTTGCCGCAGCCCCATGCGACATCCAAGCCATGCACTCTCATTCCCGCCTCCCAATGACCTGTCTTGCCACGCCTTTACTCCACCAGAACTCATTATCCTGAAGTAACATCATGGCATGGATACCGCATTTCTGCGGTATGACAATCCTAGACCAGGGGAAATTACAAGACATTTGACAGTTTGAAACCTTATACCATTAGATTACAATGCATCCATCAGACGACAGTCATCTTCTGAAAAATCATATCTAAAAAAGGAACCTGATACTTCTGGCTGCCATCCAAGCTGAAGGCTCCTTGAAACTGCAAAAGCAATATGTTTTGGGGTAATTGGTTTTGCCTCTCTTGCTAGACCACATTCTTCATCGATAGAATCAAACCTCGGCCAAGGCAGTGCAACTATCAAAACTGTCCCTTTAAAACAACCAGAGCGTTCCACAACTGCTTTAGCCCCCTCATGACCAAGCATTTGTTCATAAGTAGGTCTTCACCTTACCTGCCAACGATATTTCATACCATCAACGGTAATTTTTCTTGAACCCTTTTTCGTCAAGGCCATAATAATATTTCCTTTCCTGCAACACTCCCTATGGAAACATAGCCACCTGCTGTAGTCCAGTGGTTTCCGCGAGGCCGAACATCAGGTTAAAGTTTTGCAGTGCCTGGCCTGCGGACCCCTTCACCAGGTTGTCCAGCGTTGAAATGATGATGGCACGCCCCTTAATGCGGTCGGCAAACACCGTTATCAGGCAGTTATTAGAGCCGCGCACATGCTGGGTGGACGGGATTGCCCCCTGTTCCAGCACTCGCACAAAGGGCTTGTCTGCATAAAAGCCGCCCATGGCCGTCCGCAGGTCATCAGCACTTTTGCCCTCTGCCAATTTGACATAACAAGTCACCAGTTCGCCGCGCGTCATTGGCACAAGATGGGGGGTGAAATTGACGATAATGTCATCACGGCCAGCAACAACGCCCAGTTCCTGCTCAATTTCAGGGGCATGGCGGTGCTTGGTCACAGCATAGGGTGACAGTCCCTCCCCTGCCTCTGCGGCCAAAGTCATCTGTTTGGGGGCGCGGCCTGCCCCTGATACGCCAGACTTGGCATCAATGATAATGTCTTCGGCCTGGATGCAGCCAGACTTCAGCGCGGGCAACAGTGCCATCAGGGCAGCAGTCGGGTAGCAGCCAGGACAGGCTACCAGCCGCGCTGTTTTCAGCTGCTCGCGATAATGCTCGCTCAGGCCGTAGACTGCCGTTTTCAGCAGGTCGGTCGCGTTATGTGTGCCGCCATACCACTGGGCATAGGCCTTGGGATCACGCAAGCGAAAATCTGCCGACATGTCAATCACCTTGATACGCTCCGGAATGGTGGCAATAATTTCATGGGCAGTGGCATGGGGCAAGCCGCAAAATACTGCGTCCACCTTGTCCCACTCCACAGCAGACAAGTCCACCATATCCGGCAAGCCATAACCGCCAAGATGGGGAAACACCGCCTCAACGCTTTTGCCCGCATGGGTCTTGGCCACCAGATATTGGAAAGTGATATTGGGGTGACGCAGGCCAAGGCGCACCAGGTCACTGCCTGTATAGCCAGAAGCCCCTATCACTGCGATATTGATCTTTTTATTTTTTGTCATTTTATCCTTTTCCCCTACCTGACTATTGCAGCCAAAACGCCATTAAAGACAATAAAAAAGCCCACCAAGATAAATTGGCGGGCTTCCTTGAAATGCAGTACAAAAAACGCTGATTAACGTTTTGAGAACTGGAAGCTCTTACGCGCTTTCGCCCTGCCGTATTTCTTACGTTCAACAGTACGCGCATCACGGGTCATGAAGCCACCCTTTTTCAGCACGCTTCGCAGTTCAGGCTCAAAAGCCACCATGGCGCGGGCAATACCGTGACGGATCGCACCCGCCTGACCAGACAGGCCGCCGCCCTTGACAGTACAGACAACATCAAAAGCCGTTGCACGTTCCGCAGCCTCAAGCGGCTGGCGCAAAACCAGGCGCAATACAGGACGGGCAAGATATTTTTCAATATCGCGGCCATTAATGGTGACCTTGCCAGAACCAGGCATTACCCAGACGCGGGCAACCGCATCCTTACGGCGACCGGTACCATAGGCACGTCCCTGGGCATCCAGTTTCTGGACATAAACCTTTGCCGGGGTTGAGGGGGTCTGCGTTTCCGCCCCGTCACCTTCAGCCAGCGTTGTTCCTGCATCAGCTGTGGCCTTGCCAAGCTCTTCCAGGGATTTAATTTCTTCATCTGCCATTTTATCGGCCTTTCATCTCACAACATATCTATAGAATTTCGCACAAACTGTTCAGGCTGCCAACGCAGCCCAAATCACTGCTATACCAAGGGCCTGGGACGCAGATAGTTTTTCGGGTTCATCGCCCTGACATCAACCAGCTCAGGGTTTTGCGCTTCATGCGGATGCTCACTGCCAACATAAATATGCAAATGTTTCATCTGGGAGCGGGACAGCGGGCCACCTGGCATCATCCGCTCAACAGCCTTGCGCATCACACGGTCAGGGAAACGGCCATCAAGCAACTGGTGTGCCTTCCGCTCCTTGATCCCGCCAGGATGGCCAGTATGCCAATAGTAAGTCTTGTCTTTACGTTTCTTGCCTGTAAAGACAACCTTTTCACAATTGATAATGATGACATTGTCACCGGCATCCATATTTGGTGTAAAGATAGCCTTATGCTTGCCGCGCAGGCGCATGGCAATCAGGGAGGCAACACGGCCAACAATCAGGCCTTCGGCATCTATCAGAAGCCATTTCTTGTCTGCACAGTCTTTCACTGTGGCGGTATAGGTTTTCATTGGTCAGAAATATCCAGAATCTTGAGTCATCATAATAATATTAGTTGTGAGTGATACGGGCTTTACACCCATAAGTCAACCGTTAAAAATGACGCAAAACCAATAATTACCCTTAGAAATCAATCACTTAGTGATGTGGTATTATTTTACCTTGTGAATTTGCCTAGACTGGAGCGGGTTTAGACCCATTCGCGCCAGCTCCCTGTTTTTGACCAACAATTTACTCACTGTCATCCTGCGAAAAATGCGGGATTCATGCCAGTGGCCAGGCAACACGCCCTTTGGCTGAAAGATGCAAAGTCTTGCTGCGGATCATAGTACACGACTCTCTTCAGGCTAAAGCCTTTTGGACGGGCTGTTTTTTCGTTTGTGGGGCTAGGAACTTTTTAAGCAGGCGGATTGCTTCATCTTTTTGGTGCATGAGCAATTGCCGTAATTTATCAAGCCCATA
>JAJRRF010000052.1 GCA_024279735.1 Alphaproteobacteria bacterium
ACTGTCTCATGAGCAGGTTCAGGAGGTCGAGCGCAAGATCAACCACAGGCCAAGAAAAATCCTGGACTACAAGACACCACATGAGGTCTTCTCAAAGCGACGCAGGCTGAGTGTTGCGTTTCACTGTTGAAGGGGCGTATTCTAATTGATAAAAATAATGACCAATATAAATTTGTAGAAAAGGATGGTATTTTGGTGCGGGTTGCCAATGGTCTTGAACATAAAAACCTTAGACGACAATATATGGGAGAAAACCCACTCAGAACGAAACAAAATGGTGATCTTCATCCCGATTTTGAAGGTTGGGTCAGGAGTAATTATCCCACGAAAGGCTCTGGAAAAAATATGAGAGTCAAGATTGGTAATAAATATTACCCAGTTAATAAACTGGATCAAGCACATAAGGTAGATGCTGTCAAATGGTGGAATAAGGAGGGTTATAAGGCTGGTAAAAAAAGTGATACGGTCAAGGACTTTATGCAAAACAGGGACAACTATACCTTACAGCCTCGAAGTCGCAACCGTAGTGATGGTGGTAAAATTAGGGAAACCTATCGAGATCCCCATCCCTCAACATTGTAAGGAAACAAGAGAAAATGGTACTGGATGATGAAGAATTAAAGTCTTTTGATAGTAAATTATTTCGCAAAGCAAATATATTATTTAATGAGGGAGAAGAATCTATTATTTGGAAAGATTATAATGATGCATGTAACCTTTTCGATATGTCCTTTGCGCAACTGCCAGAACCTAAAACCAGATGGGCAGCATCCTTGCAAATTTTGGCCGCTAAGGGGGATACTTGTTTTTTAAACAAGGATTTTACACAAGGTGTGACTGTGTTCAGTGAGGCCATGAAATATGGTGATGGTCATGAAAACCCTTTTCTGCATTTAAGGCTTGGACAGTGTCTCTATGAAACAGGGGACAAGGAACGTGCCTTGCAAGAAATAACACTTGCCTATATTGCAGAACGGGAAAATATTTTTGCTCAAGATGATAAAAAATATATAGAATTTATTAAAAAATATTTGAGAGAACCTGAAAGCTGAGATAAAAAAATATTGAATTACGGTGACAGTTTACTAAATACACTAAATTATTCCTCAAAATAGAGTAATGGGCAACGCCCCATTTCCGCATGATTGAACAACTGGATAAGCGGCTTTGATGCCTTTGAGACGCGTAATGTAGCGACCACGGTGGATGCCAGCGGCAATGTTGATATTTTGGCGGCGGGGGACATTACCGTCTCTGGGTCGTCGGTTTCTGCGGGCGAGGACATGTTTGTCTCAGCGGGCGGCGACATCAACATTCTGGCCGAAGAGACCGAGTATTACCGCAATGATTATGCCAGCTTCTCTGGCTTTGGCGTGTTCAACCTCGGTTCTGGCGGCGGGGGCATGAAGGCCCACGAGTGGGTGGCATCGGTTATATGGCCACCAATGATGAGACCACCACCAGCGGCACGGTGCAGAACGGCTCGCGTCTAGACGCTTTTGGTGATCTGGTGCTGGACAGCGGCAACGATGTTACCATCGAAGCTTCGACGGTTTATGCCGATGGTGCTGTGACCATTGACGCGCAAAACAACGTTAATATCACCGCAGCGACTGAAACGGCCAACCATCATGAGATCCATGAAAGCCTGTTTATCGGCAGCACAATTTCGGTGATCAATAACATGTTTGGCGCGGCGGATGCGCTGGGCAATTTTAGGGACAGCGCGGGCAATGCCGCCTTTGCAGGTTTTCGCCCCTTAAACGAGATTCTGGTTAAATATCCAAATTTTCGGCGAATTCGGCATTTTCTGAGATGAAGATGAAGCGGGTTTCTGGCTTATTGCCCATCAGGTTTTGGACAGACAGGTTGGTGGCCTCGCGCTCCTCTTCCTCGACCTCAACCCTGAGCAGGGTGCGGGTTGTCGGATCCATGGTGGTGTCCTTGAGCTGCTTGGCCATCATCTCGCCCAGCCCCTTGAACCGTCCGATCTCAACCTTCTTGCCTTTGACCTCAGGGCTTTCCAATATCTCGTCCCTGTCAGCCTCATCCATGGCATAGAGTGTCACAGACCCTTTTTTCTTGTCCTTATACTTGATGCTGTAGAGCGGCGGCAATGCCAGGTAAAGATGGTCGTTATCAATCAGTTCCGGCATCTGGCGGTAAAAGAAAGTGATCAGCAAGGAGGCGATATGCGCGCCGTCAACATCCGCATCTGTCATGATGATGATCTTTTCATAACGCAAATCAGCATCATTATAATGCTTGCCAGTTCCGCTACCCAGGGCAAGGGTCAGGTCAGATAGCAGTTGGTTCTGTGACAGTTTGCTGGCACTGGCATTGGCGACATTGAGGATTTTTCCGCGCAAGGGCAGGATCGCTTGGTTCTTGCGGTTGCGCGCCTGCTTGGCAGAGCCGCCCGCACTGTCCCCTTCCACGATAAACAGTTCAGTGCCCTTGGCCAGTTTTTGCGAACAGTCCGTTAGCTTGCCAGGCAGGCGCAGGCGCGCAGTGGCGGTCTTGCGACTGACATCCTTGTCACGCTTGCGTTTCAGACGCTCTTCAGAGCGGTCAATCACCCATTCCAGCAACTTGTTGGCTTCGGGCGGATTGGCCGTCAGCCAGTGGTCAAAGGCATCGCGTAGCGCGCTTTCCACAATCTTGGCAGCGACAACAGAGGAGAGCTTTTCCTTGGTCTGACCCTGGAACTCAGGTTCACGGATGAAGACAGCCAGCATGGTGGCAGATGTGCCCAGCACATCGTCAGCTGTGATCTGGCTGGCCTTCTTGTTCTTGGTAATCTCGCCGTAACTGCGCAGACCCTTGGTCAGGGCAGCACGCAGTCCGTTTTCATGGGTGCCGCCGTCAGGGGTCGGTACGGTGTTGCAATAGGAATTCATCAGGCCATCATGACTGGCAACCCAGCCAATCGCCCATTCAACAGAGCCATGGCCGCCTTCCTTCTCAAGCTTTCCAGCAAACAGGGTTTTGGTCACCTGGGTTTTGCCCTCAAGGCGTTCTGTCAGAAAGTCGCGCAGGCCGCCTGGGAAATGGAAAACAGCTTCGGTCGGGGTGGTGTCGCCTTCCTTTATCAGTTCGGGGGCGCATTTCCAGATGATCTCAACGCCGCCAAAAAGATAGGCCTTGGAGCGCGCCATCCGGAACAGGCGTTTGGGGTCAAACTTGATACGTTCGCCGAAAATTTCCTCATCTGGCAGGAAGGTCATTTTTGTACCGTTCTTGACAGTTGACTTGCCAACAATCTCAAGCTTGCTGTCCGCCAGTCCGCGCCGATAGACCTGGCGGTACAGCTTTTTGTTACGTGAGACATCAATCACCAGCAGCTCGGACAGGGCATTGACCACAGAAACCCCAACGCCGTGCAAACCGCCAGACGTGGCGTAGACATCAGAGTCAAACTTGCCGCCGGAATGCAGGGTGGTGAGGATAACCTCCAGTGCTGATTTGTCCTTATATTTGGGATGGGGATCAATCGGGATGCCGCGCCCGTCATCCTCAACAGTAAGGGAACCATCGGCGTTCAGCTCAACATGGATTTGGCTGGCAAAACCTGCCACAGCCTCATCCATTGAGTTGTCAATCACTTCGGCAAACAGGTGATGATAGGCCTTGCTGTCCGTGCCGCCAATATACATGCCTGGGCGGCGGCGTACTGGCTCTAGGCCTTCAAGAACCTCAATGTCAGCGGCGGTATAGTCGCTTTTAGCCCCTGTAACAGTTTTGGCTTTGGCCTTGGCAGCAGGTTCTGCCTTGCCTGTTCTTTTCTCTCCCATCAGTCTGGAAAAAAGATTACCTTGAGACGGCATGAAGTCACCCTTTGCAAAAAATGATAAAATCGAACATATCAGAAACATATAGCCATGTTTGCAGAAATTTGACTATAGCAAAGTTTGTTACGGTTGACAGTTTTTCCTGTTTTATGACCGGAAAGCCTGTTGACATCCCTGTAGGGCAAGACCCAGAAAGGGGCAACAGCTATGTGTGCTGTTGCCCCTTTCTGGATAAGAATTGCAAATAGATAAATTCTAAAAATTATGGCCGGCTCCACCATCCCTTGCGTTTTGATCCAGGTTCAGCTGCGGCCATTTCTTTGGGCTTTTCAGGGGCAACTTTTGGTGCAGCTTTTGCAGTTTCCTTTTTCTTCACCTCTTTAGGCTTTTCTGTTGCTTCTGGTCTGGGTGCAGCCTTTTCAGTCGCAGGCTTTCTCCCTTTGACAGTGTCAGCCTTTGCAGTCTCCTGTTGCGGCTCTTGTGAGGGTGCAGCATTTTTACGGGGTGAACGGCGGGGGGAGCGCGGCTTGCGCGGCTTTTTCCCTTCTGTCTTTTCCTGTTTTGTGGCTGAATCCTGTGATTTACTGTCCTGGGCAAGGGTTTCCTGACCAGACGTTTTAGCAGATGTTTCAGGTGCGGTTACATCGACCTGTTGTTTCCCTTTATTGCTATTGGGTCTGGCATTGCTGCGCCTGTTGCGGCGCGGCTTGCTGTTTTCCTCTTTATTGGCCTGCTTGTTGTCGGCCCCAGACTGGCCTTCAACACTTATTTCCTGCTTCTGGTCTTTCTGGTTTCTTTGGCGACCAGGTTTGTCTGCCCTGTTATCATTATTCCGGCCTCTGGCTGGTTTCTGGCGGTCAGGCCGCGCTTTGTTACCAGTATTCTTATTGTTGCTCGTGTTCTTCCGGTTATTCCTGGACTGGTTGTGTTTGTTGTCCCGTGATTGGCCAGGAGCTGTCTTGGCCCAGTCGACCTGGACAATAAGGTTGTCCTTGTTGTCGTGGCTGTCCTCTCCCGCTTTTTCAATGGAGAAGTTTGCCCCAAGCAACTGCGCATTGGCAGTAATCATGACGAGACAGTCATATTTTTCTTCCAGCTTTTGCAGGTATTCACGTTTCTTGTTCAGGATATATAATGCGACATCAACAGAGGTGATGGCATTAAGACCCTTCAGGGAGCCGTTCATCAGCACATCTTCCAGCGAACGCAGGACATAGAGGGCAACAGATTCTGTTGACCTGATCATGCCAGTACCCTGGCAGTGTTCACATGGGGTGGTGCTGCCTTCAAGGACACCTGTTCTCATGCGTTGGCGTGACATTTCCATGAGACCAAAGGTGCTGATACGACCTATCTGTATCCTCGCACGATCCTGTCGCAGGCAATCCTTGGTTTTCTTTTCGACAGCCCTGTTATTGCGCCTTTCATTCATGTCAATATAGTCAATCACAATCAGGCCAGCCATATCCCGCAGCCGTAACTGGCGGGAAATTTCTTCAGCAGCTTCCAGGTTAGTGGACAGGGCTGTTTCCTCAATAGACTTTTCTTTGGTCGACTTGCCAGAGTTGACATCAATGGCCACAAGAGCCTCGGTCTGGTTGATGACAATATAGCCGCCTGATTTCAGGGTGACAAACGGGCTGAACATTTCATTGAGCTGACGCTCGACCTGGTGGCGCATGAAAATTGGTTCATGATCCTTATAGGGCTTCACATTCTTGGCGTGGCTCGGCATCAGGGTGCGCATAAAGGCCTTTGCCTCGCGGTAAGGCTGTTCACCGGAAACAATGATTTCACTGATGTCCTTGTCATAAAGGTCACGTACAGACCGCTTGATCAGGTTGCCTTCCTCATAGGTCAGGGCAGGGGCAGATGATTTCAGGGTCAGGGTACGGATGCCTTCCCAAAGGCGCAACAGGTAATCATAATCCCGCTTGACCTCAATCTTGGTCTTGCTTGCCCCGGCTGTCCGGATGATTAGTCCCATGCCTTCAGGGATCTTGAGGGTGTCCATCACTTCACGCAAACGTTTGCGGTCAGAGGCCAGTTCAATCTTACGTGATATGCCGCCGCCGCGTTCGGTATTTGGCATCAGAACAGTAAAGCGTCCGGCCAGGGAAAGATAGGTGGTCAAGGCAGCACCCTTGTTGCCGCGCTCCTCCTTGGAAACCTGGATCAGAATAATCTGGTTGCGCTTGATCACTTCCTGGATACGGTAATGCTTGCGCTTCATTTTTGGGCGTGGGGGCAGTGCGTCAAGGGGGTCATCCTCATCGGCTATAACCTCGACAACATCCATGCCGTCTTCACCAAAAGAGGGCTGTTCCATGCCATAACCGGGATCATTATAAATGATTTCTACCAAATCATAAGCAGGGTCATCCTCGCCAAGCGGCTCAATAATTGGGGTGTTGGCTTGCTCCCTTTTTTCGATTTCGACAAGCTTCTTCTTTTCCCATTTGGCCTGTTCCGCTGCCTCAGCCTTGAGCATGGCACGTTTGTCAGATTCAGGGATCTGGTAATAGTCGGGGTGAATTTCATTAAAGGCCAGGAAGCCGTGGCGGTTGCCACCATAGTCCACAAAGGCAGCCTGCAATGAAGGTTCAACGCGGGTCACTTTTGCAAGATAGATGTTGCCGCGCAACTGTTTCCTGAACGTTGACTCATAGTCAAATTCCTCTACCCGGTTGCCACGGATGACAACGACCCGTGTTTCTTCTGGGTGCGCTGCGTCGATGAGCATTTTGTTTGTCATTTGATGTTTTCTCCTGCCAGTCTTGGGTCTTTGGTGCAGGAAAGAATCCCCTGAAAAAAAGAGTGCCAAGAAGGGCGTATAATTGATTTGTTAGGAGATTAAGATGCAAAAGGCAGGCACACGCAAAAACAGGAGAAAGACTAATCCTTTTCCAGTTCGCTGGTGAAACCAAATATGATCGCTGGAGTAAACCAGCCATACTGCTGCTATGCTTAAGCATATAATCAGGTCTTTAAAACTTTAATACCTTGGGTCTGGGTGAGCCTTGAGTTTGAAGGCCTCATGAGCCAGGTAAAAAAAATTACTAATGGTGAGACCCTGTCTAAAGGGTCTCGAATTCTTTGGGTGTTACGAACCAAGGCATTAGCCCCAGTATATTTCAGGTATTTCCCTATCAAATATTCCTGTCAAACAGGGGAAATATTTGATGTTGTGTGTTCGCCTTGCCGATAGCCTACTCATTAACTTATGTGCCAACGGTCAGGTATTGCGGCCTGGATATATTTAAAACAAATATCTGCTTTTGGGCAGTAGCGTTTTTAAATATTATTTTACTATCAACATAATGTGGTAAAAAATTATGTCTGTCATAAATTTTTAAGGTTTTAGCTGTGACCAGGCTTGTTTTTGTATATTTGTTACTGGCTTCGCAAAATCCAGGTGCAAAACCTAGACTAGGGCTTATTCCGAGAATAGCAAGCCTTTACTGCGTTGGCTATAATGTTCGTGAACAGATTTATGGCTCGTGATTATCTTGATACCGCCCAATTGCGGTCATTGAAGGCCTGTAATTCTGTCTTAGTGTCTGTGTATTATCCCTTGATGAAGGTGGATGGATAACATATTGGCACAGGTAAATCCAATTTTGAATTGTATGGTCTGGAGTTACCTTTGAGTTCTGTCCGTTTTCCACTCTGTCCGTTTTCCACAAGGGATATAGTGTGCGATATACATTTTTAAGTGACTGCCTTGCAACATATCATAAAATACTTACCTGTTCACTAATAATGCAGGGGAAAATTCGGATAGGGTTAAGGATAGTGGATGGTTGACAAATTTAGGTTATAATTTGGTGGTATTGTAGTGAAATGCTAAGAAAATTTGGTGGGGTGCAAGAAAATGTAGCCTGGCTGCCTGACCCGACCTGAGGGTACACGCAGAAATAAACGATTCGGTTATTTTTGGGGATGTCCTGACGGCCTTGGTATTCTGTGTATTTGTCTGTAGCTTTGTAGATTATCTAAAAAATTGATTATGAAAATTCTGTTCATCTTTACAGCTTGGTGCGAAATCCTTGGATATGACTAAAATTATACAGCACATAAGGGAACGTTTTGGGGGCTTGGTCTTTCCTGGTTCTGCCACTATGATGATATTTTGGGCGGTGGTGTCGGGTTCATTCTTGGCTGTTCCGCAGGCATTGGCAGGAACTGAAAAAGGTTCTCCTTTGGCAAATGTAGCACGTATCGGAGGAGATACAGACCGGACGCGTTTTGTTGTCGATCTCTCGCGTGTTGTGAAGTATAAGGTGTTTGTCCTGAAGTCACCGAACAGGGTGGTGATAGACCTGCCGCAGGTAAAATTCCTGTTTCCTGCAGGGCAGGGACAGAAAGACAGGGGGCTGATCCAAGCCTACCGTTACGGGCTGGTTGGCGGTGGTAAGTCCAGGATTGTCATTGATGTCAAGAAGCCTGTCAAGATCAGCAAAACTTTTATCAAAAAATCGGAATATGGCCAGCCTGCAAGACTTGTCCTGGAGCTGATGCCAGTGACAAAAGCCCCTGTCAAAATATCTGAAGGTAGGGGAAAGCGCGAAAGCAGTCAGAAAGATAGGGGATCAAGTTTTTTGCCAACAGCAAAACCAGAAATGCCTGACAAGAAGCCAGGTAAACCAAGGGTTGCCTCTATTGCTGCTGTTACCAGAGCCGGTTCTGGCCTCAGTGATGGGCGGACTGTCATTGTGATTGATCCGGGTCATGGCGGTGAGGATGCAGGAGCGAAGTCAAGGCGCGGCATCAAGGAAAAACATATTGTACTTTCCTTTGCCCAGTCCCTTAAAAAACATCTTGAAAAAGGCGGGAAATACAAGGTCATGATGACACGAGACAGCGATGTCTTTATCCCATTGAGGGATCGTGTCGTGTTTGCCCTTGCACAAAAGGCTGGCTTGTTTATCTCTATCCATGCTGATGCTGTACCGGGAAGCTGGAGACGCAAAAGGCGCGCGCGCGGGGCAACCGTCTATACCCTGAACAAGGAAGGAGCCACTGAACTGGACAGGCTGATCGCAGAAGAGCAGAACAAGACACCTGTTATGGACAAGATTGCCTTTCCAAAAGGCTTTAGGGAGATCTTGGGCAATGCAAACCAGACAAGTGAAATACCTGACATTATCAAGGAGTTGACAGAGCTGACCCAGAGGGAAACCAATAATTTTTCAGTCACCTTTGCCAAAAAGTTTTTGGTTCATGGGCTTAAAAAAGTGACTAGAATGAGTAAAAGGCCCGTAAGGTCTGCGGATTTTCATGTCTTGAGGAATGCAGAAATTCCTTCTGTCTTGCTGGAACTGGGGTTTGTCAGTAACAAACATGATGTTAGGAACCTGAGGTCGAAAAAATGGAGAAACAAGGTTTCCCATGCTGTCTCAAAGGCTATTGTCCAATATATTGAGACAGGCAAGGTACGGAGGCCTTATTGAACCTTATGGACACTGATATAAACAAAGGTTGAGGAAGATATGTCTTTTCCCCAGTGCTATGAAGAGCCTGTTATAATTGAATAAATAAGTTGTTTTGCAATTTTGTACACCATAATGAAAGATTAGAAATATCCCATGTCAATTCGAGATCTGATGCCGCCGGAAACGCCAAAAAAACCTAAAAAACGCTGGATATGGCGATTTATAGGTTGGTCGATTACATCTGGCATTATCATTACCATGGCTGTCCTTGGGGCTGTGTCCTATTATTTTTGGCTGATGTCGCAGGATTTGCCTGATTATGAGGTGCTGGCACGCTATGAACCAGAGGTTATGACACGCATCCATGCCAATGACGGCAGCCTGCTGGCTGAATATGCCAAGGAACGGCGCATTTATGTGCCAATATCGGCAATGCCCAAATTATTGGTGAATGCCTTTATTGCCTCTGAAGACAAGAATTTTTATTCCCATAGTGGTATTGATTTTACGGGGCTTGCGCGGGCTGTACTTATTAATGTCCAGTCAATGATAGCAGGCGGTGGCAAGCGTCCGGGAGCCTCGACGATTACCCAGCAGGTTGCCAAAAACTTTTTGCTTTCCAATGAACAGAAGCTGGCTCGTAAGGTCAAGGAGGCCATCCTGGCCTACCGTATTGAGCGTGCCTTTACCAAAGAGCAAATATTGGAGCTTTACCTGAATGAAATTTATTTTGGCCTGCGCTCCTACGGCGTTGCGGCGACCGGGCTGAATTACTTCGGCAAGTCGCTTGATGAACTGGAACTTCATGAGGTGGCCTATATGGCTGGGCTGATCAAGGGGCCTGGCAACTATCACCCGTTCAGAAAAACCAAAAAGGCAATTATCCGCAGGAACTATGTTATTGGCAGGATGGTTAAGAATGGTTTTGTCACTGAAGAGGAAGGCAAGATTGCCAAGGCAAAACCATTGGGTGTCAGTTTGCGTTCCTTTGGGGTTGACAGTTTTGAGGCTGGTTATTTTACGGAAGAGGTGCGCCGCGAATTGCTGGCACGTTATGGCGAGAAAAAGCTGTATGGCGGCGGCTTGTCTGTGCGGACAACCCTGGAGCCGGAAATGCAAAGAATGGCGCATAAGGCTCTTGTCAAGGGGCTTGTCGGCTATGATACCCGCCACGGCTGGCGCGGCGCGGTGACAAAAATTGAGGACATGTCAGGTGACTGGGGGCAGCCGTTGGCAAAGGCTAAGTATCTGTCTGATGTCAAGCCTTGGGAAATGGCTGTTGTGCTTTCTGTTTCAAAGAATAAGGCTGTTATTGGGTTGCGTCCTACCAAACTGAAATCCAGGAAGCTTGAGCAAAAGAGACAGCAGGGTTATATCACCCTAAAGACTTCAAAATGGGCAAAGCGGTTGCTGAAGACCAGGATTACCAAAAAAGGCAAGCGGGTTGAGAGCTTTGGCAAGAAACCTGGGAGTATGGCAAGTATATTGTCTGTTGGGGATGTGGTTTACGTAGAGCCTGCGAAGGTTGCTGAAGGGAATGACGGTAATGGGGGGGGCGTTGAAGTCGCCTCACTGGATGAAATTCAAAAGGCAACGCCGCCACAGGAATGGATCTTGCGCCAAATACCCAAGGTAAGCGGCGGGATTATCGTGATGGATCCCCATACAGGACGGGTTTTGGCTCTTTCTGGTGGGTTCAGCTTCAAGATGAGCCAGTTTAACCGCGCAACGCAGGCATATCGCCAACCCGGCTCGTCTTTCAAGCCCTTTGTCTATGCCACCGCTTTGGATAACGGTTATACGCCGTCCAGCGTTGTGCTTGATGCGGCGATTGTGATTGAGACCCCCGCAGGGTTATGGAAACCGAAAAACTATGGTGGAAAATTTGCAGGCCCAACAACCTTGCGGACTGGTATTGAACGTTCCAAGAACCTGATGACCGTGCGTCTTGCGCAGGATTTGGGAATGCCTTTGATCTCAGAATATGCCCGTAGGTTTGGGGCTTATGATAACTTGCCTAAACTGCTGTCGATGGCATTGGGGGCAGGAGAGACCACATTGATGCGGATGGCCAGCGGCTATGCCATCCTGGCCAATGGCGGGAAAAAGGTGACACCAACCTTGGTGGACCGGATTCAGGACCGTTATGGCCGTACAGTCTGGCGGCATGATGCCAGGAAATGTACAGGCTGTGATGTTAAGGAGTGGAACTATAGCCATGAACCGACTTTGGGGGATGACAGGAAGCAGATTATTGATCCTTACACTTCTGCCCAGATCACATCTATGATGGAAGGCGTTGTCCAGCGCGGCACAGCGCGCAGAATGAAAAAACTGGGAATTCCCTTGGCAGGTAAGACGGGCACGACGAATAATGAGAAGGATGCCTGGTTTGTGGGTTATTCCCCGGATTTGGTGGTCGGTGCCTTTGTTGGGTTTGACAATCCTTCCCCTATGGGCAGGGGCGAGACTGGCGGGCATGTGGCTGGCCCTGTGTTTGCAGAGTTCATGAAGATGGCGCATAAGGGCAAAAAGTCAGTGCCTTTCAGGATACCGCCTGGCATGAAGCTGATTCGCATTAACAGGAAGACTGGCGCGAGAACATCGCGCGGAGATAAATATGGTATCTTGGAACTGTTCAAGCCCAATGAAAACCCGCCTGAATATGACAGCTATAGCCAGGAGAGTAGTGGGGGCTACAGCACCCCAAGCACCAGCAGGAATGAGGAATCTTCCGATTTCTTTGGCGGTGTTTATTAGGCTTGGATGAATGTCAGGCAGGTTCTTGCAGGAAAATTAAAAAAAACTGGATCATTGTCAAAGTGATCTGGTTTTTTTGTGTGCAAGCGGTTATGGTGCTGCAACATATTGGCTTATGCCAGGCCAGCCAGGCAGATTGCCCTGTTCTGGTGGGCTGTCCTACTTAAATGACGGTGTTGGTTTTACTGTAATGCATTGAATATAAGTAATTATTTAGAAAACGAAGCACTTAAAACAAAAGTGGCAAGCCACTAAAAGGAATATGATTGAGATGCGTGCAGAGATTCAGGCCATAACAGATGAAATCAGGGAGTCGCTGTCACTCCTGAGGAGGCATCTTTGACTGGGACAAGGCCAATAAGCGTTTGCTGGAACTGAATGATCTGGCAGAAGACCCAGATTTGTGGAGTGATTCTGGTAAGGCACGCAAAGTGATGCGTGAACGCCAGCACCTGGAAGGGGCTATTTCGGCCTATAATTCCCTCTCTCAGGATCTGTCTGACAATATAGAGATGATTGAATTGGGGGAGCTTGAGGGCGATGATGAAATTATTGCCGACTCAGAAAACACCCTAAAGGGTGTGCTGGCCTCTGCCAAGCGTTCAGAAGTCGAGGCCTTGCTGTCTGGGGAGGCTGATGGCAATGATACCTTTGTCGAGATCAATGCCGGGGCAGGGGGCACCGAAGCGCAGGACTGGGCCAATATCATGATGCGTATGTATATGCGCTGGGCAGAAAGGCGCGGTTACAAGGCTGAAATTGTTGCGATGCGGGACGGCGAGGAAGCGGGCATCAAGTCGGCGACCTTGCTGTTCAAGGGTGAAAATGCCTATGGCTGGGCAAAGACCGAGTCTGGGGTGCACCGCCTTGTCCGTATCTCGCCGTTCGACTCAAATGCCCGCAGGCATACCAGTTTTGCCTCTGTCTGGGTCTACCCTGTGATTGACGACAGCATTGATATTGAGGTCAGCGAAAGCGACGTGCGGATTGACACCTACCGTGCCAGCGGGGCGGGCGGGCAGCATGTCAATACCACAGACAGCGCAGTGCGTATCACCCATCTGGAAAGCAATATTGTGGTGCAGTGCCAGAACCAGAGGTCGCAGCATAAGAACAAGGCGCAGGCCTGGGACATGCTCCGGGCGCGGCTCTATGAGGAAGAGCTGAAAAAACGCGAGGAGGCGACAGCTGCCAATGAGGCTGGAAAGTCTGCGATTGGCTGGGGCAGCCAAATTCGGTCCTATGTCCTGCAACCCTACCAGATGGTCAAGGATTTGCGCACAGGGGTTGAAAGTACCAACCCGCCGGCTGTGCTGGACGGTGATATTGATGCCTTTATCGAGGCGGCTCTGGCGCAGCGTGTCCATGGCGGCGGCGCAGAAGTGGCTGACTTGGATTAACTATTCCTGAAACTTGTGGGTTGTCCAGTGTTTGGCCTGTGATATGCTGGCAAAACAGGTAAGCTGCCGGAAGGCGGGATGTGGCACAGCAGAATAATAAAATTTGTGTGCTGTCCCTGTGCCTTAAACCATAAACAGAAAAGGGAGCGTAGTATGGGAATGATCAGTGAATTCAAGGATTTTGCCTTGAAGGGGAATATGGTCGATATGGCCGTCGGTATCATTATTGGCGGTGCATTCGGCACAATTGTAAAGTCTCTTGTTGAGGATGTCATCATGCCGCCGATTGGTATGGTGACTGGTGGGGTCGACTTTTCCAATATGGGATATATTGTGGGCCAGGATGCCAAGGGAGCCGATATTCTGATCAAGTATGGCAATTTTCTCAATGCCTTGATCGCCTTCCTGATCGTGGCGTTTGTATTGTTTATGCTGGTCAAGGGAATGAACAAGGCCAAGGCAAAAATGATGCAGGAAGAGGCAGAGACACCAAAAGCCCCACCAGCCCAGGAAGTGCTGCTGACAGAAATCAGGGACTTGCTGAAGAAGTAAGGACACCTCTCAAAATTAACCAAATCGTTTAGCCTGTTCTTTTGCACGTCAGCGTCGTTTTAAAAATACCTGTATAGCCCCCTTAACTGCGCGTATTTTAACCCGCAAACCGTAACTGTTTGCTCGCACTATGCGCTAGCTGACAAACAAAATTCCTATGCTATCCTGATCCTTTATTTCTGAGGACACCCTAACTCTGTGGTCGTTTTGGGGGAAGGGGGGAAGCCGTATGGCTGTCTCCCCTTTTCTGTGTTTTCCTTGTGTCGTAAGGGAAGTACCCCTCAGGGGCAGGCCGATAGCCGTCGAAACCCAGGCCTCTTTTCTGTTTGGGGAGTGACTGTCTGCATTGCCCTGGTACGATATCCTTTTTCTTTCGCCTCCAGATACCCCAATCTGAATTGGCTTGTGCGCCCCTTATTTTTTGCCCCTCCCTGAATGCCTATGCACCGACGGCAAGATCTGCACACCCCTTATCAAAATTGTTTTCGATTTCAGGGCGTTAACACCATATCTGGGAATTTTTATGTAAAAAGTCATTTTAACCTTTGACGTATCCTTTTTTTTTATTTAAGAGCAAGGTTCTGATATACCCTGTTATGGCAATGCCGGTTTAGCTCAGTTGGTAGAGCGGCTGATTTGTAATCAGTAGGTCGGCGGTTCGATTCCGTCAACCGGCACCACTATTTTTTGTTATATATCAGGGGGTTAGTAAGAGTGTTTTGTTTAGGATTTTGGGATTTGAAGCTCTTGGGGTAACTATAGGGTAACTTTCTTATCAGAAAATACCCAACCAATAAGAAAACAGCTAGAAAATATCTTTATTTTAAATTTCCTATTGCTCTTTGTGGTTTGCTTCCTGATTTGTTGAAATAATCCACGCTCTCTCCTACTTTCCCGAATATCTGCCTTAAATGTCTATCATGTTCTTTTATGTCCTGCTGTAGGTCATCAAGCAAGATTGATAGAGTGCTGTGGACGGCTTCAAAGGCTGGCAAATGTTCATCACCATGAAACTTTGGGTTTCGGTCAATATGCTGCCCAATGGAAGAAAGAGCGGCAAGTTGTCCTTGTGCTTTTAACAGTGAGCGGATGAGCTGGTTTGTTGATACGGGTATCTTGTCATCTGTTTCTATATCTGTTGGGCTGGTCATTTATTGCTCCATTCTCTCAATCATCTGTTTTTGCTGGCGTAACAGCTTTGCAATGTCGCGCAAGGTTGGGCGCACTGCTCCTTTATAGGCATTGCGTGACACTATGGTTTTGCCTTGTGCTGTCTTTGCGCCTGTTGCGTGTTGCCACGGTTTCCACCTCCTGATTTTCTGTGATTGCGCCACTTTTTGCGCTTGTGTCCATTGTCTGCCCATGATTTTTTTCCGTTTGAGTTAATAGTTTGTTTGGCGTTTTTTTGGTTTTGGCGGTTTTTTGCTGTGAGGGTATGACTTGCTCTGTTGCTCCCGCATCATCGCAATGTTGCACCTGTTTGGTTACCCCGTGACCAGTCACCCCGTCATGCCTCACCCCGTGATTAACGACTTGCTGGTGTCCTGCGGCAATATTGGCTTGCTGGACATAAGCAATTTTGGCGGGCTGTTTGGGGGTTTTTAGGACGGACAGGGCGGCAAGTGTGGCTTGGGTTTGGGATTGGGCTTTGAGGGCAAGCTTGAGATAGGTTTCAAGCTGGTTGGTATAATCTGCATTAAAGGCTTTGACAGTAAGCTTGTTAAACAATGCGTCCAGCGTGTGGGCTTGAGTCAACAACATGGCTTCCATGCGGCTGTGATCGCCCTGTTGCATTTGCTCAATTTGGTCGCCTATCGCAAACACAAAATGCTCCAAATCTATGCCTTCTGTGCCACTGTGAAGATGTGCCAAGGCATAACCTGCCTGCAAAGACGGCCTGAGCATCGCGGCGGCCATTTGTGTTCCTGTGTCTTTGGCTGGGTCATCCTCAATCTTTACGGTGTTTTTTGCTTTAGATGTTTTCTTTTTTGCCATGTCTTGCCCTTTCGTCTTTTGCGCTGTCGGTATAATAATACCACAAAAGCAAGAAGGTCAAATAAGATGGCTAGACCACTAAGTGGTTCACCCACTAAGAGGCTCGCCTACACTGTAGGTTAGAAGGCAACAAACATGTGTTTGAGGTGCTGCCTCAGATTCCATTTGTCGGTGGTGGTGAGGGCGACTTCTAGGCAAATGAAGGGTTGCGGGGTTTTTATCAGCCTATCGACTGTGCTTTGTTTGAGCTTGGTATCAAGGCAAAGCAGGGCTTGTTTTTCGCCGTCATCGGCCATTTTGATGGTGTTATCCTTAAATTCTGGTGCGTCTGCCAGCTGGTAATTGAGCCTAAATCCGTTTTTGAGCAAGACTTCGTCTTGTATCTCAAGGGGTTCAAATAGTTGGTGGAGTTGGGCTTCTTTTTCTTTGATATAGCGTTTCAGTTCTGCGATATTTTCGGCTTCTGTCTTGTCAAAATCGGACTGGAAGGTGGTGCGCGGAAAATGAGATGTTGTCAGTTGATAGACCTTGAACCCTGTGTTTTTGAGGGGTTGGGGTGTCTCGCCATAGCCTTCGATCACGCGCTTGACCCGTTCAATGGTAATATCTGATATTTTGCGATAGCCTGCGGCTCTGGCTTCTGATTTTTCGGGGGTTTGCTCTGGCAGTTGGACAAGGATAAATTTGCGGTTGCCGCCATCTTGCGCATTTTGCTCAAGCACGGCTTGGGCTGTTGTGCCTGAACCTGCGAAGAAGTCTAGGATAAGAGAATCTTTTTCTGTGCAATTTTGAATAAAATACTTAATAAATAAGGAAGGTTTTGGGTATGAAAAGACCTGTTGTTTAAATATCTCTCTAATCTCTTTTGAACCATGCTCTGTTCTTCCAACATCTTTTTCTGGCAAATAAGTTGATATTGCCATTTTGTTTTCTTCTGTTCCATATTTTCTAAGATTTTTTTCCTTATCTTCACTTTGAAATACCCTAAATGCAGGAATTTTAATCTTTAAAAAATCATAGTCTTCTGGAAAAACAATTTTTCCTGCTTCATAATATTTATCAAATGTGTCGGTTGTTACACACCAAGTACATACCTATCCCCTTAATTAAGGCTCATATTCATTGTATTCTCTGTTGTTAATAGTTTAGGGAGAATATGACATGACAGAAGACCATAAGAGAGAGCTTTGGGAAGATTTTCCGAAAGATTTACC
>JAJRRF010000053.1 GCA_024279735.1 Alphaproteobacteria bacterium
AGTCTAAAAATCCTGTTTTTTAATGGAAAAATGATCATATTTTAGTGGTTTTAAAAATAACGATTTATTTTTATCGTTATTTATCAATTAGTTAATACACCTAAAACAAGCTGGGGAGTTACAAAAATTTAAAAATCCTGCAAACAGCACCTGACAAACCTATTTATACTTTTCAAGTAAATCATTTATGCTTTGTGCCTCACGGATGATTGGTTGTCCCAGGCGGGCCTTACCACTTTGCCCCTTATTACTCCACCACATAATTTTTGCCCCATTTTTACGGGCTTTCAGGCAAAAGGTATCCTTGTCAAACCAGATATTCCATCTGGAACAGATAGACCTCCCTTCAACCCACCATTTTCCGCTGTCAGAATGAGTTGTCCTCCCCTTTGACAAATAGCTGGCTACAGACCCAGCCTTGCCCTTAACAGAGCCGTCACTATAAAATGTTATGGGCATCTCACTGCCAAAAGGTGTTTCAAGGTAAAATGTCCTGTTACGAGCCAGTGCTTCCAGCTTACGGCCAGACATAATATTTTCTACACTGCTATAGGTTTCAGGCTCTTCACCAAAACCAAAAATCCCAGCATGAACGGTTGCGCCATAGGTAAGCGGACTCACCAGGACAAGACATGCTGCAAGAAATAATACTGACTTATTCATTGGTCTACTCAAACCCACGGTTTTCCTGCCCTGTGCTGTAATACAAAGCCCTGTTGCCAGGCCGCCAAAAAAAATCAGCAGACCCCTTAATTTCCAAAACTACCAGGCAAGCCTTTAGAAAAAATTAATATCGTTTTCCAAAGTCTCAGACTGGATACAGCAAAGATTTACCATCCTAAAACACCCTAACTTCATGGCAAAAGTAGGATTCAGGGAACGAATATCTGGAAATCTCCCACCCCGCACCAAAACAGTGCCATATAAATCACAGTTACCGGTATCTTCTTAAGTTATCCCTAAAGCACCAACAGCCTTACTTCCAGCCTGGCCACCTGTCGAGAACCTGGCAGCGCACTCATAACAGCCACAGGATTTAGATATTTTGTCCCAGAGCTCCACAAGGCGCAAGATATACAGCCTAGAGAATATTGTTTTTGAGCCACAACGAAGGATAAACCTGGCCAGATTCCCTCTTGTTACCTTGACCCAAGCAGCAAATTAACGTTTCCTTAACACTATCATAAATGGCGTGTAGCTTGTGCCGTCTGCCGACCAGAAAACAGAAATAATAGCTGGCTAAAGATTTTGGAGAATGGACTTGAAGACCTTACAAACTTTTATAGTTTTGATGTTTACAGTTTTATTGGCAGCGTGCAGCTCCTCCCCCACAACAAATCCCGTTGCCCTGGCGCAACTTGGAAAATTGACAGCCAAGACGGATGGCAGCATGACCCCTACGATAGGTGTCGCCACATCCGCCTCCTTTGAACAGATCCAGGCCGTCTCCCAAAAAATGGGAAATGCTTTCAGGACAGCAGCTATTGACCCCAACTCTCCTGAAGCCCTTGACAGGGCTGAACGGATAAACAGGGGTGAACTGGAAGAAAGTACCGATATCGCAGAACAGACAATCCCTGCGAACTCACTCCATTCAGCAACAATTGACAACTGCCCAACAGCAAACCAGGATTCATCAAAAATGACGCTGAGTGCTATCCCTATGGGCATCAGTGAATGCGAAATGGTTTCCCTGCGTGGCAAGCCCCATGCTGTCAGGAAGCTTTCACTGCCATCTGAACAAAGACGAGTATTGCTGTCCTTCAAGACCAGCGAAGGCGAAATGATGTATGAATTTGTAGGTAACAGGCTGGCAACGATTTATTAAAAAAAGACAGCCCACACTTCAGGGATTAAGAGCTCCAATATATGGCAATTCCCTATATTTGTGGGCATAATCCATACCATAACCAATGACAAACAGGTCTGGACAGTCAAATCCCGTAAAACTGACTTTGACCTCTTTTACACGCTCGACAGGCTTATCCAGCAAAACGCATATATTGACCGACCTGGCATTCCTACCTTCAAACAGGTTTTTAGCAAAATCCAACGTCCTGCCTGATTCGAGAATATCATCCACCACCAAAACATTACGCCCACTGACATCTGTATCAATATCCCGCAAAATTTCCACAAAACCAGTCGACTTTGTGCCACCCTTATAGCTGGAGAGAAACAGGAACTCGACTTCAGGTTGCTGCCCCTCTTCATGCAGGGCACGGATCAGGTCAGCCGCAAAGACAAAACTCCCCTTCAGGATTGAGACCACCAGCAAATTGTCCAGCCCTGCCAGGGCAATTTCTTTTGCCAGCCCCTTCATCCGCCCAGAAATATCAGAAGCACTGAATATAATATCAATATTTTTCACAGGTCACCACCTTATAATTGTTCACGATAATTATTCACGCCTGATTTACCCCTTTAATCCGCCCCAATCACATGATATTTCTGGCATCATCCATATTATCTATAGTGTTGTGCCTTCTTCAAAAGTTTGGCTGATAAGCTGAACGCCGTCCCAACCCAAAACCAGGGGAGTCATCACACCCCATCCAGTTGTTGGCCTGGTTAGCCTGACCAAAAAGCTGCTATACAATTAAACTTGTAAAAAAACGACCGTTAAATGTTTTGGCTATAGGGACTTTAGCATATACTAAAATAATAATTTTGATAGTTCAATTCCTGGAGGGGAATGGCAATGATAAAGTTTGAAAATGTTTCATTGCGTTACGACAAGGGCGAGGATGTCTTGCGGGATGTTAATTTTCATCTTCCTGCCGGGTCTTTCCATTTCTTGACGGGGGCTTCCGGTGCAGGCAAAACCACCCTGTTGCGCCTGCTTTTCATGTCTTTGCAATCTTCCCGTGGCAAAATCCAGCTGTTTGGCAAGAGCCTCAACGGCCTGCCCTACAGCTACCGTGCAGATATAAGACGGCGCATCGGCATCGTCTTCCAGGACTTCAGGCTGCTGGAACACATGACGACATGGGAGAATGTTGCCCTGCCCCTGCGGGTTCAAGGACAAAGGGAATCTGATTATAAAAACGATGTCACTGAGCTTCTCAAATGGGTTGGTCTTGGCAAACGGATGCACGCCTACCCTTCTGTCTTGTCTGGCGGGGAAAAACAGCGCGCAGCCATTGCCAGGGCTGTGATTGGCAAACCCGAACTTCTTTTGGCAGATGAGCCAACGGGTAATGTTGACCCCAAAATGGCACGGCGTTTGCTCCGTCTCTTTATCCAGCTCAATCATCTAGGAACATCCGTTATTATTGCGACCCATGACCATGACCTGGTTCAGCAATATAATGCCCCCCGCCTTGTTCTTCATGACCATCATATCCAGGTACGTGGCTAACCAATGAACACATTTACCAGAACACTGATCCTGCCCTTTATTGGCCTTTATGAAGCCCTGATGCCTTTTCGTGTCCGCAAGGAAACAACGCGGATTGTACCAGAGGCCTCTATCTCAGGGCGTGCCCTGTTTATCGTTATCACCATCATGTCTTTTCTGGCATCTCTGACAGCCGCCTCGGTCTATATGATTAACGAATCTGCCGACAGCTGGTTTAATGATATTGCCTCAGAAGTGACTGTCCAGGTCAACATTATGGCTAACAGCAATATGGAAAACCGCATCAGGAAAGTCAGCAAATTCCTGCGTCGCCAACCGGGTATCGTAGATGTTATCCCCCTGACCCTGACCGATAGCGCGGACCTTCTCGAACCCTGGCTGGGCAAAAGTGATACCCTGAAGGAACTCCCCATTCCCAGACTGATCGCTGTCCGCCTTGACAAACAGTCTCCCGCCGACCTGAAACGCCTTGGTCGCCGCCTGAAAAATGAATTCCGGAAAGTCAAACTTGATGACCACCGCCATTGGCAAAACCAGATCCGCAAAATGACCAATGCCTTGGCCATAATCGGCTTTTCAATCCTGTTTTTTGTTGCCCTCGCCACATTTGCCATTGTCCTGTCTGCCACCCGCGCTGCCATGGGGGCCAATAAGGATATTATTGAGGTTCTCCACTTTGTCGGAGCCAAACAACATTTTATCGCCCATGAATTTGAAAAGCATTTTTTGGTTCTGGGAATCAGGGCAGGCCTGCTTGGCGCAGGGATGGCAGCTTTTTCCTTTTTCTTCATGCCAACCTTTATGAGCCTGATTGGCGGCCAGCCTGGCGCATCAGGGGAATACCAGCAACTGTTTGGTTCTATCAGCCTCAACAGCCAGGGCTATCTTTCCCTCGTTGCTGTCGTCATTACAGTGGCTGCCATATGTATGCTCACCTCACGCTACTGGGTTGACAGAATACTCAGGCAGGAAGGCACAGTTGCCAACCCTATTATCATTCGCACCCAGATGAAAAAAGGGAACAAGGGTAAGGCTGACACGCTCACCAGCTATAAGCCACAGGGCGAAAAAAGTGGGTCTCTTATCTCAACAGGCCTTAGGGTCATGACCTATGGCATTGCCATGCTTGGTCTGATGTTCCTGACTGGATTTGGCCTTTTTGTTTTTGTACTGGACAAGTCTGCCAAAACAACCATTTCATCAGCCGATGGCATTATTGCCTACAGTAATGACAGGCACACCATTGCTGAAGCCGTCAAGCTGCTCTCGCGGGGCAAGGCCAAACGCCTGCTTATTTCAGGCTCTGAGGCAAGAAGGCAGAAGTCTGAAATCATGCGTCAGATACCTTCAACTGTTCCGCTCTTTAACTGCTGCATTGATATTGGCACACAAACCACAGACATTATTGCCAATGCCAAGAAAGCGCAGCAATGGGCAAGACATCACAGGTTCTCAACACTGTTGTTGGTCACAGAAAATTCACATATGCCCAGGACACTTTTGCTGACACGCAAAAAAATGACACCCACCAAGATTACAGCCTTTTCAGTTATACCAAAGACTTTCCAAAATGGCAGCTGGTGGTATAACCCAGCTACTTTGGCAGGACTTTTCGGGGAATATTCCAAATATATTCTGGCACTCATCAAAATTAAAATGGCCTGAAGGCTTGCATAGACTGCCGCTTATAATCTAATCAGAATGTATATCATTCTACACCTGAATAGAGTTAAGTCCTCCATGATCCGTTCTGCATTATTTAACCTGGCATTCTATATTGTCACATTCCTTGTCCTTCTTATTGGCCTGCCGCTGCTGTTTTTTCCGCAAAAATGGACAATGGAAGGTGTCTATAAGATCCAGGCTCGCAGCTGTCTTTGGCTGCTAAAGCATATAGCCAAGATTGATGCCGAGGTCAGAGGGCTGGACAACCTTGTTCCCGGCCCCGTGATAATAGCCTCCAAGCACCAGTCCGTCTGGGAAACATTTGGCCTTGCCCCATACCTCACTTATCCTATTGTAATCCTGAAACATGAACTGATGTGGATACCCCTGCTTGGCTGGTACGCCATCAAGTTTGGCCACATCCCTGTCAAGCGGGGTAAGGGCAGTGCCACCATGCAAGCCTTGCTAGCCAATGCCAGGAAGCAACTCAAGGGCGAAAAAGAATTGCTGATCTTCCCTGAAGGGACGCGCAAAGCCCCTGGGGCAGTACCTGCCTATAAGACCGGCACTTACAGGCTTTACAAAGAACTGAACATCCCTGTTATTCCTGTTGCCCTGAACAGCGGCCTGTTCTGGCCGCGCCGCTCCTTCAGGCGTTACCCTGGCACAGTGATCGCAGAGTTCCTGCCCCCCATCATGCCTGGCCTGTCACGCGATGACTTTATGCTGGCTCTGGAGCAACAAACAGAACAGGCGACCAAAAGGCTTATAGAAGAAGCCCTTAACAGTTCAAACCCTCCGCCCAGACCAGGCCAGCCAAGCTAACGTTCTCTTTTTTAGACAAAATAAGAACTTTTAAAGAACAAAATGTTGACAAGCGAAACAGTTTGCGTTAGTCTTAAATTCATCAAACGAATGTTTCATATAACAAAAACAATAAGTTACACCAGACAATATCGGTATTTTAAGTTAAGCGTAATGGTATTTCCCAACTGGTATTCTAATGACAGACATTTGTTTGATCGCGTAGTTTTGGCGTTGAGTACCACTGAAGAAAAATTGTGATTTTACAATCATTTGCCCCCTTTTCTTCCCACAGTAATGCGTACCCCGTGTATTCCCGCGTTGTTCCCCTCCAAAAAAACTTATCCCAGGCTTCTTGTTTCCTGTAAACCCTGGCCTGGGATAAATTTTTGATACGTCTATGTGTTGCCTTGTAACCTCATCCGTAAATCACCATGCCAGTCACTTCTGGCCTCCTGTCAGAAGCCACAAGCCGCTTCATTCTTGGTATCACCCGCTTTACGTCACATTTTCGCTTAAAAATTCACTATACTTGACAAAACCAAAACATCTTAGCCTGTTACATCTTTTAGGTGTTAGTCTGGAGCTTTATCTCATGGCCTTAAAACTTATTTCCGCAGATATCTATGAAACGTCCATTTCAGGCTACCCTGTAAATGAACCTGCCAGGGTTTGCGCCGAAGGCTTCACAGCCCAGGACTTCCATTACTGGTCAGGGAAATCAGGCGACCGCTATCTTCACACCGTCTATTCCCTGTTTGATTGTCCCCAATTGCCCGAAGCCAACTATATCCTAGTCAAACGCCTGGATGATGGCAGCCGCATTCCGCTCAAGATCGGTCAGATTGTTGAAAATTCAGAATCCCTGAACCTGGCATTCCTGCGTTATCATTCAGCCTGTCTGGGCGCAACTGAAATCCATATCCATATGTTGGCCGATGCTGACGCACAGCGCGACATGATTGAAAAGGATCTGATTGCGGAAACCCATAATGCCATGGTTTCTGAAGTCCGCGCAACTGTTGCCAACCATTAGGGGCTGGAGTCAACGCTGTTAATTATGCGGGTCTTAGGACACCCGCAAAAATAACTGAATCGTTTTGCTTGTTCTTTTGCCCGTCAGCTCCCTTCCAAAAATGATTACATAACCAGTCTTGGTACATGATTATACTTTTTGGGTGGGTCACTTAATATCGTTGACCACATCCACTGTCATGCCGCGCTACGACGCGGTATCCATGCCCTGCACGATCAACACGAAAAAGACTAACAATTTAACACTATAGGGTCTCAAGCCCCCCAAACAAACATTGTCATTTCAACGCAAATTTCACGGCGTGGATA
>JAJRRF010000054.1 GCA_024279735.1 Alphaproteobacteria bacterium
TCAAGCGGAATACAGTCTAAAAATCCTGTTTTTTAATGGAAAAATGATCATATTTTAGTGGTTTTAAAAATAACGATTTATTTTTATCGTTATTTATCAATTAGTTAATGCACCTAAAACAAGCTGGGGAGTTACCAAAAAATAATGTTTGAGGATTAGGCTGGGTTATTACAGTAATGCTTAAATTCTTGGATGGACAGTTTTAAATGACGGTGGGTTTTCTTATCTCTTCAGCATTCATGATGGGTCTGGTCGGTTCCCTGCATTGTGTTGGGATGTGCGGAGGTATTGTCAGTGTATTGGGGTGTGGCCAGTCTGGGGAAAGCGGCCAGCATGACCCTTCCAAAAATTTTATGTCCCTGATGGCCTATCATTCAGCCTATAATATAGGCCGTATATCCAGCTACGGCATTATTGGCATGATTATAGCTTTTGTCAGCATGAAAAGTGTTGCAATGGCTCCGGTGGTCTCATTTCCTGTCGGTATGGTGATCTCAGGTGTGTTTATGGTTTTGCTGGGTCTCTATATTTCTGGCTGGTGGCGGATACTTGGCCAGCTCGAACGCGTTGGCGGTTATGTCTGGCACTATATCAAGCCATTCGGGCAATATATTTTGCCAGTCAAGTCTTTGCCCCATGCCTTTTTGCTCGGGCTGGTGTGGGGCTGGTTGCCTTGCGGCCTGGTCTATTCGGCATTGGGATTGGCAGCAGTTTCGCTTAACCCGCTATGGGGCGGTATTATTATGGTCAGTTTTGGGCTTGGGACCTTGCCAATGTTGTTGGCGATTGGGAGCAGTGCAGGAAAACTGAACAGCTGGCTACAAAATATCCAGCTCCGCCGTATTGCGGGGCTTTCAATTATTGTGATGGGGATGGTCAGTCTGTTTTCAGCGTTCCAGTCACATCAGCATGGCCACAGACACCAACATTCAACAACCTGGTTTTTGGGGCAGGAAAAATTGCGGCATTATGTTACGATGACCAGAGGTTTGCATCATAAGAGTTTGAAGAAGGAAGGAATAGGGCATTCTGGCGCATAATGTTGCTGGGGTGTTTTTGTTATATCAGTTCACTAAGGATACACGCAGAAATAAAGGATCAGGCTAGAGAATGATCCGATTATTTTTGAGGGTGTCTTGACCAAAGCTAAAAGGGAGGAACAAATGTCAGAACTGACACCGGAAGAGAAACAGGAGATCGAACAGAGACACCCATGGGGTACTTTCTGGATGATGCTAATATTATTTGCCATGTTTATTGCAGGATGGCTCTATTTTTGGGACTGGTTCGTGTCTCAGGGACCACTCCACTAACAAGAAAGGGGGAGCATAATGCATATTGATAAGTTAGAAAAATTTTGGATATGGCTCACAACCATAACAGCATTTGCGGCAACCGGGGTTCTTGGTTTCTACGCATTGCATCTGAATATCCATCCGCCGAGTAATGTTGAGACGATTGACTCATCACGGCTGCACCTGTCCAAGGAATTTAATGAAAATAATCTGGGCGTAAAGAAAAATGCTGACGGCAGTGTCACGGTTACCCTCGTGGCGGCACGTTACGGTTTCTTTCCATCCCATATCAAGGTGCCTGCCAACACGCCTGTCAAACTGCGCATTGCCAGTCCTGATGTGTTGCATGGTTTCCATGTGCCTGGGCTGAACTTTGCCACTATGGTGATCCCGGGATATGTCTCGGAAGTACATGCCAAATTTCCAAAAACAGGGGAATTTTTCCTGTTATGTAACGAATTTTGCGGACTCGGCCATGACCATATGTGGTCAAAGCTGACCGTAACCAATAAATAGGGAAGGGGGATTATAATGGAAAAAATGCATGGAAAAAATCTGATCCTCGCCAATATGTGGGTTGCCTTTACCTTTTTTATGGTGGCAATCTTGCTTGGTGTGTTTCAGGTATTGTCACGGGCAGGTTATGTCCCTGGCCTTCAGATACCAGAGCTTTATTTCGGCTCTGTATCAACCCATGGCGTGATTATGGGATTCGTATTGACGACATTTGCAATTATGGGCTTCGGCTATTTTGCAGCTGTCAACAGTCTTAAAATGAATATTCCGCATAAGTGGTTTGGCTGGACAGGGTTTATTATCGCCCTAACTGGTACGCTTATGGCAGCCTCAATGCTTCTTAGCGGCCAGGCTTCTGTGATGTACACCTTTTATCCGCCGCTTAAGGCACATCCACTTTTTTATGCTGGTGCAGCATTATTGGTGGTTGGGTCGTGGTTCTGGGCGTTCCACATGATCTGGATGATGAACAAGTGGAAAAAAGAAAACCCAGGTGAAACAGTTCCTATCCTGATGTTTGGCACAGTAGCCAATGCAATCTTGTGGCTGTTTACCTCTTTGGGTGTGACCCTGGAAATTCTGTTCCTGCTGTTGCCCTGGTCTTTGGGCTGGATTGAGACAGTTGATGTTGGCCTTGGCCGTACCCTGTTCTCATGGACACTTCATGCGATTGTGTATTTCTGGCTTATTCCTGCCTATCTGGTGCTTTATGCCATTGTGCCCAAGGAAGCTGGCGGCAAACTGTTTTGTGACGAAATGGCGCGTATCTCCCTGATTATGCTGATGGTGATTTCAGTACCAATCGGGATGCATCATCTCTATATGGATCCGTTCCAGGCAGCTGGATGGAAGCTTGTCCATATGGTCGGGACATTGCTTGTGGCTCTGCCGACCCTGTTTACAGGCTTTACAGTTCTTGCTGGGCTTGAGATTGCAGGCCGTTTGGCTGGCGGTCGTGGCCCATTTGGCTGGTTCTTTGCTGTGCCATGGGGCAAGCCAGTTGTGCTTGCCGGAATGCTGTCATTGTTGATGCTGACATTTGGTGGTTTTGGCGGTCTGGTGAATGCGTCCTATTCATTGAATGCTTTGGTGCATAATACCCAGTGGATTACAGGTCATTTTCATCTGATTTTTGCTGGAACCAGCATTATCATGTATTTCGCCTTTGCCTATTACATGTGGCCTAAGGTTACAGGTAAGGAACTGTTTTCAACCAAGATTGCCCTTTGGCAACTCTGGCTCTGGTTCATTGGTATGCTGACCCTGACATTGCCATGGCATTATCTTGGTATGCTCGGCCAGCCACGCCGTATTTCATCCAGTCCTTATCCTGAAGTTGTCCGCGAAGGCTGGGCATTGCAGGAACTGGGCATGTTCATCGGCGGTGTTATCCTGATGGTTTCAGCAGTGCTGTTCATCTATAACCTGCTGCGGACACATGGCAATACGATCAGTGTGGCACCGGCATTTAATAATGTTGAATGTCTGAATCCTGCTGCCAGAATGCCGGCATTACTGAACGGCTTTGGTTTCTGGACAGTGCTGATTTTCTTTTACCTGATTGTTGGGTATGGCTATCCGGTACTGCAATTTTTCTTAATGGAAACACACGGCGTTGAGCCTTGGGGGATATAATATGGAGGATATAAAGATGAAAAACTTTCTTTCGGGCCTCCTGGCTCTGGGAGTGGTCAGCACCTTAATGGTGACGACAACAATGGCTCAGAAGGCACCTGTCGGTGTCTCCTCAATGGTCGCTTTTGACAAGGCAACCCGTGCCCTTATGAGGGGCGCGAGTGTTGCCAATGGCAAAAAGCTGGCTGCTGACAAGGAGTGTTCAGACTGCCATGATGAAAAGGGCATGGGGACTGATGAGGAAATACCTCACCTGGCCGGTTTGCGGGATTCCTATCTTCTCAAGCAGATCATGGACTACAAGTCAGGTCACCGTAAGATGGGTGACATGAATGATGCGGTTGAGGATCTTGAGGACAAGGAAATTGCCGATTTGGCAGCCTATTATGCCTCATTGTCACCAATCAAGAGAAACGGGAATACAACACCCCGGAACATTCTGGATCTGGTTTTCAAGGGTGACCCTAAGCGCATGGTTAAGGCCTGTGCCTCTTGTCATGGCAGGCTTGGTCAGGGTGGGCAATATGACCATCCCAGAATTGCAGGGCAGGAGACCAGCTATTTCATCCTGACAATGGAAGAGATGAAAAGCGGCAAACGCAAGAATGACATCTGGTCACGGATGCGCATTATTGCCAAGGAACTGACTGACAAGGAAATAAAGGGTCTGGCTGCCTATTATGCAGGAGCGAAAAAAGGGAAGTAGCATCTTCTCATTTGACCAATAAATAAGGGCAGGGCGATTTTTGTCGCCTTGCCCTTTTTGCCTTGCACCTTCAGCCCATTTCTGTAATTTTGTGACTATACTCCCCCAACATCAAAACCCAGATTTTCATCTGGCTCTTTTGCACTCTGGAGTCGTTCCGTCCTTCTCCCAATGCTAAGGCATTGCAGCGAAGAACGCGCCTATCCAGATCACAAAATTTCTCACCTGAAAAAAA
>JAJRRF010000055.1 GCA_024279735.1 Alphaproteobacteria bacterium
AAAATTCTAAAGTGAGGCTAAAAATTTGAACCAAAACACTATCCACTCAAAAAAACAAAAAATAACGCCCTAATTGCCGTTTCAATTTAATATTTTGGAGCTGAATTTATAAAATCATAAAATTTCATGCAATTGCCCTGAGATTTTCCCCCCTTCATTTTGGCATTTTCTTACGCAGCACCATAATAAAAACCAGGGTGGCCACTGTGACAATCGCCAGGACAGCAGGAATCCAGTAATACCAGTTGTCGGGCCAGACATAAAACACAATTGCCGTCACCACTGACCATAATATGGTATAAACAACAGCCTTTTTAAACAGGGTATCCATTTTTTCCCGCTGGACTGCCATCATGTCTTCAAGCTGTGCCATGGTCAGCTCAGCTTCCCTGATGGCGTTGTCAAAATCCAGGTCATCATCCTTGTCAGCCATTACTTCTTTCCCTTAAAAATATTTGCGATAAAGTCAAACAGGCGCACCGACCAGTCCCGTTTTCCTTGTCCAATTCGTGCCTTTCCAGGGCATTATAGGCCTCAAGATGGTCTGGGCGGCTTCTGTCTAGCCCAACTGCCGCACCCTCTTCCTGCTTGTGGTCAGTCCAGAACTGGATATAGTCACTTGCCTTACGATACCATTGGTCAAGCAGCGTGACATGGCCATGTTTTTCGACAATATCCTTGACCTTGAACAGAGCCATCACCGCGCCAAATATAGCCCAACCTGACCAGTGACCATCCCGGTTATAAAGCCAGGCGGTGAGCAGAAGCCAAAAAACGAAATAAAGGATAGCCTTGGTACGCCAGCCAGCATAAATTTTTCGCATCCTGTGGTAAAGCCGTCCTGACTGCCTCTTGCTCTGCACCACGTTTTCAAGGGCAAAGCCCGCATAGTCATTTTTATGCACCAGCATCTCAACCTTGGTCAGTGCCAGCCCCACCTTTGACAAACGCTCACGGTCAAAAATCATCATCCTGATAAATTCCAGCGAAGACAATTCGCCAAGACCTTCCAGAGAGCCTTCAATTTCACCATTCAGGACATCCAGCGTATTAAGGTCATATTCTCCCAATGAGAGATAGTTGCCTGGGGTGCGGCGAACCGCCGATGAACTCTCAACGATTGTGCTCTCTTCCTGGCGGACAAAATCCATAAAGCCGCCACCAGAACCAAAGGAATCTGTGTCTCCCCTATTGTCCCAAGGGTCATTGGCAGCTTGTCTTCTGCTGGCCTGTTGCTCTGCCTGACGCAGCTCGCGCCGCGCCGCGATCTTGGCCTGACGCTCTACCTCCAGTTCATCCCTGGTCTTTTCACGCACAGGGGCAGGCTTTTCCCCTGCCTGCTTCCAGTTCTCCATTGGCGCAAGGCCAGCCACGCAGAGGGCGCGAAATTCAGCCTTACGCACCTTGCCAAGTTGCTTGTTTTTTTCAAAACTGCCCTTATGAACCAGGGCAATCCCTTTCGCCTGCTCCTTCAGGCCAGCCCCTTTTTCCGGTATCACCATTGCCACAAAATTGGCATAGCCCAACATGGAGCGCAACAGCTGTTTGTCTGTGCGGCTGCCGTTCCAGCTTTTGCCAGACAGTCCTGTCTTGCCTGCCTGGTGCAACAAGGCGCGAAATTTCTTAAGGCTCTTACGGTCAACAGACAGACGATCATTGACCACCAGCCCTGTGACTTCCTGTTGCCGTCCCTTTTTCATCACCCGTGTTTTGTCTGGATGCAGTACAAAACCCTCTTTGGTGACAATATACTCTGTGCCAAACAATATCTTGCCAATATGCCCCAAAGCCTCCTTGCTGCCTGAAAAGGTCAGATCATCAGCGTAGCGGGTATAGGTAAAGCCGTATTTCTTGGCCAGGCCCATCAATCGCCTGTCCAAGGCGCGGCACAATAGGTTACTAATCATCGGACTGGTTGGCGCGCCCTGCGGCAAATGTCGCTCACCCTGCTGAACAAAATAGTGTTCGCCGTCCATATCCACAGCTGTGACATCAGGCTCACAGCACAGCAAGGCCAGCACTGTGGCAAGGGATTCACTATATCCCGCCTTATGGAACAGCCCCTTGACGCGGCGATAGGTTATGGTCGGAAAGAAATCCTTCAGATCCATGTTAATCACCACCCCCTTGCCAACATGCGGCGTTGCATTGGTGATGATTGAACGGCCAAGGACAAAGCCGTGGGCTGCATCATGCAGCTTCATCTTGGCCAGGATATTGTCCAGCACCCAATATTGGCTACGTTTCAGGCGCGGCATCGGCGCGGAAATATTACGGAAACCGCCTGTTTTCTTCGCAATCTGGAAATGTTTGTAATGGCTGACTTTTGAGGTGGTGCGGTCATAGGTCAGGAAGCGCAGTTCATTAAGGCTAATCCCCATCGCTTCAGCAAATGCCTTATGGTTGGCGAAGGCTGGCAAGTTATGGGTTTGCAGGCGTTCGGGCTGTGCCTGTGCCTGTGCCTGTGCCTGTCCCTGTTTCAGCCCCTGTTTTAGCCCAAGCGAGACCGCCTCGCCCAGCCAGGTGATCTCATTTTGCTGTCTCTCATGCCAGGCCAGTGCCTTTTGGTGGCGTTCATCGGCCTGTTTTGTTCGGGTCTCCACCCTTTTGGCTCGCGCAGCCTCCATCCGCTCCTTGCGCAACGCTTTCAGGGCAGCTTCAGGGTCTTCATACATACGCTGCTTTTTCAGCAATTCAGCCAGTTGCCCTTGCAACTCCCCGCGCCTGCTGACCAGCTTCTCGGCAACGGTTGGCTTGCCCTTGCCTGTTTCCCAAAAACCAAGCCGCTTCATTTCCGACAGGATATATTCATCCTTGCTGGTTTCGCGGATCTTGTCATAGAGTTCCTGGCGGGTCAGGCTTCCTGGTGCTACATTATTGGATGACATAACATCTCCCTACGATTTGGAGAAAAACAAACAGCCAAAACAGACTGACCATAAAACCATAGATAAACCTGATTACGCCATCCTCTCCGCCATCCTTATGAATTTTTCAGTTCTAGGGGGTGTACAGATGGAAATATAGGCCAGTCTTTCGATCATATCACCAAGTTTATAGCGTCTATTGAATCGATATTCAAATTCTGCGAGA
>JAJRRF010000056.1 GCA_024279735.1 Alphaproteobacteria bacterium
CAATACGCCCCTACTACAACATCATCATTTCATCTCATTTTTTTACTCAAAACAACCTACTGTAGGGGCGCATTGAATGCGCCCGCACAATGTTAAAATTTGATACAATAGGTCAGGGCGGAACAGAAGGTACAATCAAGAAAGACTATGAAAGCTGTAAATTCTCTTGTTCCCAGAAGGACACCCTATAGGGGCCGTTGTAAATGCCCCTATGACTTCGACAAATCAGGTGGTGTCTGTGGAGGTAATAGTGCCTATTCCAGGCCGAATGGCTTTAGTCCGGGCTGTTACAAAACTCAGCCTTAACGACCCTGGTTTAAATCCCTGCAAAGCGTCAGATTTAAATGACAGGATCAACAGGACTACTCCTCTGCCATGCCAAGGGCGTGGAGATAGGTCGCCAGAACAGCTTCCTGTTCCTGCCGCTCTGCGTCATTGAGTTTCCTGATTTTTAGTACAGCCCTGATCGCCTTGACATCAAAGCCATCAGACTTTGCCTCTGCAAACACATCGCGGATATCATTGGCAATATTGGCCTTTTCTTCCTCAAGGTTTTCAATCCGCTCAATAAAGGCTCGAAGTTTTTGTTGGGTAGCATCTGATGCAGTCATTAGTTTGGCTCGCTCACAATATGGTCATCTCAGTAAGAATTAGTCTTGCCTGGATAAGTGAAAATATGTGAAAAAGTCTAGTGATAATATCCTTAATAAACAGTTAATTTGTGTCCCATCTCACATTAAAAAGCTGTTTTAGCGTGTGGCTGGATTGTCTGGGCAAATATAACTGCCAAAATTTTGTTGACTGTGCAGTAGTTTTAATTGTTTGGGGTTTGCCTGAATATTCTGTATGATGTCCCTCAAAATAGTTGCCCACTTTTCTTGTCCGTTTTCTTCGCGGATGAGATCTTGGCGCAGTTCTATCAGAGCATGAGCCAACCCGCGCGATGTTGCGTGGGAATACATACTATCCTTGATCAGGCGGCCAGAATAGGGTTCGTTATCCCCAATAGTGGCAGCAGGCCTGGTTTGGGCAAGGGCTTGCAGGAATATTTGGGGCAGGCGGGGATCCTTGTCCCATAAAATACCAATTTCCCAAGGCCGTGATATTTTTTTCCATCGGTCAGTAAAGCTGTGGACTGAGATCAGTATAGGCGGTTTTCCCTGATCAAGGGAGCGGTCGACCAGCTGCTTCAGGCCATCATGATAAGGGGTGTAATAGGTTTTTGTGCGGTGGGCTGTCTCCTGGTCAGAAATATAGGCATTTCCGGGAATCACAGCACCGTCTGAAAGCTGCATGACAAGGGTGGGGTCATCCAGTGCCCTGTTGGGATCTATCAGCAGGCGGGAATAGCGGGTCAGTATGGCAGGGATACCCAGGGATACACTGAGCTTGCGGATAACAGCCTGCGCCCCTATATCATAGGCAATATGGCGTTCGATCTGGTCAGAAGGCAGTCCTAGATTATCATATTGCGTAGGAATATGGTTGCTGGCATGTTCGCACATCAAGATAATACCCAAAGAAAGGTCTCCAGGCAAAACTTCAATGGCATCAGATTTATAATGCTCTATAGTAGGATTCATATTGGTGGGATGTCGGGTAGTTTCCAGCATGGACACCATCATAGTTATTTCTCACAATTTTGGCTAGTGGTAAAAATACGTTGGGCAGGAGTTTGTTTTTTGAAAGATTTTTTGGTTGAGATTTTTTTGTCTTCAGTGCAGGTGACTCACCCCTCAGTTTGCCTTAAGAATTTTATGGACACGGCCATGCCTGATGCTTCGGATGGCAAGCTCTATATCCTGGCTTGCGGAAAGGCTTCCGGGGCAGTTGCTGCTGTATTGGAAAATTGGTTTTCAGACCGGCAAAACAAGGCTCTCGGCCTGGGGAAGGCTGTTGCGGTGACCCGTCATGGTTTTGGGGAGCGGTTCAGTAAGGTTGAGGTTATGGAAGCAGGGCATCCCTTTCCTGACAAGGGCAGTGTTGAGGCGGCTTCATATGCTTTGGAAATAGCGCGTAAGGCAGGCAAGGATGACTTGGTTTGGGTGATCCTTTCTGGGGGGGCATCTGCATTATGGTGCGCTCCTGGATATGGTTTGTCGCTGGCGCAAAAACAGTCGTTGACCAAGGGACTCCTGAAATCTGGGGCAACCATTCATGATATTAATTGTGTTCGCAGATATGTATCAGAAATAAAGGGCGGCGGCCTGTTGGAGGCGGCATTTCCTGCACGGGTGTTGACGACAGCAATTTCCGATGTGGTTGGGGATGACATTGCAGTGATAGGTTCTGGGCCAACAGTCTATGACAGGAAGAAGTCTCGTGCTGTAAGGGAGGTTTTGCAAGGTTTTAATATTGGTATCCCGCCGCAGCTCCAGGAATTTCTTGATAGGGATGAAAATACGGAAATGGTAACAGGTGTGGAACAGCCTGTCTGGGCAAACAATATGACCAGCCATATCCTAGCTTCTGGTCAGACGATGTTGGAAAAGGCCGCAATATTACTTGAAAATAAAGGCTACCGAGTTATTTCTTTGGGTGATGGCATTACTGGAGAAGCGCGGGATATTGCGCTAGATCATGCCAAAAAAATGAAGGGCCTGATAAAGAGCAACGAGGATGGTAAGCTGGCTTTGTTGTCAGGAGGCGAAGTGACGGTGACTGTACGTGGAAATGGTCAGGGTGGTTCCTCCCAGGAGTATGCTCTCGCCCTGGCTATCGCGCTTGGGGGGCAACAAGGTGTTTGCGCTCTGGTTGCAGACAGTGATGGGATTGACGGGGGGGATGGCAATCCTGATGATCCGGCAGGGGCCTTTATTGATTCATCCACACTGGCAAGGGCAGCTCGCCAGGAACTCTGTCCTGCCACATTTCTTGAAAATAATGACAGTGGTGGTTTTTTTAAGGTTTTGGGGGATCTGGTGGTGACCGGTTCAACCCAGACCAATGTCAATGACTTCAGGCTTATTCTGTATGACGGTGGCAACAGGATGTAAGGCTGGTGTGGTCAGTTCTATTTTGTTGTTGCAAAAGATAGGGGCTGCTGCATTATACGAGGTCAGAAAACCTGCCCGTCATACACAAACTCTGGCTTGTGACAATTGGTTCACTTGCCCTGGCTCTAGCTTTAGATTTATGGAATGGAAAAAGAAAAATGAAAATCAGGCTCGTCCCAATTGCTTTCTTTATGCTTTTGGGTGTATGCACCCTGGATGTTGTTCCAGCCAAGGCAGACCTGAAGCTGTGCAACAGAACCACAAGCCGTGTCGGGATTGCTATAGGCTATAAAAATAAGAAGGGCTGGGTCTCTGAAGGCTGGTGGAATATTTCAGCCAAGACTTGTAAGGTTTTGCTGAAGGGAAATCTGGTTTCCCGTTATTATTATATTCATGCTGTAGACTATGACAGGGGGGACGACTGGTCAGGGAGTTCCTATCTGTGCCTGAAGAATAAGGAATTTAAGATTTCTGGTGTCCATGATTGTAAAAAAAGGGGCTATCAGAGATCAGGATTTTATGAAATAAACACTGGTGAAGCCAATGACTGGACAATTCGCTTAACGGATCCTGTTGAAAGGGACCAAAAATGATAGAACGGCGTAAAAGACGCATTAAAATTCTGGCAACGCTTGGGCCAGCCTCCTCTTCCCCTGACATGATTGAAAAACTGCATTTACTTGGTGCGGATGTTTTTCGTATCAATATGAGCCATGCCAGCCATGAAAAAGCTCAGGAAACTTATGAGGCAATCAGGTCTGTTGAGAAAAAGACAGGCAGCCCTATAGGTATTCTGGTCGATTTACAGGGGCCAAAATTACGGATTGGCAAGTTTGAAGATAAAAAAATTAAGCTAAAGAATGGTGATGTCTTCAGTTTTGACCAGGACAAGTCCAAAGGGACACAGAAGCGTGTATACCTTCCCCATCCTGAAATTTTTGCCAGCGTAAAGGAAGGCGACAATTTCCTGATAGATGACGGCAAGCTACGTTTTCGGATCATTGAGAATAACGGCGAAGTGATGAGGGCCGAGGTTCTGGTGGGCGGAAAATTGTCAGACAAAAAAGGGGTCAGCCTTCCCGATACCCTGTTGCCTATGGGGGCAATGACTGACAAGGATCGCGATGACCTTGAATATGTGGTTGAAAATATGGATGTGGACTGGATCGCGCTTTCCTTCGTCCAGCGTGATGAGGACATCATTGAGTGCCGGAAACTTGCCAAGGGCAAGGCGGCGATTATGGCCAAGATAGAAAAGCCTTCGGCTATTGACGACCTTAAGGATATCATTGCTGCTGCTGACGGTATCATGATTGCACGGGGTGACCTTGGTGTTGAACTGCCTCTTGAGACTGTTCCTGCCCTGCAAAAAAAGATGATACGCAATGCGCGCAAGGCTGGGAAACCCGTTGTTGTGGCAACGCAGATGCTCGAATCCATGATTACATCACCTGTGCCAACGCGGGCTGAAGTTTCCGATGTGGCAACTGCTGTGTATGAGGGGGCTGATGCAATCATGCTGTCAGCTGAAAGTGCTGCAGGAGATTTTCCGTGCGAAGCGGTCGAGATGATGAACCGGGTTGCGGTTGAGGTTGAGCAGGGTTTCATTTATGAAAAGATCATCCATGCCCAGTCTACACCGCCGGAACCAACCGCAGCGGATGCGATTTCTGCCGCTGCCCATTCCATTGCCTGTACATTGGAACTGGCCGCAATTATCTGTTACACAGATTCAGGCTCCACAGGTGTCAGGGCATCACGGGAGCGTCCAATGCGACCTATTTTGGGGCTGACGGCCAATGTGAAGACAGCCCGGAAGCTGACAATTATATGGGGATTGCATTCTGTCCATACCAAACCACCCGAAAACCTGGAAAATATGGTCGACAAGGCCTGCCGGATAGCCTTGCGAGAAAATATAGCTGCGGTTGGGGACCGGGTAATTATTACAGCTGGTGTTCCCCTTGGCACTTCAGGGACTACGAATATGCTTCGTGTTGCTTTCGTCGGTGAAAAGGGCAGTTTGCCAGGATAGGGTTTGGGGCAGGACTTATGGACAGGCCGAATTGAAATGATTGTTTTATGACAGATATATCTGCCGCCTCATGGCGGTCAGGCATGGTGCTGGCACTTGTCGGGACATTTTTGTTTTCTGCCAAGGGCATTTTTATCAAGTTGGCTTATGGTTACGGCATTGATACCGTTACGCTGATTGCCTTGCGGATGATTTTTTCCTTGCCTTTCTATCTCTTGTTGTTGGTATGGTCTGCGCGGAAAATGAAGACATCCCAAAGAAGGGAGGTATTTCGTCCCAGGGTTATCCTCAAGATTTCAGTCCTGGGGGTGATGGGATATTATATTGCCAGCTTTCTTGACCTGAAGGCACTGCTTTATATTTCAGTGCAGCTTGAAAGGCTGGTTTTGCTGACTTACCCCATTTTTGTGGCTGTCCTGAGCTGGCTTATCTTTAGGGAACGCTTGGGCGGCAACGTCTTTTTGGCTCTAATCCTGAGTTATGGCGGCATTTCTGTCCTGTTTGGGCATGGCCTGTCCAGACAGGAAAACCTTGTCTGGGGCGGTATCCTGGTGGTGATGTCTGCCTTTTCGTTTGCCTTCTACTTTACTCTGGCAAAAACACAGATAAAAATTTCAGGATCAGTTTTTTTTACCTGCATTGCCATGTTGGCTGCAACGTTTATGGTTCTGGTACACTTCTTTCTTGTCCATGATGTGGAAGACCTTTTTGTCCGCCGGGAAGTTTTGCTTCTGGGCGGAATTCTGGCTGTTTTTTGCACTGTGTTACCCTCATTCTTGATGACAGAGGCAATTTCCCGTATCGGCCCTGTTTCCAGTTCAATGATTGGCAGTGTCGGTCCGTTCTTTACGGCCATTCTGGCTGTTGCCATATTGGGGGAGGCCTTTACGGTCTATCATGTCATTGGTATGGTGCTGACGATTGGGGGAATTTATGTGCTGGGTTTGGGGGGCGGCAAGGCGGGAAATAAGAACAGGCTGAGCAAGGATATTTAGCATGTCTGTTAAACCCGTATATGAAATGTTTTGCTTTTTTTCCCTGAGCTTTTATAAGGTAACTTAAGACTTCTTTCTGTGGTGACCGTTTCTTGAGTTGTTGCGAATTTGTTTTTCTGTCTGTTTGATGCCTTCTTTTTAGGGTAGGGATGAGACAGCGGACATCAGAATCCTAGGTTCTGATATTTTTTTGTTAAGTATTGTGAGGAATATAAAAAATGGTATCTTCTTTGAAAGTTATTTTTTCAGCACTGTTTCTTGTGTTAGCTTTTGGGTTCGCCCCTGTGAACGCACAGGATGCCAGGCCTTCAGCTATGGAAAAAGCCAAGGAAATGGGTGCAAAAGCCATGGAAAAGGCTAGGCCAGCTATGGAAAAGGCCAAGGAAATGGGTGCGAAAGCTATGGAAAAGGCGAAGCCAGCAATGGCAAAAGCCAAGGAAATGGGCGCGAAAGCCATGGAAAAAGCTAAGCCAGCTATGAAAAAAGCTGCAACCAAGGCCAAGGAAATGGGGAGCAAGGCGATGGAAAAATCAAAGGCTGCCTATCAGAAAGCTAAGCCTATTATTAAAGAAAAGGCTGTTGGCTGGTGGGGTTGGGTCAAGTCATTCTTTGGTTCTGAAGCTCCTGCAATGATCCTTGTAAGCTAATTTTTTGCATAAAAAATATCAGTAAAGCCATTCCCTGGGTTCAGGGGATGGCTTTTTTGTTGGGAGTTTTATAGCCGTTCGCCCTTGAGAAGCCTGGGGAGTTCGCCAGACAGTCCCGTGGCTTCCTTGATGAAGAATTTTTTCAGGGCAGGGATCTGGTTGGTGGCTTGCAGTCCAATATCCCGGACAGCCCTGGTTGCAAAATTGTCATGGGAAAACAGGCTGTTCAAGGCGGCCATGCTTGCTGTGAAGGTAAAGCTGTCAAACCTGCGCCAGCGTTGATAGTCCTGCAAGACATTGGCGTTGCCAATATCCAGCCCAAGGCGTTGGGTCTTTATGACAAGTTCCGCCAGGACAGCGACATCCCGAAAACCAAAGTTCAGTCCCTGACCTGCGACCCAGTGCATCCCGTGGGCAGAATCCCCGACCAGTGCAAACCTCTCCTTGACATAGTCCCTGGCAATATTCATGGAAAGTGGAAAAAAGGATGGCCTGTTCTCCAAAGAGAGGTCGCCAAGGTCTATATTGGCACGTTTCTGGACTTCTGCCAGAAAGCGTTCGTCATCATAAAGCATAACCTCCTGTGCCACATTTTGTTTTTCTGTCCAGACCAGTGAGGTTCGGTTACCGGTTAGTGGCAACATGGCAAACGGGCCAGCGGGCAAAAAGTGCTGAATGGCGCGGCCATTATGGGGCAGGCTATGGCTGATCGTCGCGGTGATACCTGTCTGTTTGCTTTTCCATTCAACAGTCTTGATCCCGGCTTTCTGGCGCAGTGCGGAAGCGCGGCCATCACAGGCAACCAGCAATTTCCCCGAAAGGGTCTTGTTATTGTCAAGGGTTGCGGTGATGCTTTGGCCTGAGGTCTCAAAACCTGTAATGCGGCCTGGTGGCTGGAACTGGATTGATGTAAAGTTCTTGGTAGCCTGAAAGAGAGCGGAGCGGAGCAGGCCGCTTTCTATAATATAGGCCGCAGGCTCGCCGTCTTCGGTTTCATTGTCAAAATGGAGCAGGACGGGTCTGATCTCTTCTGAAAGTTTGGTGTCAGTAATCTCTATCTCGCTGACGGGCTGGGCATTGTCTGCAAGTGTGTCCCATATATCCAGAGCCTCAAGCAGGTTTTTGGAAGAGGCAGAGATTGAGAAGGCGCGGCTGTCGGCCTTGACGATTTCGGGGTCAGTTGGGTCAACCAGGGTTATGTCAAGATTGGTTGGCCTGTTTTTGGTGCCTGACAGGGCGAGGGCAAGGGTTAGGCCGACCAGACCGCCGCCAGCAATAATTATATCGGTATCAGGTTTCTGAAAACTCATTTTAGGTTGCCCCTTTAAAAGAATGTAGCTATGACTTAACGATATTCGCCTGTTTTTACAGTATTAGATAGAATTTTTGGTATAATAGACAAACAATAATCCAAAAATAATTTGCGAACAATCCTTAAGAGTACAGTGCTGTGAATGTACCAGGTCATGACTGTGAATGGAAATGTCCTGTTTCTCAAAGAGTTCTTGTGTTCTGGGAGGTTGCTCTTCAGCCTAAAATAAATGAAAGAAGAATATTATGAAAATGGTTACAGCAATTATCAAGCCTTTTAAACTTGATGAAGTACGTGAAGCTTTGACAGAGGCTGGCATTGAGGGGATGACTGTTTCTGAGGTCAAGGGATATGGACGGCAAAAAGGTCATACCGAGATTTATCGCGGTGCTGAATATGCTGTGAATTTTCTGCCAAAAATCAAGGTTGAGATTGTGATTGGGGCTGACATGGTTGATAAAGTGACTGAGGTTATTGTTGGGGCAACCAAGACCGGGCAGATCGGGGACGGAAAGATATTTGTCTCAAATATTGAGGCTGCCGTCAGAATCCGCACGGGTGAAAAAGATTCTGAGGCACTGTAATCTTTTTTATAGGCTGGGAAGCGTGATACTGTTTCACGTTTTCCAGAGCTAAGGTCTTGTATTCTATAGCTGAATTTCTGGGAAAGGATGCTGTTCCACAATATGCGTTAATGGTCTGGAAAGAATAAGGCAGCAAAAAGGTTGTGCCTGTCATTTTTATGTCATATTGGTGATGTCTATATGGTTTGTGGTTCAAAATGTCGCACCTGATAAATTGTTTGGGGGATTTCAGTTTCGATTAAGTTGACTAAAATTATGCGGATTATTTTTGGAGTTATGTTCATGACTGATAGCTGGCTTTTTGTAAGGAATACACTGTTTTCCCTATTGGCAACCATGTTTGGCTGCCTGTTTGTTTTTTTGGTCTTTGTCTAGGAAAGTTTGGCAGCCATATTTTAGGTATTTGAATGTTTATTCACATGCCAGAACCTATAAAAACCATTTTTCTTCTGGGGTCAGAAGAAAAATGGTTTTTTTGTGTTGAGAAGTTGTTAACAAGTTTGTTGAAATATGTGCATAAAAAATTATACTGTTGACAAAATGCCGCAGTTGATGAAAAGTGAAGAGGTCAGTCAGTATAGATTTACCGTTACTACTTTAAGGAGGATGGTTTTATGACGTATCAATGGCAATTCCTAAGAAATACTATGGTCTCTGTTATGGCCATTTCGATTGGATATTTAATTGGTTTCCTTATTATTATATAAATTTTGCAGTGTTGTCCAAAGTAGTTGGGGCGTAAGAAATATTTTATTGGTTTATACTTTGTTTTAAGTGATTAAGTGTTGAAATATCGAATGTCTGGCTATCCTGTTTTGGGATAGCCAGACATTTGGCGTTTGGGCTTTGTAACTCCCCCAACATCAAAACCCAGATTTTCAGCTGGCTCTTTTGCACTCTGGAGTCGTTCCGCTCTTCTCCCAATGCTAAGGCATTGCAGCGAAGAACGCGCCTATCCAGATCACAAAATTTCTCACCTGAAAAAAACCGGGTTTTCATGTCGTGTGAGTATAGAAAAAATAATTTATTGGTAATTGGCGAGGTTTGGCGGCTTGGCAAAAGGGCTTTGTCTTTTGTGATCCCGTGTAAAAGGTGGGTAAATGGCAAGAGATATTAGTCCGGTCAGGCCAGCACGAGTCCAGGATTCTGATGTTCTTGCGCTGATTTATGCAACAACATGGCGCGCGACCTGGCAGGGTATTTTCCCCCATACCTATATTGAATCGATGGTTTCAAGAAGGAATGCCTTGTGGTGGGCTAAAAACCTTAAAAGAGCAACAACCCCGCCGCCCCTCCTGTTTGTGCATGAGGATAAGGCTGTAGGCTATATCAATTTTGGTAATAGCCGTTATGGGGACAGTGGGTTTGAGGGCGAAATTTATGAACTCAATATTTTGCCCGACTATCAGGGGGTCGGGTTTGGCGGGCAATTGTTTGATGCTGCCCGCAAACAGCTGGAACGTTCAGGAAGGCTTGGCCTGATAGCTTGGTCTCTTCAGGTTAATGAGCGGTGCTGTTTGTTCTACCAGGCAAAGGGCGGGACAGCATTTACCAATTCAGTTGTGCGCTTTGGAAATATGGGTATCCTGAAAGAGTATGACAGGATCGGCTATAGTTGGCCTGCTTATTAGGGGGAAATGGGCGAAGAGGCAGTTGTCATGATGCCCCATTGGATGATAACTATAAACCCGCAATTTGTTTGTGCTTTTCTTTGGCGTTATTCTATAGTATAAAACAACTATTATTAATAAAAACACTATGTTTTGTTCCCCTATTGTAGAACCTTCCTTATCCTATGACAAATATTAAGACAGATAATGTTGCCGGATATAGGGATGGCCAGCAACCTTTGCCTGTTTTCTTGTTTTTTTTGTCAATACTCTTTTTAGGCCTGTCTATTCTTCCTGCTTATGCCCGTAAAGATCTTAAGATAGTGGGGTCTTCCACCGTTTATCCTTATGCGAATGCGGTAGCGCAGTCTTATGCCAAGCGTTACAGCCAGCCCCAGCCCAAAATTGGTATGGGTGGGTCTGGCGATGGTTTTAAGGCCTTTTGTGCAGGGGTAGGTGCTGAATTTCCTGATATTACCAATGCGTCACGGCCGATGAAACGGAAGGAATGGAAGCTTTGTGAAAAGAATGGCGTTGATGATATCACGGAAGTGAATTTTGGTAATGATGGTATTGCCCTGGTCACGTCTTATGGCAATAACGCGCTTTCTAACCTGACCCTGATGCAGCTTTATAAGGCGATTGCTGAATGGGTTCCCCAGAATGGGGTCATGGTGAGGAATCCTTACAGGACATGGAACGAGATCAACCCTTCACTGCCAAATACAGTTATACAAATCTATGGCCCAGACCGTTCTCACGGGACTTATGGGGTGATTGCTGATGTGGTTATCAAGGACAGCTGTAAAAAGAGAGTGTCATATTTTAGTGCGTTACGGAATGTCAGGGGTAAGCGCGAGGAATACAGTAAGAAGTTAAAGAAATATTGCGCAAGGCCGCGCTCTGACGGGGGGGTTATCTCGCTCTCTGTTGACCAGGATAAAATGTTCCAGATGGTGCAGGATAACCCCACTTCGCTGTTTTTCATGGGATATGCCACGCTTTTTAAGAACCGGAAAGTTTTGAAGGCCTTAAGGATAAATGGTGTGGAGCCAAGAATTTATACCATTTCAGACAAAAGCTATGTTTTGAGCAGGCCATTGTTTTTTTATATCAAAAATAGCCACAGGGTTCTTTCCCCAAATATGAACCTGTATATCAAGGAATTTATGAGCAGCAAAGCCATGAATACATTTGGTTATCTGATGAGAATGGGATTGGGGGGGCTGCCAATTGAGGATCTTAAAAAGGCGCGCTATTCTGTTGCGATAGGCCGAAAGCTTAAAAAATTTAAGGGCAAGCCCAAAAGGTATGATTATTGACGTGGCTGAAATATATCATGTCTTTACTAAGTATTGTTGTTTGTATGGTAGTATGTATTATTATTGATGTATATTTATTGATAACAAGTCTTTTTAATTATATTTGTTTCTGTTGTATTCAGAAGAATCTATCTTTTTAAATACTGCAATAGTTTTTTTGCAAACCAAGGCAAGTGCGTCTGAAGGTATATCCATGTCATTTTTTCAGAAACTAAATTTTTCAAGAAAAAGTAAGGCCGCTATTGAGGGCGGGAAGGGTTTTGCCTTGCGCTCCAAGCTGTTACTGATGCTTCTTGCAGCTGTGATGAGTGCGATTTTGGTGATGGCTGTGCTTGACTACAGGCATGGCAAGGATGCCCTTGTTAAGACTGTCAGTGACAAACTGACAGCTTTGCGGGTTGCCAAAACAAACCAGGTTGAGTGGTATTTTAAGAATCTGCGCTCTACTGTGAGCGTAATTGGCGATACGCCTTCTGTCGGCAATGCCCTGCGGGACATGTCAGAGGCCTTTAAGGTTCAGCTTGGGGAGACTGAGCTGAGCCAGAAAAGGCTAGATGCCCTGGATGACTATTACCAGAAGACATATTTACCAAAACTTGAGCAGGTCAATGATAGCGGTAACCTGATTGTGGAGCTGTTCTGGCCGCTCAGTAAGGCCGGGCGGGCAGCCCAGGCTCTTTATATTGCTGAAAATGAACACAAGATCGGGGAAAAGGATAACCTGTTCAAGTCGCCGGATAACGGTATCTATGATGAGATTCATGCTAAATATCATGGCTATTTCAGGGATGTGATCCGCTATCAGGGTTTTTATGATATTTTCCTGATTGATGGCGAGAGCGGCAATATTGTCTATTCTGTTTATAAGGAAGCGGATTTTGGGACTAATCTCCTGAAGGGTCCTTATGCCCATACAGGCCTGGGGCGGCTGTTTCAGGGACTGAAGGCTGACCACCAGAAGGGCAAGGTTCTGATGGTTGATTTTCAGCGTTACGCGCCTTCCTATAATGTGCCTTCTGCCTTTGTCGGGGCTCCTATCTATTCTGATAAGGGAAAATTTATCGGGGTTATGGCTGTCCAGTTTTCCCTGAACCGCCTGAACAAGTTTATGAAAAGTGGCAAGTCCTGGTATGGGGAAGGGCTTGGGAAGACTGGAGAGCTTTATCTTGTCGGTGATGACAAGTTGATGCGTACCAACTCCAGGTTTCTGGAAGAGGATAAGAAATCCTATATGGCCTCATTGAAGGCTGCCAATATTCCGGCCTCCATGATTGATCAAATTGACAAGCTGAATACTTCTGTCCTGTTGCACCATGTTGATACGGATGCTGTCCTGAAGGCGTTTGAGGGGCAGAGCAATGTTGAGTTTATGCGTGACTATCGCGGCAAGAAAATTATATCCTCTTATGCACCAATGGATATCCCTGACTTGCGCTGGGCCGTTTTGGCAGAAATCTCTGAAAAGGAGGCGATGCAGCCTCAACAGGAATATGGCCGTAAGCTGATGATAACTTCGGCCATTATACTCTTACTTTTGACCCTGGCCTCAATTTTGCTTTCAACGCTTTTCCTGAAGCCGATCAATGCCTTGGTTAGCGGGATCAGGCGGGTGAATGAGGGGGAACAGAATGTGCGGGTGAAACGGCAGTCCAATGATGAGATTGGTGAACTGACCGAAATGTTTAACACCATGACCACCCAGATAGACCAGCGTGATGGTGTGATTTCAGAGCAGACAGAAGCCTATGAACGCCTGCTTTACAAGCTCTATCCAGTTCCGATTGCGGAGCGTATGAAGATGGGGGAGAGCAAGATTGTGATGTCGTCCCACCAGATCAGTGTCATGTTTATTCTCATCCATAATTTTTCAAAATTGACAGAGAGCTGGGATGCCAAGGACAGTCTGGAACTGCTGAATGAAATAGTTGATTCTTTTGATGATATTGCGGAAACCATGGGCGTTGAAAAGGTCAAGACAATTGGCGAGCACTATCTTGCAGCCTGTGGGCTGAGTGTGCCGAGCCTGGATCATGCCCGCCGCGGACTAGACTTTACCCATGCGCTTGGCAAGGAGCTTGCCCTTATCAATGCCCGCCATGATATTGACCTGGCGTTGCGGGTTGGGATGCACTCGGGGCCTATCAAGGCTGGACTGATAGGCAGCCGGACTTTTACCTATGATATTTGGGGCATGTCCCTCAATATAGCGCGCCGGATTGTCTATGAGGCGAAGCCTAATATGATCAGGGTCAGTACCCAGACCTATCATATGCTGAATGCTGCTGGTGACTTTGGTGAGGAAATTATGGTCAAGACAACAGCTCTTGGGAATATTGCCACATATGAACAAAAACTTGACTTGAGCGTTGACGATAACCGGATGGCAGGAAACCAGAAAAAGAAGCCAAATAAAGAAAAAAAACAGGGTGGCTTGCTGGCGAGACAGACCACTTCAAAGGCAGCTGAATAGGGCTGGATAAAAAGATATTGGATTGTTTGGGTAGGTAAGTGTATTTGCCAAAAAGACGTTGGCTTTTTTGTGAGCAGCCATAATGGATAAAGTAGACAAGATGCCAATAGATTTCATGGATATAATGGGACAAATTCAGGGCCAGGAAAACTGGGTTTTTTGGGGCGGTGTCCTGCTGCTTGGCTATCCCTTTTTGACAATCCTGTTTGGGGAGTTGGCCAACCGCTTGAAACAGGCGGGGCATCATGAATATTCCTCAATTTTCTATTCATTGCGTAATGTTGTGTTGCCAATGCTGTTTTTGGCATTGCTTTTGCACAAGCTGATTGGCTATGACAACAATGTGCTGGTTGTCAAGATGGTTGATACATTGCTTGGCATTGCTGCTATCAACATGTTTGTCGCCTTTTTTAATATCCTGGTGTTTGGGGAGGGCGGGGTTGCTTCATCGCGCCAGGTGCCAAAGCTTTTCCTTGACCTTCTGCGTATTTTTCTTGTTCTTGCCGGGGCAGCTGTTGTCATTTCCATTGTCTGGGAAGTTAACCTGGGCAGCCTTATCACGGCACTTGGCGTTGGTTCTGTTGTGCTCGGCCTGGCCTTGCAGGATACATTGGGCAGCCTGTTTACAGGGCTGGCGATCCTGTCTGCGCGAAATATCAAGGTCGGGGACTGGATTCAGGTCGGGATAGAGGAAGGTATTGTCCTGAGTATGAACTGGCGTTCGATTGTCATCAGAACCCGTGACGGTGACAATGTCATTTTGCCTAACTTGCGCATCGCCAGGGAGCTTGTTACCAATTTTCAGGCTGAGGGTAAATGGCATGTGGAACATTTGGACTTTGAACTTTCCTTTGACCACCCGCCAGAACTGATCAAAACATTGTTGTTAAAAGCTGCTTTGGTCACCCCTAAGGTGCTTCATGATCCTGTGCCCACCGCCCGTATCCTGAAATATGATGACCATGCCATCCGTTATGAAATTCGTATCTATATGAATGACTATCAGGCTCTGCCGCAAATTCGCAGTGACTTCCAGTGTACATTTTGGTATCTGGCCAAGAGGTACAAGCTGATTTTCCCTGGCCGTTATCACCAGTTTTACCAGCCGCCGAAAGAGCTTATTCCCCAGACCTATAATACAGTTGATGAGATAGCAGACCTGCTGCTTGACATTAATGCCTTGCCCCGTTCCAGGGAGCAGATTTTGCCGCTGCTTGAAAAAGCCCGTCATCTCAGCTATATGAAGGGCGAGTTTATTATCCAGCAGGGTGCTGTGTGTGGCTTTATCTATATTATCACCAAGGGACGGGTTGATATTTCCTTTGAGAATGACCTGGATGGTGATGGCCTGATTGATGATGATGAGCGGATCAAGGTCTATGACTTGAGAAAACGTCAGTTTCTTGTCTTTAAGACATTGTTTAACAGTGGCCCAAGTCCCTTGTCTGCACGGGCGCAAAATGATGTTGAGGTGATCTCAATTCCTGTTGAGGCACTTGAGGCCTATCTGGTGGAGGACAGGGAGCTTGCCCATGAAATCCAGCAAATCATTTCCAGTCGCGAGGAGCAAGTTACCGATTTACTTGTCGAAACATTGCCTGAATTTGAGTATGGCGCGGAATCTTCTGATCGTTCTGCTATCATGAAAGGGCTGTTCCCCGAGTTGGAAAAGAAGATGTTGGAAGCCAAGGAAAAGGGCAAGAAAGCGAGAGAAAAAGGTGAGGTTTAGCCAATGACATTGTGGCTTTCCGCCTAAAGTTTGAAAGGGGACAGGCAACGTTATACCAACAGTCAGAATAAAACACGCTTGACCTTAATTCTTGTACTGTTCTCTCTATCGTCATAGTCGTACTAGATACGACTACCCATTTCTGAAGCTTTCTTCTCGACAAGAAAGATATTTTTAAGGCCAAAAGTTTAGAGATGGGTCATCAGATCAAGTCTGATGATGACGGGTTGAGAAATTTGTAATATGACCGTATAAGAAGAAATTACTTTGCAGATTGGTAATATTGCCTGTCCCTTTCTTTTTAGTTGCTCTAGGTGCTTTTTATAGCATATCCTTGTTTTTCATAAGTTTATAGGCCCCCCAGCCCATAAGGCCCATAACGAAAAGGACAATCCAGAAAGCGGGAGACCAATCCTCTCCAGGCATTCCGCCGACATTAATGCCCAAAAGACCTGTAAACAGGGAAAGCGGCAGGAACAGTGCTGTGACAATGGCCAACAAGTACATGGCCTTGTTCATTCGTTCATTTTCAACGCCTAAGATTGCGTCATCCAGAGCCATGGCACGTTCCTTGATGGAGGTCAGTTCCTCAATATTACTGTGCGTTGAGTTCAGCATGATACGGAGGCGGCCAAACTCTTCCCTGTCAAAAAATTCTGTTTCAGATGTTGAGAGGATATCAAGTGCACCACGCTGCGGGGTGATATAGCGCAGCAACATAATGGCACTGCTGCGGATCTTGAAAAGTTCACTGCGTTTGCCAGAGAGGTCTAACAGTTTTTTGGTGTCTTCCAACTTTTCCAGTTTTACGTCAATGCCCTCAATAGTGTCTGTCATGCGTTCGACAAGGCTTTCCCCGAGTTCCATAAACAGGGCAGAGGGTGTTTTTGGCCCCTGGTTTTTCATGAAATCCTTTTTGATCTTGTCAATGGCCATAAGCTTTTCGCGGCGGGTGGTAATGACAATCTTGTCATTCATCCAGATCCTTATGGACAGCATGTCTTCAGGATCCGAGCCAGGATTGGTATTAATGCCACGTAAAATGGTCAGGATACCGCGTTCAAACAGCGTGCAGCGGGGGCGGCTACGGGTTGAGCCAAGGGCTGTTCCGACAGACTGGAGCATTCCCTTATAGTTGTGAAGCCAGTCTCTTGTTGGCTGGTCATCACAGTCCATATGAATCCAGTACCAGCCAGGACCTTCAGGTTTTTGGTTGATCTTCTTGACTTCATCAAAGGTTAGCTCCTGCACCGTATCGCCCTCTTTGATGTGAAAGGCACATACCAGACCCAGTTGCTCGTCCATAGTTATCCCTTATAGCGTAGTATTGTTTACTGTGTTTTTTATAATTTAGGCATTTTTACTGAAAAACCTGCTTATACTCCTAAGACATGAAAACCTATATTTTTAGGGCGCACTCATCCTGTTCAAGAATTTTAACACCTTTATGGGATATAATTCTAAAATTATCTGTAACCTGGCTGCAAAAATCTTGCCATTTTCGGGGAATTGTTTC
>JAJRRF010000057.1 GCA_024279735.1 Alphaproteobacteria bacterium
GAATTTGAATATCGATTCAATAGACGCTATAAACTTGGTGATATGATCGAAAGACTGGCCTATATTTCCATCTGTACACCCCCTAGAACTGAAAAATTCATAAGGATGGCGGAGAGGATGGCGTAATCAGGTTTATGTATTCATGGCATCAAAGAACTCATCATTATCTTTGGTCTTTCTCAATTTATCAACCAGGAACTCTATGGATTCCTGTGTCCCCATAGGATTGAGGATACGGCGCAGGATAAATATTTTTTGTAACTGCACAGGATCCATAAGCAAGTCTTCCTTACGGGTTCCTGAACGGGCAATATCAATCGCAGGAAAAATTCTTTTGTCAGCTGATTTACGATCAAGGATAAGTTCTGAGTTACCTGTACCCTTAAACTCCTCAAAAATGACTTCATCCATTCTTGAACCTGTATCAACCAGAGCCGTGGCAATAATTGTGAGTGAACCACCTTCCTCAATATTTCGGGCAGCACCAAAGAAACGTTTAGGTCTTTGCAGCGCATTGGCATCAACACCGCCAGTCAAGACCTTGCCTGAAGAAGGCACAACTGTATTATAGGCACGGCCAAGTCTTGTGATAGAATCAAGCAGGATGATAACATCACGTTTATGTTCAACCAGACGCTTGGCTTTTTCAATCACCATTTCAGCAACCTGGACATGACGTGTTGCCGGTTCATCAAAGGTCGAGCTGATCACCTCACCGTTAACAGAACGGGACATGTCTGTGACCTCTTCAGGGCGTTCGTCAATCAGCAGAACAATCACATAACATTCTGGATGGTTTTCTGAAATGGATGTTGCAATATTTTGCAGGAACATCGTTTTACCCGTTCTCGGCGGCGCAACAATCAAGCCACGTTGGCCTTTACCGATTGGAGCCACAATATCAATGATACGGGGCGACAAGTCTTTAACGGTTGGATCCTGACGTTCCATCTTCAACCATTCATCTGGATAAAGCGGAGTCAGGTTATCAAAATGTGTCTTGTGCCGCATCTCTGAAGGATCATCAAAGTTGATGGTATTGACCCTCAGCAGGGCAAAATAACGTTCGCCCTCTTTAGGACTCCTGATTTCACCTTCCACCGTATCACCAGTACGTAATGAAAAACGTCTGATCTGGCTAGGACTGACATAGATGTCATCTGGGCCAGGAAGATAGTTTGCATCAGGTGAGCGAAGAAAACCAAAACCATCAGTCAGTATCTCAACAACACCTTCACCCGTAATCTTGGTTTCATTTTCTGCCAAGCTTTTCAGGATTGCAAACATCAGTTCCTGTTTACGCAGTCCAGAAGCATTTTCTATTTCAAGGGTTTCTGCAAATTCCAGTAATTCGGTAGGTTTTTTTGTTTTAGCTCACTGAGCTTCATTTCTTCCATGGATTTATGTCCGATAGGTATTCATCTATTAAAGGCGGGATTTTATTGAAGAAAAATATTTTCTGAAAATGCGAAAGCTTGCGGAGCTTTCCTAAAACCAGTCAAAGGGTGACTGGACAGAATAATAAATCAGATAAAGTGCGGGGCTATATGGAATGTTTTGGACATCAGATATAGCAATATAAATTTGCTATACCAGATAATAATTTTAAGTGCAAAATAAAAAGCAGAGATTGTGAACAAAATCTTAAAATGGCTTCATCACCACCAAAAGTACAATCAAGATCATAAGCACTGTTGGAACCTCATTAAAGATGCGAAAATATTTTTCGCTCTTTTCATTAGCATCATTCTCAAATTTCTTGCGGAAGCCAGCCATCATCATATGGACAGCCGTCAGACCCAGAACCAATAATAATTTAATATGAAACCACATATCGGTTTTCATATCCACTACTGGAACACCAAAGGCAAGATAGAGACCAAGTAACCAAGAAACAATCATCGCAGGGTTCATAATGACCCGCATCAAACGAGTTTCCATGAGCTTGAAAGTTTCAGACTTATCAGATCCTTTTTTTGCAGAGACATGATATATAAACAGGCGGGGAAGATACAGTAATCCTGCCATCCAGGAAATAATTGCAATTATATGGATTGCCTTGAGAAAAAGGTACACCTTAACTTTATCCTTTTTTAAAATCGTAATGTTTCACGTGAAACATTATTCAGACTAGACTGACGGGCTACGTATTAATTCAACCAGACGGGCTACATTTTCCAGTGGTGTCAAAGGTGTAATCCCATGACCAAGATTAAAAATATGCGGTCTTCCTGAAAGGACAGACTTAATCTCATGAACACGCCTTTCCAGTTCTTCACCACCATTAATCAGAAGCATCGGATCCAGGTTTCCCTGAACCGTGGTTATTGGCTGTAGATTTTTCTTGATCCAGTCCAGCGACATTGATGTCCCGCAACTTATAGCATTCACACCCGTTTCCTCAACAAACCGGACATAGGAACTTTCAGCATCTTTAGGAAAACCGATAATCGGAATGTCTGGATGAACCTTCCTTATAAGCCCAACAAGTCTTTTTGTAGGCTGCACACACCATTTTTCAAATTCACTATCTGGCAAAACCCCGGACCAACTGTCAAATATCTGGACTGCCTCGGCCCCGGCCTCAATCTGTCCAATCAAATATTGCGCGCTGGTTTCCACCAAAAGGTCAATCAGGCTCTGAAAAGTTTCAGGATTACGGTAAGCAAACATCCTGGTTGGTTCCTGATCTTTCGTTCCCTGGCCAGCAATCATATAGGTAGCAACTGTCCAGGGTGCCCCGCAAAAACCAATCAGTGCAACATCCTTTGGTAAACTTCCTTTAATCCGTTCCACTGTCTCATAAACTATTTCAAATTTTTCCGGTGTTGCGTTGATATCCAGTTTCCTGAGACCATACTCGTCAGTGATGGGATCAAGCCTGGGGCCAAAACCTGTTTCGAACTCAACCTTCTGCCCAAGGGCATCTGGAACAACCAAAATATCAGAAAACAGGATTGCCGCATCAAACCCGTATCGCCGAATTGGTTGGAGTGTAACCTCGGTGGCCATATCCGGACTGTAGCATAAATTCAGGAAAGATCCTGCCTTTTTTCTAATTTCCATATATTCTGGCAGATAACGTCCTGCCTGTCTCATCAACCAGACGGGAGGAATTTTACTGGTCTGCCCCTGGAGAGTTTTTAGGAATGGTTTGGAAATTTCGGTGTTGGTGGTTTGATTCATCTTTGTTCCTGGTACCCAAGTAATAATAACAATTATATCTATATATAAGTTGTTGTTGTTGTTGTTGTGTGGATTACGGGAATATCGTTTTATCCATTTTCTGTTCTAAAGTTTTCTACATGGCTTTTTGAGTCTTAGCAAAATTTCAGATGGTTTTTGATCATTTTTTATCGATTCAGCTAAATCCTCGTGTTTAAGCAACTATTGACAGGAGAATATCTCAGGATTGACACTGGAAAACTTATGGATAATGTGTGCATAAACAAAGTGTATATTTTTTGTTCACACAACAGAAAATGTCACTTAGGTATTTATTCCTATTTGAAAACATGTGGAGAAAATTCTGGATAATGGTGCATAATTTCTTGTCAGCTAATACTGCCTGGGAACAACCCCCCAAACAATGCCTGACTTAGGCACAGGGCCAGTGTAAAACCACAAGAATTATGGAAGCTATATTGACTCAGCTGACTCGTCAGGACTCTTGCAGGATTAGGAGAACAAAAAGAGTCTATATGAAGGGAATGAAAAATCGCCCTATGGATAAAAGTGGACAATAAAAAGAGAGAAATATGCTGCCCCTCAACACAAAAAAGATCATTTTGGCCTCTGAATCAATTGGCCGTTCTGCCATTTTGGAAGGGGCAAATATTGAGTTTGACAAGCTCCCCGCGCCTGTGGATGAATGTGCAATAAGGGACGTATTATATGAAAATGGGGCCTGTCCTGACCCAAAAGATGTTGCTGAAATTCTGGCCAGGGCCAAGGCTGAGATGATCAGCAAAGAGAATCCGGGGGCATATGTGATAGGTGCAGACCAGATGCTGGCACTTGGAAACCGCATTTTTGAAAAACCTGGCTCTATGGATGAGGCACGTAAAACACTGCTTGCCCTAAATGGCCAGACCCATTATCTGCATTCAGCCGTCTGTGTTGCTATGGATGGCAACACAATTTGGGGGACTGTCAGTTCTGCCGGGATGACTATGCGCCAGTTCAGTCCTGAATTTTTAGGACATTATCTGGCCGGGGCAGGGGGCAGTGTAATGACATCCGTGGGGGCTTACAGGTTGGAAGAGACAGGCATTCACCTGTTTGAAAAAATTGATGGTGACTATTTTACGATATTGGGATTGCCCATCCTGCCTCTTCTAGAATATTTTCGTTCCATTAATATCCTTGAAACCTAGCCTCTATTTGTCTTATACCTGTAGACGGGGACTGTGTGAAAGATCAAGACCAGTTCATCTTACAGATAGAGGCCAGCTGAATATCCAGGCAGGGTTAATGAATGCGATGAGTGGCAAAGGGTACGGGTTTACATATGGTTGAGACATCTCAAAAGGCTGCTGTTCTTGGCTGGCCAATCCAACATTCGCGTTCACCCCTTATCCATAACTATTGGCTGAAAACCTATGGCATTGTCGGTTCTTATGAAAAAATTGCTGTTGATCCCAAAAATTTTGAAACTTTTATTCGTTCAATGCCAGACTTAGGATTTATCGGTGCAAACCTGACAATCCCGCATAAGGAAGCAATTTTTGCCTTGGCTGATGAGGTAGATCATGTTGCCAGTACAATCGGTGCCGCAAATACGATCTGGTGGGACAAGGGAAAATTACATGCTACCAATACTGATGTTACAGGATTTATGACAAACCTCAAAAGGTCTGCCCCAGACTGGGATAAGCATAATGGGTGTGTCGCTGTTATCGGGGCAGGGGGGGCAGCGCGGGGGATTGTTTATGGTCTTCTTCAAGCGGGCGTTGAAGAGGTTAGAATTTTTAACAGGACAAGGGAACGGGGCATTGAACTGTCTCACCGTTTTGATGTACGGGTCAAGGTTGAGGACTGGGACAACAGAAACCAGAGACTGGCAGACTGTCATACCTTGGTGAATACTACGTCACTTGGTATGGAGGGAAATCCGCCGCTGGATATTGATCTGACCCAGCTAGGTCAGGATGCTGTGGTGGTTGACATTGTCTATAGTCCGCTTAAAACCCCCTTGCTGGCACAGGCCAGGAAAATGGATCTGGTAACGGTTGATGGTTTAGGAATGCTTTTGCACCAGGCTGCACCAGGTTTTACAAAATGGTTTGGCCGCAGACCAGGTATAACAGCTGACCTAAGGGCATTGGTCGTTTCTGATCTGACTTCTTGACCAGTATTCATTGAGTTTTAAAACCTGTAAAGTGTAAAAAATTATGGTTCTGGTTGGAGTGACTGGGAGTATCGGGTCTGGTAAATCCACTGTTACAGACTGGTTGGTTCGCAGGCAGATCCCCGTTTTTGATGCTGATGCCTGTGTCCATAGTCTCTATGAAAATGAGGCAGTCACTTTGGTTGAACAGAATTTCCCTGGAAGCATTCTAAATGGAAAGGTAGACCGGACTGCCTTGCTCCATATTTTGAGTGAGAAGGAGGATGGATTTGAAAGACTGGAGGGTATAATTCATCCACTGGTTGATCAAAAGAAACGTGATTTTCTAAGGCAATGGCAGTCAGAAAATAAAAAATTATGCTTTTTTGATATTCCACTCCTTTTTGAGACGGGTCAGGAAAACATGTTTGACCTGACTGTTGTACTGAGTGTCTCACCTGAAGTTCAGCAAAAAAGGGTCTTGTCCCGCCCAGACATGACACAGGAAAAACTGGATCTGGTATTGCAGCGTCAGATGTCAGCTGACAACAAAATAAAATTAGCAGGATATGTCATTCATAATAATGGCACGATAAAACAGCTGGAGGCGCAGCTGGTGATATTGCTTGCCAGGCTTAAACAAATGTCAGGTAAGGCAATAGAGAATTGGGATTTATAAAAATGCGTGAAATTGTTTTGGATACAGAAACAACTGGGTTTGACCCGAAGTCAGGTCACCGCATGGTTGAGATTGGCTGCATTGAGATGGTTAACCAGTTCAGTACTGGAAAAATATATCATCAATATATCAACCCAGAACGGGATATGCCTGAAGCAGCCTTTAATGTGCATGGACTGTCAGAAGAATTTTTATCTGACAAGCCATTATTTAGTGATGTTGCAGATGATTTTGTAACTTTTATTGAGGGCGCAAAACTCATTATCCATAATGCTAAATTTGATGTCAACTTTCTGAATTTTGAACTGGAGCAGGCTGGGAAAAAACTGGTGCAGTGGGATCATGTGATAGATACCCTGATTCTTGCGCGAACGATGTTTCCAGGTGCGCAAAATAATCTCGATGCCCTGTGCCGCCGTTTTAATATTGATAATTCTGCCCGTGACTATCATGGCGCATTGCTTGATAGTGAACTTCTTGCCGAGGTCTATATTGAGCTGATTGGGGGACACCAGTCGAAACTGATGTTTGACCAGGGCAAAGATACAGAGCAGGGCGGTGCTCAAAGTTATGTTGCGGTTTCACGGCCAGCCCCATTGGAAAGTCGCCTGAGTGAGCAGGAAAAACAGGTGCATGATGATTTTCTAAGGTCAGAAGTCAGTGAAGCCCTGTGGCTGGCAAATAAATAAAAAGCCTCTATGACATGTCATAAAGGCTTTTTGAAAGGTTCTGAAAATTTGCGATTAACTGTTCTGTGATGCTTCCTGCTTGGCTTTTTCTTCCTCAACCTTTTTGGCATAAAGGCCACCAAAATCCATGGGTTCAAGAAAGAGGGGTGGGAAACCAGCATTGCCAGTTGTTGAACTGATAATCTGGCGGGCATAGGGAAACAAGATTTGGGGACAATTGATAAACAAGACAGGATGGACAATTTTTTTGTCAATATTGTTAAACTGGAAAAGTCCTGAATAAACTAGCTCCAGCTTATAAAGTGTTCCAGTCTTGTTGCTGAGGGTGGCATCAAACATAATGTCTGATTCAAATATACTTTCTTCAGTTTCCAAAGGTTTGCCATTGACGTTGATGTCAACAGTCATATTTGGCTGTTCGCCCATAGATTTCAGGGATTCGGGAGCATTTGGATTTTCAAACGAAAAATCTTTAATATATTGGGTCAGAACCTTGATACCTGCATTTTCGGGAATTTGGGATTCTGCTGATCCATTTTCAGTCATGGTTTTATGAACCTTGTATGTTTAGGGGTTGTTATGATTTTCGTATATCTTAATTTCCGTGCCCTAATAGTCAACCTTTAGCGCAAGGCAATAGGAAAATTTATTTTTTATGCCAGGGTGACCCCTTGTTCGGATCTTTTGCTTCTGTATTACTCTCGGTCTCTTCCACTATGATCTCGCCTTCAATGATTGGGCCGTCATCAGGAGGCATGTGGTGTGTTCCTGTCTGGCGATTTTCAGGAGGTGTATTAATGTCAAAGCCAAATGTTGAGACAGAAATATTCTTTGCAAATTTTTTATAAAGGTAATTTCCAAAAAAACGCCTGACCGCAGGTATCATAAAGGAAAAACCAACAATGTCAGTCAGGATGCCCGGGGTCAGCAAAAAAGCTCCGGCTACCAATAAAAAAACACCGTCCATGATGGACTGGACTGGAATTTTACCTTCTGCACTTGAGTTTTGTGCCTGCATCAGGACAGAAAGTCCCTGTTGCCTCAAAAGGTAAGTGCCTATAAAGGCTGTGACCACAACTACACCAAGGGTTGGCCAGAATCCGATAAGGTCACCAACCAGCATAAACATGGCAATTTCAGCAATCGGGACGAGAATGAAGAGAATGAGTAGTAACAAAGCGGGAAAATCTCCTGTTGGCTGGTACTTGAAGCTGAAACCTGGTTTTGATATGGGGACTTCCATATAAATTTAACAGTGCTAAAAATATGGTAGACTGTTTTGGAATTCAGTGCTGGCAATCAGTTTCAAGACAGCTTATATATTTATTGTAATGATGTATATATTGAGGGGCTTGCCTTTTCTAGTTCTAGGTATCGGCCAAATGGAAAGTTATGGAATTATGGACGGTAACATTGACCCGATTACGCTGATTTTTTTGATTATTGCGATTATTCTGATCTTTAAAATTCGTAGCGTCCTGGGCAAACATGATGATTATGATCGTTCTTCATCAAATTTTGATCCGAAGAATTTTAGTAAGGAAAGGGAAGATAATGTCATTCCCTTGCCTGAAAAAAAGAATGCAAATAACAACCAGGCCAATAAACCTGTCTTGAATGATGGCGATATTGGTAAAATGATTTCTAAAACTGCTGATGGAAATAAAGAATTGGAAAAAAATCTTAAGGTACTACATGCTGCTGATCCCCGTTTTAATCCGGATAATTTTATATCAGGTGCAAAAACTGCCTATGAAATGATTGTGACAGCCTTCGCTGAAGATGACCGCAAAACCCTTTCCAACCTTTTGGCTGAGGATGTATTCAAGGGCTTTGAGGGTGCATTGGATGACAGAGCGGACCGAGGACATGTCGTTAATTCTACCATGGTCGGGATATCGCGTTCTGAAATCATGAATGTTGAACTTGATGGCAAGACAGCAGAGATTACTGTCAAATTTGTCAGTGAAATGATCAGTGCGACCCATGATGGTGACGGTGAACTGATTGATGGCGATCCGTCTGTTGTACAAGATGTTACGGATGTGTGGACATTCAGCAGACAGGTTGATTCAGAGAATCTGAATTGGAAACTTGTTGCTACAGGGGCGACAAGCTGACTTTTTTGTGAACGAAAAGGGAGCAAGGTTGCGGCTATCAAATAATGTTTTTAGGTAACTCCCCAGCTTGTTTTAGGTGTGTTAACTAATTGATAAATAACGATAAAAATAAATCGTTATTTTTAAAACCACTAAAATATGATCATTTTTCCATTAAAAAACAGGATTTTTAGACTGTATTCCGCTTGAAACCGC
>JAJRRF010000058.1 GCA_024279735.1 Alphaproteobacteria bacterium
ATCATTCTGCTGGGTCATATGAAGTTCCTTCGTCGTTGATGGAACACTTCAAATACCTGATTTTCCTCTTTGGGTCACATGTGACCCAAAGAGGAAATAACATCCCCCAAAAGTCCACAGCTCAAGTTACACTACCACAAAGTTATATATATCAATCGGTTAACTGTCTCCTTAAACGAGACTGGGGTCAGTTAAATGTTCATCAAAAGATAGTTTTCAGGTATCGGGATTACACAATAAAAAACTGCCGACTGTTTCCAGTACGGCAGTTTTTTATATCTTAATTTTGGGGTGTCCTCAGGACATGATGCCCATCAGAGGAAAGCCGATAGCAAGGGCAAAAACAGCAAGCATACCAAGCGTTTCGGCAAGTTGCATCATGCAGGCTTTTTTTCCGGCTTCACAGTTAAACATTTTCTTTTCCATAATACCCAACTCCAATACAGTTCACTTTTTGGACAGTAAATTTTAGAAACCTAACTTTTTCTAAGGACAGGTACTGTGTTGCAGGGACAAAGCACAGGGCTTGCAACATGCACACACCATAAGCCAGAAAAAGTCAGGACAACCAACAGGTTGTCTATAAGATACTGTTGCATTCCAATATGTTGCAACTGGGGAAATTTTGTCAATTATTTAAGGCATTTTGTCGTGACGAGCCTGACAGAATGAAGTGAAGGCTGATATAAATGATACAGTCTTGCGTGTTTCTGCGACATTATAGCCAGAAATCATAGGCTGCCTGGGGATGTGATGCATTTGGTAGGGATGATGGGGCGTATCAGGTAACAGCGTTTGATGCGCTGTTTGGTGAGGGCATCAATCCGTTGCCTTTTCTGCTCCTTTTTCAGGTTATCAGAACTTCTCACAAGTTTGGTGATCAGGGTGATATAGTTGTCTGCCTGGTGTTCAAGCGCGGTATTCCAGACACGTTCCTGATAATAAAGTGTGCCAAGGGCAAGCAGTCCACCCCAGAGAACAATAAAGCGCAATAGCCTAAAAATTTTGCCAAGCAAGGAACTTTCAGACCGTGTTCTGCTGCGCAAACCGCCCTGATAGTTACGGTCAATGTCAGTGCGTGATCTGGAATGTGTCCGGTTCATGCTGTAACTCCATAGTTTCAGGGTTTTCAGTTTATGGTAGACGCAGAACTGGGGTTTTTAGAGACAAGATCTGGGAAGACCTATTTAACCCCAGTCGCGTTTAAGCCGATCGTTAACCAATTGATATATATAGCTTTGTCATCCTGAACTTAGTTCAGGATCTATAATCCCAGGATTTTGTTATATTTTTGGGGTATTTATTCTGCCCCACTTTAACTTTTGGGGTTATGGATTGTGGATCAAGTCCACAACGACAAAGGATTTGGAAAAAATTCTTGGTCTTTAGGCATGGTCTTCCTTATCCAAGACTGGGATTATTTAGCAAAATCAAGTAACCGGTTGCGCAACTTACTGATGATTGTCTTGTCCTTGGCAGAGCCAACCATGATTTCAAATTCTGCGGCCTTGCGGTATTCAGCAAGCTTGGTGCAGATTGGCATATACATATCCTCAATAGCGTCAATATCATCCTGGGTGAGGTCTTTTTTATGCAGGTCAGTCTTGTTGATAAAAATGCAGACATATCGCAAATGGTCTTCTGAGAGGAAGGTTGTCAGTGCCTGCATGATGGCAGAGTTCCAGAACTCTTCATTTTCCTGAACCCTTTTCTGGTCTATATCCATAGGAGCCCTAAGCCTGATGGCAGGGTTGGCAGCGGGAGAGATCAGGTCAAGCACCAGCACGATGGAGTTGATCTGGCTGGCAGAAGAGGTGGGCAGGTCGCCCTCATAGTCACCATAACTCAGAGCCGCGATCAGCGTTGCCAGGTTCTGGCCGCGATAATCCATCATATAGAGGGCTTTGTCCTGATGATAGTCAAAGATAGAAAAGCTTGGTGTGGCAATGCGGGGATTGGCTTGTGGGTCTTCTGTCACACCATGAATGATGGAGGTCTTTCCTGCGCCGCCAAGACCAAGCATCATGACGACATTGGAATGTTGCTGGTTTTTGGCCATATAGCTTTTCATGGATGAAAAGGCAGAAAGCATCCGTGAGACAGAACCTGATTTTTTGGTTATGACAGAAGATGTGCCATCAACAACTGTTTTTGATTTTGTCATGAGAAATATTCCGAAAAAATAGGAGAAACTACAATTTATACCAATATCTAAAGAACTCACATAGGCCGGTCCAGATGAACCCAAAAAAAATGGTTGGCTTCTGTGGCCTGTCAGAAATGGTTGTACCTTTTGGAAATTGCTATTATCTGGACTGGCTTATCATTTGGGCCAGTGAATTTCAATTTTTTATCATTGAATGTTTGTAATTATTGGCAGTATCAACAGGTGAAAAATATTCTTTATCACAGGAAGCAGGACTTTTATGGAAAATGACCAGGCAGCGCAGGATATCAGTAAGGCAGAACGTGATGGCCTTTATAAGATTATCATGGGGCGGCGGGACGTGCGAAGCCAGTTTTTGGCCAAGCCGATTGAGGATGACAAGTTGGTACGCATTCTTCAGGCAGCCCATCACGCCCCGTCAGTGGGTTTTATGCAGCCTTGGAACTTTATGGTTATCCGTTCGAGGCAAAGAAGACAAGAAGTTCTGTCCTTGTTTGAGAAAGCTAATAAGGAGGCCAGAGACTTGTTTGAAGGAAAAAAAGGTGACCTTTACAGCCGCCTGAAATTACAGGGTATCCTGGAAAGCCCTCTCAATATTTGTGTGACCTGTGACAGGGATAGGGGCGGGCAGGTTGTCCTGGGACGTACCCATAACAGGGATACAGACCTTTACAGTACGGTATGTGCCATCCAGAACCTGTGGCTGGCAGCCCGTGCTGAAGGGATAGGGGTCGGCTGGGTCAGTATTTTCAACGATAGTGAACTGAAGCAAACTTTGCTAATACCGGAGGAAATTGTACCAGTTGCTTATCTGTGTCTTGGATATGTCTCTGGTTTTGGCGACCAGCCTGAACTGGAGCAGAAGGGCTGGGCAAAGCGGTTGTCGTTAGGGGATCTGGTGATGTTTGATCAATGGCAGGGAGAAAATGAGGATGACCCATTGGTCGCGGAACTTCAGAAAACGGTATCTGGCCAGGATGGGCAGGGTTGAGGATATCGGGTCTGAAAACCTTGAATTCACTTTAAAGTTGAAAAAATATAAATATATATTGATTTTTGGATCAAAAAGAATCATAAATACGACTATTAATTATTAAATATATATTAAATAACATTAAATAAATAATTACTACTTACTTGTATTTATTAAGTAAATTTAAGTATATTATAATAGGTCTCTATTTTATGACTCAATTATCAAATGATATTAGTGCCATCAAAAAAAAATATGATGTCGTTGTTGTGGGATCTGGCTATGGGGGATCCGTTTCTGCCCTGAGGATGGCTGAAAGTGGGCATTCGGTCTGTATCCTGGAACGGGGTAAACAGTTTGAAGCTGAAGATTTCCCCGATACAGTTTTTTCATCCCTCAATGCGATGCGTTTTATGGGCGGAATGGTAAAGTCTGGTCATGACGACTCCCTGATTGATTTTCGCTGGGGACAGGATATTCATGTCATTGTCGCCAATGGACTGGGGGGTGGTTCGCTGATAAATGCGGCTGTTGCCCTGCGTCCCAAAGATGAAACCTTCCAGCAGGACTGTTGGCCTATAGAAATCCGTCAGGAAATTTCTTCATCTGGTCTTCTGGGCAAGGCATTTGGCCGTTCAGAAGAAATGCTGGAAATTTCATGTACGCCCAATATAGCTGGCCTTAAAAAATACCAGGCTCTTGAGAGAAGTGGTTCTGCCCTGTCAGTACAGGCTGAAGCCCTTCCTGTGGCAATATCATTTGAGGACAAGACAAACCGTTTTGGGGTCAGGGTGAATAAATGCCAGGGCTGCGGCGACTGCTGGATTGGCTGTAGGTCGGGTTCCAAAAACTCTCTTGATAAAAATTATTTGCCAGCTGCTACCAGCCTGGGAGCAGAAATATTTACAGGTTGTGAAGTTGATTATATAGAGGAATTACCTGACAATCATTGGAAAATTCATTTCAGGCATATTGCCGTCAAAAGAAAAAGAGACAGGCAATCCCTGAGCGTCACTGCCAAAAAAGTGGTTCTGGCAGCAGGCTCGCTTGGTTCAACAGAAATATTACTGCGTTCAAGGGAAAAGGGGCTGAAGGTTTCTGGCCAGCTTGGCAAGGGGTTTTCGGGAAATGGTGATTTCCTTGCTTACGGCTATGGGGCTGACAAAAAGGTTAATGCCATTGCAACTGGCTTGAAGAACAGGAAAAAAGTTGATGAGGCGGTAGGGCCTTCAGCATCTGGAATGATTGAGGTCAAGAATTTTGGCAAGGATCATCATGACTTTATAGTGCAGGACGGGACATTTCTCTCCATTCTAACAGGTACGACAGTATCAATGAACCTGATGCACGGTTATTTTCGCCATGCTGCAACAAACCTGATTAAAGGGGCATATGGCGGACATTATGCCAATATGCAAACCTATTATGTGGTCTCGCAGGATAATGCAGAAGGCAAGATGACCCTGAATAGCAGGGACAGGCTGGTCATTAGATGGGATAATCTGGCAGACCAGCCAGCTTACCGTGATGTTGATGACATGCTTGAGATTGCAGCCAAAGCGAATGGCGGAGAATATTTTAAAAATCCCTTGACGGATAACTTAGTCGTGGGTCGCCGGCCCATTACAGTTCATCCTATGGGGGGGTGCAGGATGGGGAGGGACTTTGAAACAGCAGTGGTTAACCACAAGTGCCAGGTATTTTCGGGTTCTGGCCATGACGGGGGAGTTTATCAGACCCTGTATGTCTGTGACGGTTCCGTGATACCTATGTCGCTAGGCATTAATCCATTGCTGACGATCACAGCACTGGCTGAATATGCGATGTCCTGTGTCTCTGAAGGACTGGTGTTGGAAGCAGCCTAATAAAACAGGCTGGAGACAGAGCGTTCCTTATAGGTTCTGAAGATGGCCTCGCCCATAAGCTCTGCAATGGATATGATGCGTATATTGGAAGCCTTTTTGACATTTTCTGTTGGCATAATGGAATCTGTGACAACCAGTTCAGTGAGCGCGGACGAGGCAATGCGGGCAACTGCCCCTCCTGAGAGAACTCCGTGGGTGATATAGGCTTTGACCTCATGTGCCCCCTTGTCAAGCAGGGCTTCAGCAGCGTTGATGAGCGTGCCGCCGCTATCAATAATGTCATCGACCAAAATACAGCTTCTTCCCTTGATGTCGCCAATAACGTGCATGACTTCTGATTTTCCGGCCTCTTCCCTGCGCTTGTCAATGATGGCCAAAGGAGCGTTAAAGCTTTTGCGTTTGGCCAGTGCCCTTGCGCGGGCAACACCCCCGACATCTGGGGAAACCACAGTGACCTTTTCAGCCCTGTCCTGTTTCATGATATCACGGACAAAAACAGGGGCTGCAAACAGGTTGTCGGTCGGGATATCAAAGCAACCCTGGATTTGCAGGGCATGAAGATCCAGGGTCAGAACCCTGTCTGCCCCAGCACCTGTAATCATATTGGCAACCAGCTTTGCAGAAATAGGGGTACGCGGCCCTGGTTTCCTGTCCTGTCGGGCATAGCCATAATAGGGAATGACAGCTGTAATGCGCCGGGCAGAAGAGCGGCGTGCTGCATCAATGATGATCAAGAGTTCCATCAGGTTATCATTGGTAGGGGAGGCGGTTGGCTGGATGATGAAAACATCCTCACCCCGGACATTTTCATGAATTTCAACAAATACCTCATTGTCAGCAAAGCGGCGGACTTCCATCTTGCAGAGTTTTGTCTTCAGGTATTTGGCAATTTCTTGTGCCAGGGGAGGATTGGCGTTTCCGGCGAGCAGCTTCATGGATGTATCCCTAACCTAATATGGGGTCTTGACCGAATGAAATAAACTATCCCCATAAAACATATTTTGCCTTATGAGTCTTATCTGTTGATGTGTGGAGTCGGAAATATTTATGGGATGCCAATCAGGCTTTGAACAATAGAGCGGCCAGCAGGTAGAAAAATACAGTAACTTCCTTTTCCAGACCCGATATATCAGTGGGAAACAGCCAAGTAAAGAAAGATTTATGGGCTGTTTCTTTCTGTATTATTGACATTTTTAGAGACCCCGTTTCAATTCCGAAACGCAACACTCAGTTTGCTGATGGATTATGGCCTGTGATGGCGGGCAGGAAATATTGGGTCAGGGGCCTTGGTCGCCGCAGGCGATGCGCAGCACCCTTGATGCAAGATTTTTTGGCTGCCA
>JAJRRF010000059.1 GCA_024279735.1 Alphaproteobacteria bacterium
ACGAACACCTGCTCAAAACCTTTTCTTCCATGTTAGGTTTTGAGTTGAACTCCATTAAATCACAACCTGAATTCAAGAAGCTGTGTAACTACGGGACTATAGCAGCATGAAACTGTCCAAACTATTGTTAATGGAAAAATGATCATATTTTAGTAGTTTTAAAAATAACGATTTATTTTTATCGTTATTTATCAATTAGTTAATACACCTAAAACAAGCTGGGGAGTTACCAAAATTATACAAATTAATCTGTTGGAATTTATGGGCTAACTCAGTCCACCATTTTAACGTCATCTCTCCTGCTTCATTCAAGACCATCTTGTCTTCAACAACCCGACCAAATCTGCAAATGTGCTTTTGTAAGCAGATAGTGAGAAAATATAATCCATCTTGTCGATAGTCATATTTTTTCAATTGAATGGAGTGGCGTTTGTGAAGTTTGGGATTATAGGACATTTTTTATTTTCATAAATTATGCATCAACAAGATTGACAGCCCTTTGGTTGGGGTTTGTGGGCATAGTGTACTTAATCGGTGCAAATAGCAACAAGGTTGCGCGGTTGAGGACATTAGAACATCATTCAGGTGAATTCGTTGTATTTTTCAAATGAAAGGTAATGATGTGAAAAAAATCAAGAAGGTATGGAAATTACTGAAAAAGATGCCTTGTTCAATAGTCTTGTTGACATCAGTATTTTTATTTATGCACTGGCAGCAGCGAACCAAGGTCATGATTGGTTGGCAATATCGATTATGGCTGTGTTCACTTTTATAGTGATTACTATTATTTTTGGATTCTTTTGGTATATTTGAAACTGGATCACCCCAGCAACGCTGCCTGAACATCCTTGCCCCAGCCCAAGAATAATGTGCCGTCTTTCTCAATTACGGGGCGTTTCATCAGGGTGGGGTGTTGTTGCAGTAGCTTGATCGGGTCTTCTGCCCTTTGCTTTTCATCAAGGTTGCGCCAGGTGGTGGAACGCTTGTTGACCAGGGCATCGCCAAATGCGTCATGGAACTGCGTGAGTTGCTCAGCAGACAGCGGTGTGTCACGCACATCATGAAGCTCTGCATCCAGTGCCTTGAGAGCCTTGCGGCAGCTGTCACAATTCTTGATCCCGTAAACTTTCATATTTTGCCTTCCCTTATACAGCCTTCACAGCTTCAACCACCTTGCGGGCGGCATCGCCCAGGTCATCGGCGGGGATGATCGCCAGGCCGCTATCGGCCAATATCTTTTTGCCCAGGTCAACATTGGTGCCTTCCAAACGCACCACAAGCGGGACGGTGATATTCATCTGCTTGGCCGCAGCGATAATGCCTTCTGCGATAATATCACAGCGCATGATACCGCCAAAAATATTGACTAGAATGCCCTTCACATTGGGGTCGGTCAAGATAATCTTAAAGGCATTAATCACCTGTTCCTTATTGGCCCCGCCGCCAACATCAAGGAAATTGGCAGGTTCTTTGCCGTACAGCTTGATAATGTCCATAGTGGCCATCGCCAGGCCTGCACCGTTGACCATGCAGCCAATCGAGCCGTCCAGCTTGACATAGGACAGGTCATATTTTGAGGCCTCAATCTCGGCGGGGTCTTCTTCGTCCAGGTCACGCAAGGCGAGAATGTCCTTGTGACGGTACAGGGCGTTGTCATCAAAATTCATCTTGGCATCAAGGCACAGCAAATCACCCTCGCCTGTAATGACCAAAGGATTGATCTCGACCAGGCTGGCATCAGTGCCAAGCACTGCCTTATAGAGACTGCCGACCAATGCCACACATTGACGAACCTGCGCCCCCTCTAGCCCAAGGGCATAGGCAATCTTGCGGCCATGAAAACCGCTATAGCCGCTGGCTGGGTCAATGGTCAGAGTGAGTATCTTTTCAGGGGTGTTGGCCGCGACTTCCTCAATGTCCATGCCGCCTTCTGTGCTGGCAATAAAGGCAATGCGGCTGGTGGCGCGGTCAACCAGGCAAGACAGGTAAAGCTCATTCTTGATGGAGCTGCCCTGCTCTACATAGATTTTTTTTACCAGCCGTCCTTGCGGGCCTGTCTGGTGGGTGACCAGGGTCATGCCCAAAATGTCATCGGCAGCCTGGCGCACCTCGTCAAGGGACTTGACCACTTTCACGCCGCCGCCCTTGCCGCGCCCCCCGGCATGGATTTGCGCCTTGACGACAAACACTTCGCTGTCCAAAGTTTTGGCAACATCCACAGCCTCATCAACAGAAAAGGCAGGCTTGCCAATGGCGACTGGGACACCAAATTTTCCTAAAATGTCCTTGGCTTGGTATTCATGGATATTCATAATTTTACTCTACTTTGAAGTCATTTTTTAAGAGGCAGACAAGTCAGGGGCAATCATTTGGGCTTCCTCAACCAACTGGCGCACAGCATTGACAGAGGCCATAAAGTCCTCACGTTCCACGCCGTTCAGGTCAATCTCGATCACCCGTTCCACCCCGCGCGCAGAAATGACGGTTGGCACGCCGATATAAAGGCCAATCACACCATATTCCCCGTTGAGATAGGAGGCACAGGGCAGGATACGTTTTTTGTCATGGAGATAGCTCTCTGCCATGGTCAGGGCAGCAGAGGCAGGGGCGTAATACGCAGACCCAGTCTTGAGGTAGCCGACAATTTCTGCGCCGCCATCACGGACACCGCGAATGATCTGCTCAACGCGGGCAGAACTGATCCAGTTCATCTTGATAAGGTCAGTCAGGGGGATGCCGCCTACAGTGGTATAGCGGCTCAGGGCAACCATACTGTCCCCATGCCCTCCCAACACGGTGGCATGGACATCCTGCACAGAGACATCAAATTCTTTGGCCAAAGCATGTTGGAAACGGGCAGTGTCAAGAACGCCTGCCATGCCAATGACCTTATGCTTTGGCAGTCCGCTGGCTTGTTGGAAAGCCCAGACCATCGCATCTAGGGGATTGGTGATACAGATCACAAAGGCATCAGGGGCATATTTCTTGATCCCTGCGGCGACCTGTTGCATCACCTTGAGGTTAATATTGAGAAGTTCGTCCCGGTTCATACCTGGCTTGCGGGCGACCCCTGCGGTGATAATGGCAACATCAGCACCCTCAATATCTATATATTCATGGGTGCCGCGCAAGGAAACATCTGTGCCATATATGGCTGAGGCCTGGGCAACATCAAGTGCCTTTCCTTCTGGAATGCCTTCCCTGATGTCAAACATAATGACATCGCCAAGTTCTCTTTGGGCGATAAGATGTGCCAGTGTGCCGCCAATCTGGCCGCTGCCGATCAAGGCTATTTTTTTGCGTGTCATGGTACTGGAGTCCTTCAAGGCAATGTTATTGTAAACTCTTGCTTCCTGGGTAAACTTATTTCTCAAATGGTTCAAGCGATTGTCTCAGGGAAGTGAGATTAATTGACACTGAACTATTGGCCAGGATGGAAAAGATATGGGGTTTGTTGTCCTGATTGAGGAATAACAGAAAATTATGGTCTCTTTTCGGAGCTGGAATGGCAAAAAAGACAGCATTTTGAGGAATGAAAATAGCACTATGATAATTTTTAGTGGAAGGGTAAGCTGTAACTGTCTTGTTTCATGCCCATATTAGGAACTATCATGTCCCTAAGGATACATTTAAATCATCAGCCAAAGAGCTGAATTTGAATGCAGCGATACAGGGTATTATTAGAGGGAGAACGTCATGAAATCTGTTCATGGAAAGGGGAAATCTTTCCATATTGTCATATACACCCTGCTTGTCTCCTGTTTTATGTTGCTTCCGCAACCGACAGCCCACGCCTTCCCGAAACGCATGATGGATCTGGAGAAAAAATACCTGAAGACAGGTCTCAAATATCAGGTGATTGACCGCAAATATTTTTTTTCACGGGTGGGCAAATCTTTTGGCAGTTTCAGGCGTTTCAATACCAGGCAAAAACAGATCTATAATATGATCTTTGATTTTTGGGACCTGTATCCTGAACTGAAAGACTTGCGCTGGTTGGCCTATATTTTGGGAACAGGAGAATATGAGAGTGCCCACAGGATGTACCCAGTAAGGGAGACGCTGGCAGGTAGTGATGACCGCGCTATCCATTTGATGAATACCCATAAGGCTTACAAAAAGGTACGATATTGGGCCAGGACAAAGCACCGTGGCTATTATTACTGGCGGCGGCTCAAGAACCATGGCAACAGAACCTATCTGGGACGTGGCCTGATCCAGATTACTCATTTTGAAAATTACCGGAAATGGGGAAAATATATGGGGATGGGGCAAAAGCTTTACCTTGACCCGCAATTGGCCTATCGGCCAGACATTGCCACCCAGGCTCTGATCAAGGGCATGATATTGGGGGTCTATCGACATGACAGGAAAGGGCGGCATTCCCTGGCACGGTATTTTATCAGGCAGACAGCGCGCTTGCCAGCAAGCCAGCAGCGCAAATTTTACAAACGGGCACGTTCCATTGTCAATGGCGGTTTGTATCATGCCGATAAAATCTTGGTGGGAGCTATAAAATTCAGGAAATTGTTAAAATATACCGCAAGGAAAGCAGGGTGGGTTGCACAGGTGACCCCAACAGTAAAAACTGGAGAGGGCGTTAATAAAACTGAAGATAACCATTCGATCATTTATGCCCAGCTTGAAGAAAATAAAAAACTGATTGCGGAACGCGATGCAGAAATTGCCCGTCTTAATGAAGTTTTGGCCGCAACGCAGGCCAAAGTAAGGGCGCAGGGTCAGCTTATTGTAATGGGTAAACAGTCCGTGAGAAATACTGAAGAAAAATTCAGGGGCGATAAGGTTGCGCTGGTCAGCTTTACCAGCAGTCTTGAGAAAAAAATGCAGGAAAAGGAACTGGAAAACAGAAATCTCTGGCGACAGCTGGAGAAAAACCAGGAAATGTTGGCTGCCCGGGTCGCAGAACTGAATAAGGCCAGTATGCAAATTATGGAATATGAGCTGGAAGATCCTAAAACTGAAGAAGTCTTGCAAGTACCTGCTGTTCCACTCAGGGCAAGGTTTGAAGATGAAATAAATGGGAAAAACAAACAGATAGGACTTCTGAACACCAAATTAAAGCAGGCCTGGCGACAGATTAGGGAGATCAAATATATTGAACAGAGACTGGCCAATGAAAAGTTGACTGATGAGAGAATAAAAAGGGCCAGGGTTGAGCGCGAGCTTTATTTTTCAAAAGCTCAGTTCAAGCGTCTGAAAGACGAAACACACTTATTGAGGACACTGAACAAACGTTACCGGGCGGATGAAAACAATAAAATTTCAATCGGTGTGGTGAGGCGGATGATTACGGAAGAGTTCTCTATCCTCAATGATGAGATTTCTCTGGCACGGTCGCAGCTGATATTTTTACGTAACAAGATCAAAAATATGGGTGAGGGGGTTTCTCTAAGGCTGGCACGCCAGGAGAACGAACAGAAACGCTCTGCCTTTGGCTGGAAAGAGAAATATAACAGGCTGAAACAGAAGTTTAGGAAAAAGGGGGAGTAGCGCATGAAATGGTTAAAAAATAAAAATAGTTTGATTGGTTCTTTTCCTGTGTTGGCCTTGGTCACTGGATATATGCTGGTAACAGCTGCCCTGGATAGGGCAATTGCCAAGGAAGCTGGTCTGGATCCTGCTGCCAAGGCTCAGGTTGAAAGCATATTGCGCCTTCATATTGGTCAGTCCAGGTCTAATATCTCAGGGTTACTGAACGAGATGAAGAGCCTGGAAATGGATATTGAGCAGCAGGAAAAGGATATTGGACAGTTACTAAGGACAAAAAACAAGTCTGGACTGTTGCAGAATATCAAAGACAAGACAAAAAAACTGAAAGACAAACTTATCAAATAAAGGGAGCGGGATATGTTGGGCATGGGTAAAGGATATAGTATTGGCAAGTTTTTTATTATGGGCGCATTCCTATTGGGGACTACCCTGACTGGTGCTGGTCTGACCGGGACTGCCAGTGCAGCAAATTTTGAGGACCCTGAAATCAAGACAATAGAGCTGACGATTGACCGAACCAAGGGCAAGTATGGTGACATGTCCAGTGATACCTGGAAGAATTTGGAAAAGGTTTTGTCTACGCGCTCAATCTATCTGAAACTAAGGATTATCTTGGATGGTTCGGTTCCGACGGCTGTGCAGAGCCGGGTTGAGGAATCTTCTGATCCAGACCCTGTTCCCTGTGAGCCTGGGCATTATCGCCGCCTGATTATGGGCAGTGACATGGAATATATTGTGGATGTCGGTGAAAAGGAAAAAGGCAGCTTTATTTCTGCGTCGATATTTCCAGGCGAGCGCACTGAATTTCCTTATAATGATGTGTCATGTGTCTATAACAAGGATGAAAGCAAGGCGGTTTTTTCAGCCCAGGGTTTTTATTATGTCCTACCCAACCCAGTACCGGGCGGATTTATCGCCCAGCTTCGCCCCATCAACCCGCCGTTCAAGACAGCGATCAAATATATCAGCCGTACCAGTGGCGTTGAACTGATGGGAAAGAAAAACCAGGCGAAATAGGTACTGGTTTGTCTGGGATAACCCCAGTCTGGGATAAGACAAACGATGCCTAAAGACCAAAAATTTTCTGCCAGCCCTCTTGACATTGTGGACTTGATCCACAATCGATAACCCCAAAAGTTAAAGTGAGGCAGAAATAAATACCTAAAAAAAATAACAAAATCCTGGGGTTATGGATCCTGAACCAAGTTCAGGATGACAAAGTTATATATATCAATTGGTTAACTGTCTGCTTAAGCGAGACTGAGGTTGGGATATGGTTGAGCAAAAAAAACCAGTGCAGACCGCTTGGCCTGAACTGGTTTTTTTGCTTGGTTTTGTTATCTCTTGATCATGGCAGCCATTTTGGAAATGGTTTTTTTGTAGACCGTTGCCCTGTTCCATTTATTGAGGACAGCATAGTTATGTGTGTCCTGGGCGTAGCTTGCGCCGCGCTTCCAGCCATGGGCGCGCAGATAGTTGGCTGTTGAGGCCAAAACATCAGGAGCGGAACGGATCAGGTCACGGCGGCCATTGCCATCAAAGTCAACGGCATAGCGCACATAACTGTCAGCCATAAACTGGGTCTGGCCAATTTCACCTGCCCAGGCACCGCGCATCTGTGATGGTCTCATGTCGCCGCGCTGCACTATTTTCAGTGCTGCAAACAGGTTTTTCTTAAAGAAGGCCGAGCGGCGGCAGTCATAGCTTAGGGTTGCCAGTGATGTAAAGATAGGCATTGGACGACCCAGATAGCCGCCATAACTTGTTTCGAGTCCCCAAATGGCGAGTAGGATTTCAGGCTGGACACCAAAACGTTTCTGGATACGGCCAAGAACCCTTGAATATTGCCGCCGTTTCCGTTTTCCCTTGTTGATCAAGGCCTTGTTGACACGGAGCTTCCAGAAGCGGCTGAAGCTGAGGTGAAAGGAACGTTGGTTACGGTCAAGGCCAATAACCTTACGGCTATAGCGGACATTCCTGAGGGAGGCATTGATGGTTTTTTGGGAAATGCCCCTGGCACGCGCCTGCTTCTTGAAATCAGTAAGCCATTTACTGAAGCCTTTGGATGTATTGCCGCATGGTGCAGCTGTCACAGCGTTGGTGGCGATAAAGAAAATTGACAGCATCAGCGCAGTGATGATTGTTTTGTAGTGCATAGCTATTGGGTCTCCAAATGTTTTTGCAGCGAATTATACACTATAAAACAGATAAATACAGTAAATAATATGAGCTAATATTAGGTATAGAAACAAAGCAGCAAATGTAGGGCAATCTGCAATACCCGCAAATGTTTTTTTATTCTTCCCTGCGGGTCTGCTGGAGGGCAAGGCCAGGGGTATTAGGATGTCAATGTTGTGGCACAGTCAGGTTGTGCCATAACATTTATTTTGTGCCTGGCTATGATCCTGAAGGTTTGCCAAATAGCCAGTTCCAGCGGCGGATGTCGACGGATGAAAAGACCCCGGCTTTGTTATAGGGATCATTTTCTGAGATGGCTCTGGCTTCTGCTTCATTTTCGACCTCAACAACAATAAGGCTGCCAATAGGTGTTGCGCCGTCTTCGCTGAGGAAAGGGCCAGCCAGAACCATCTTGTCCCCTAGTTCCTTTAGGTAGGCAAGATGTTCCCTGCGGACGGATTTGCGTGTCTCAAGACCGTTTACAGGGTCATCGGTGCAGTAAAATGAAAAAAGCATATGAGTATCTTCCATAGTTTAAGGGTATGGTTAGCCACGTGAAGGGGTTATCCAGCTAAGGATATACTTATGCTGATCCTCGGAAAAAATCCAGTATTTGGTTGGCTTAGCTTTGGTTGTTGCGAAGTAGCCAATAAGGCAAACAAGGTATTTTGCATTTGCCAGACTGCATCATGACAGTGAATTTATTATCTTGTTGCTGCTGCCTTGGGTAAAAAAACCTGAAACTTCGTATCTCACCGTGCGATAACGGTGAAAGCAAAAGGCTATTTATGTTTTTTAATGTTCAGGTTGTCTTGCTGGGACAGCAGCATGATGGATCGCACAATGACGGAAAGATATTTTAGAAACTTTTCCCTGTCAGCAGCTGGCAATGTTTCCAAAATCCTGTCATCAGCACAAAGTGATGCAGGCAGGGCGATGGAGAGTGCATCCTTTCCCTTAACTGTCAGGTTGACGGAATAGGCTCTGGCATCATCCTTTGTCCTTTTTCTGCTGACAAGGCCTTTTTTGAGCATCCGCCGTATGATGTCAGCAAGGGTTGAACGGTCTATTCCAGTCCTGTCCACCAGACCCGTCTGGCTCAAGCCTTCATACTCAGAAATGGTGAGTAATACGGCAAATTGCCTTGGTGTCAGGTTTGTAGCTTTCATTTCCTCCAGGAAAACGTCGCTAGCATATTGCTCAATGCGGTGAAGAAGATGAACTGGAGACTTATCCAAATGGCTTACACCACTTAATTGCTTAATTTGTTTATTTTTCTTCATGGCAGCTCCATTTAAAACAAGTATAGTTTTAGAGATTTAAGAAAAACAGCAAGCATACAGACTAAATATGACAGTAATTTTCACATGTTTAAAAAATGTATGATATTATTTTTATATTACAGCAAGTTAAAAAAATGTTATCAACATATTCAGACATAGGAACAGTGGCATTTTTACTTGTAAAATCAATCAGACATCGGAATATATATGATGTCTTGTTATCTATACTTCAGAATAAGACAAATAGTTCTTTGTATAATTCTAGGTGTTCTCATCATTTACTTGGTATTTTTGCATGACGGGGGCTTGAGTAATTGTAAACAAGATCGTCAGGGGCAAAAAACCAAATGTCTTGAAGGTAACCCAGTCACTTTCTGAAAAATTCCGCCAGATTATTTCATTCAACACAGCCATCGTGAGAAAGAAAATCCCCCACCGGATTGTCAGGATACGCCAGCCCTGATCCTGAAGTTCAAAAGCACCTTCAAAAACCGTCTTGAGGAAGATCTTTTTATAGTATAGCCCCCCAAGCAGTATAGATGCAAATAGCAAATAAACTATGGTTGGCTTTATATAGACAAAACGGGGATCCTTGAGATAAAGTGTTATACTGCCGAGAGTGATAATAATGACAGTTGTAAAAAGTTGCATCTGGGATATTTTGCCAAGTGTAAGCTTGGAAATAATCAAGCTAATGATGCTGACCCCCATAAATACGGCGGTTGCAGTGAATATCCCATAAAACTTATAGATCACAAAAAATATGATCAGGGGTCCAAGTTCCAGCAAAAATTTAGTCAATTGTTTCATCCTGGTATCTTTTCTTTGTCTGGTTTTAATTCATTAAGTGTTCAAATTATCACATCAAATTGATGTTTGGTGTTGAATAACACAGCCCAGAGCAGCTGTTGGGTATGGGGTTGGCCTCTCTATTATGCTGTTTTTAGATAAACACAATATAGTTTATGGATTGCGACGTTGCCGTTATAAATGTTAAGTGGCACGTATCAGATAAAATACAACCCGTCAGATATCTGATAACGCCTGGGCAAATTCCTTTGCATCAAAATGTTGCAGGTCATCAATGCCTTCCCCGATACCAATGGCATGAACAGGAAGTGAAAATTTCTGCGCTATGGAGACCAGGATTCCGCCCCGTGCTGTACCGTCAAGCTTGGTCATGATAAGGCCGGTCACGCCTGCTACCTGGCCAAAAACCTCAACCTGCTGCAACGCATTTTGTCCTGTGGTGGCATCCAGGACAAGAAGGACTGAATGGGGTGCGCTGTCATCTATCTTTTTGATCACCCTGATAATTTTCTCCAGTTCGGCCATCAGGTTGTCCTTGTTTTGCAGACGGCCTGCGGTGTCCATCATCAATATATCGGCTCCTTTGTCGCGGGCCTGTTCCATTGCGTCATAGGCCAGGCCAGAAGCATCCGAGCCAATATCACGGGAAATAACCTCAGTCTTGGTACGCTCTCCCCACACTTTCAACTGTTCAATGGCGGCAGCCCGGAATGTGTCCCCTGCGGCCAGCATCACCTTATGACCTTCTCCTACGAACTTATGGGCAAGCTTGCCTATGGTAGTGGTCTTACCCGCGCCATTAACACCAACGACCAACATGACGTGGGGTTTCAGGCTGGGATCAGGCACAAGCTCAATGGCGACAGGTTCAAGCACCTTCTCAGCCTCACTTGCCAGCAATTGGCGCACCTCGCTTGCATTAATCTGTTTGTCATAGCGTTCTGAAGCCAGTTTTTCGGTAATCCGTGTTGCAGTCTCAACACCAAGGTCGGACTGGATCAGGATGTCTTCAAGGTCCTGTAACATGTCATCATCCAGCTTGCGCTGGGTAAATATTGAGGAAATGCCGTGTGTGATTGAGGAGGAGGAGCGTTGAAGCCCTTTCTTCAGGCGGCTGTACCAGTTCGCAGGTTCGCTGCTGCTTTCTTCTGCCAGGTCATTATCCGTGCCAGGAGTGGCTACCTCCTGTACTGATGTTGCCTCACCCATACTTTCTTTAGCTGTTTTGGAGAAGCCACTGGCAATACGGCCAAACAGGGATTTTTTGTTGTCTTTGGCCACGTCAGGTTACATTTCCTATAAGCATCTTATTATTGTGTCCGCTGATTTTGGCCTGCACGATTCTTCCTGTGCTGACCTCCTTGTCCAGTCTGACCTGGGTAAAATCTGCGGTACGTCCAATGTTATCTTTTTCTGTCAGTATTTCTACTGTTTTATTTTTATACCCCTCCAGGTGCTGTGCCAACACCCAGTTTCCTTTTTCCCGTAATAGGGCAGCGCGTTGCGAAATGACCTTGCCATTGAGTTGGGGCATCCGTGCGGCAGGTGTTCCTGGACGTGGTGAGAAGGGAAATATATGGAGCAGGGACAGCCCGCATTCATCAACCAGCTTGAGAGTGTTTTGAAACATTTCTTCTGTTTCTGTGGGAAAACCTGCTATCAGGTCTGCACCAAAGCTAATATCTGGGCGTTTTTGGCGTAAATCTGCACAAAAGGCAATCGCATCCTCACGCAAGTGCCGACGTTTCATGCGTTTGAGGATCATATTGTCTCCTGCCTGCAAGGACAGGTGCAGATGGGGCATCAGTCTTTGCTCGCTTGCCATTGTTTCCAGTAAGGCTGGATCTGTCTCAAGCGCGTCAATGGAAGAAATCCTGAGCCTTTCCAGCTCAGTAACCTGGCTGAGGCAGTGCTGTACCAAAGTGCCAAGACTGTCATTGCCCTCTAGGTCTTCGCCGTAGGCTGTAATGTCAACGCCTGTGAAGACGACCTCCTTATAGCCATTATCAACCAGAGCCTTGATTTCAGATATAATATCCTGGACAGGGACAGAGCGCGAAGGCCCGCGCCCGAAAGGGATGATGCAAAAGGTGCAGCGATGGTCACAGCCATTCTGTATCTGGACATGGGCACGGGCCCGTCCTGCCAGTCCTGTGACCCTGTTATGGGGCAGGGTAGTTGCTGACATAATATCGCTGACCAGATTTTTCTGGTTACTGCCCCCTGCAATTTTGGAAAAGACATCAGGCTTCATCTTGTCATCATTGCCAATCACATGGTCGACTTCAGGCATGGCGAGAAAATAGTCCTGCTCCGTCTGGGCGGCGCACCCTGTCACGATAATTTTTCTGTCAGGTTCTTCCCTGTGCAGTTTCCTTATCTTTTGACGAAGCTGGCGCACGGCTTCAGAAGTGACGGCACAGCTGTTCAGGATCACAGCCTCATCAAGCCCCGCCGATTGGGCGTGGTTTTTCATGACTTCAGTTTCATAACTGTTGAGGCGGCAGCCAAATGTCAGGATTTGCAGGTTGGTCATGGTGTTTGATAATTGTGATGGTCGTAGAAGAATGAAAAGGTTGCTGTGCCTCTATAGCATGGTTGGTGGCCAAAACGAACAAAACTGTTGGCGAGTACCTGCCGCAGACAGGTTATTCTTCAGCAAGCTTCAGATTAAATCCCTTAATGATGAGCCACAATGAGAGGAAGACCTCATTCAAAATGAGGGGCAGCACTAAAAAATCCAGGCCAGGAAAGTGGAGGCCGAGCAATGGGGTCATGGTGATTAAAAAGAGAAGGAGTGTCGCGACAATGCCCCAGACTGAAATAAACTTTGGGACGATATGTGTCAGGTACAGCAGGATGTAAAACAACAATGCCCCTGTTATGAAAAAATAAACATGGATGTCTTTGTATATTGTTTCGCGGTAGTGTCCTAGAGTGGGGCTGAGGATAAGAAGCCCTCCAATAATCATTAAAATGCCCTCAATGAATTTTGAAGTCATATAAAGAGCGTTAAGCTTTTTATGGTTGGCATGAAACAGCGGAAACATGAGCAGGGCAATGCCGATGACAGCCAGGCCACTGATAATATCTGTTATCACCCCTAGGGTTGTATTCTTTGTGATGGAGTATGTCAGCATAGCATAGGCGGCAATCATAAATATACCTGCCAGTGATGCCCTGAGCCTGTGAGAAATGGAAACCATCATGTGTCCTTTGGTTTGGCAGCCTATGAAAGTGCAGTCAGTATAGCACGTTCACTATAATGCGCATTTTAGAAATAAAACCGATTAAAACAAAAGTGGCAAGCCACTAGTTCAGACACCGGGCAAGCTTGTTGTTGCGTTTGCCAAGTTCACTTTTGACAAAAGACATGGCGGTGAAGAGACCATAGCACCAGGTTCTGTGCGCATTGGCGTTGCCGTGCCAAGTGGGCCAGGGAAAACCGCACTTATTCTTTGTATTGAGTTGGTGTTGCCTGGCAGAAAGCCTTCCATACCTGTCACAGAGGCATTTTTTGTTGCGGCAGCCCTTAGCACGGCTGACGGCCTTCCTGAGCTTGGCCAGCTGTTGCTGGGAGGCTGATAACGTTCTGATGGAAGTCTGGGAGCGGGTCAGAGGTTTATGGACTGGCCTTCTTTGGGGGACTGGTTTGGGGGTGTTGCGCTGTTGATTGGCGTGCTGCTGTTTTATCATATTGATCTTGAGAGAGGCTATTTTTGTAAAATGCCCTGAAGGATACTGGTCAAGATAGGACTGGAGCATTTCTGCGGATTTGCTGTCCTTGACGGCATCCCAAAAATGAACCTCTATCTCTGAATTGGTCAGGCTGGCAGATTTTTCGCTGTTGTCAGTGTTGCTGTCTGTCGCGGCTTGGGGTGTCGCCAGTGTGTCAGCAGGAATTATTTCCTTTTTCCCTGGAAAAAGAGGAAGTTCTGTGCCGCCAATTGAACCATAGGTAAAGGGCTGCTGCCTGTTGGACGTAGCTTTCAGGACATCATCGCGCACTTTGCGGAACATTAGCTGGATGTCCAGGCCAGGCACTGCCATATATTTGAGAAGTGCTGTGGTATAGGGACTATTGTCGTTATCGCCATCCTCAGCCACAGTGCCATGTTTGGCCGAATAGGCTACCAACAAATTATTGGAAGGCTCAATATCCGCCAGTCCCCGTGAGACAGAACGGGTCAGGCCGCGTGTCCTGACCATCTTGCTGGCAAAGGGATTGTTCCGGCAGGCATCCAGGACAAGTATGCCTGTCTTTCGTGCCCCTTCCACGGAGTCCATAAGTTGCTGCATCGGGATCGCCTCATAGTCGACATCTGCGTCAGAGGCCAGTTTGGCATCAGTCGGAACCAGGAAATTACGGCCAGAGAGTTCAATGCCATGCCCAGCATAATAGATCATGGCAATATCAGCTTTACGTGCCAGATGTGCAAATTTGCGGATGGCGCGGCGCATCTCGTTATAGGTCTGGTCAAGGGCCAACTCTACCTTGTCAAAGCCAATTTTTTTGAGTTGGGCAGCTATTGCTGAAGCATCATTGGTCGGGTTTGTTAGGATACCTGCATGTTTATAGGCACTGTTGCCAATGATCAGGGCAACCTTTTCTCCAGCCTGGCTGGCAGTGACAGCCATAAGGTTGAGAAACAGGACAGTACAGAATAAGAATGAAAATCGCATGAATAGCAAAGCCTCCCCAGCTAAGATACTGCTTTAGTGTATAGGTATTTACCACTATAAACAGGATCGGCATGAATGGAAGCTGAATAAGCTGAACCTATTGGTATTTGTCCAACACAGCCTGCATCTCTTCCAGCAGTTTTCCCGTTGAGGTTTCTGGTCTGATCGCCTTGTCCAGCGAGCCATAATGCTGTTCAAGGCAGTTGAGCAGCAGGGTCTTGATGGCCTCTTCATCGGGGCTGTGTCTCAGGTCTGACTTCGCATAGACCTCTTCAAGCACATGTTCCTTTTTCTCAAACCACTCTTTGAGATAGTCGAGGCTCCATTCCCCACGCCGTATCGCCTTGAGCTGTTCGCGGTTGCGCTCCAGATCCAGGTCATGCTCAATCATGATCTGTTCGACCTCGGCCATTAGCCGTACCGTATGGTAGGCAAACTTGACATCATAGCCATATTTCTCAACCGATGCAGCGCGTTTGGGGTTGGAACGGTTGGCCTTGCCAATCTTGTGGATCTGGGAATAGGCGTAGCCCTTGAACTTGTGCCATGCTCCCTTATGCAGGAACATGTGACGCTTGTCCCTTACCATTTCACTGAGCTGGGTTGAGAACAGGACGCAGCGGCGGGGGGTGAACAGGCTGTCTATCATGTTGGGGTTGCATTCCATGCACAGGTCAAGGTAGCGCACAATGGAATAGATGGTCAGGTCATATTCCTTGCGGGTTTCCTTGTCCATGACGTGGTGTTGCTGATATTGGTTGAACCGTTGCCTCTGTCTGCCAAATCCCTGGATTTCACCGCGCAAATGCGGAAAAATGTCTTCCTTTGGCGGGATGGCAAAGCCGTAGACATCAACATCGCTATTGTCATCACTGACCCCATAAGCGGTGCTGCCCATAATGGTTTCATACTGGATATTGTCCGGAAGCCATTTGGGAGGTGTAATAAGCTTTTTTTGTTCAAGTTTTTGCAGAACTGAAGCCATAAAATGTCTGTTGCCCCTTCCCAGGCATAAAATACGGGCATAAAATCACCGAGTAATAGTACTTCGTGCGCGGTCTCTGTCAATAATATGTATTTATGACATTTGACATTCACAAAAACAAGTCTTGTCATGCTGTGAAGGCTTGTGGATTGGTGACAGACGTAATGAATTTCTTTCGCAGGTCATGAAAAATACTTTTGCGTAATATGAAGTGATGTCGTAAGCTGTCCTTTTCTCAGGCTGGACTTTGAAAGAGGCGTAAAGTTATGGCGAGTACAAATGTTTTTGAGGAACTGAAAGTAGATATAGGAAACCAGACCCATAACCACAGATTACTGGCAGCGGTGAATGATGCTGCGATGGCTGTGAGGAATGGCTGGATTTTCTTTGTCGGCATGATGGCCTTTTTCTTTATTGCGGTTGCCGGTGTGACACACCAGGACTTGCTGCTGAACTCTCCGGTCAAGCTACCCCTGATCCAGATTGATATTGAGCTGACCCGCTTTTTCCAGTTTGCCCCACTGGCTGTTGTCCTGTTCCATTTTGGTATTTTGCTGCAATATATCATGCTGGCTGGCAAGACACTGGCACTGCATGAAATTCTCAAGACAGAAGAGGAAAAAACGGGCAATAGGACTCATCCTATCCGTCTCGAAATGTCATCCTACTTTTTTGTCCAGGCAATGGCTGGCCCAGCTCGTTCCCCTGTCCTGTCCATTTTTCTCAGAGCCATGACCGTCCTGACCCTGGGGTTGTTGCCACTGACACTGCTGATTTATTTCCAGACAACCTATTTGGCGTTTCATGACCCTGTTGTGACTTGGGCACATAGGTTATACGTTCTTGCAGACCTGTTTGTACTGCTGATTATTGGGGTGTTCACCCGCTTTCCGAACAAGCTGTTCAGGCAGGCTTTCAGTTCCTATATCCGCTATCACAGTTCAGGCATTTTCCTGACCTTGCTTATTTCCCTGGCTGCCCTGTTCTATTCGTTCTGCATTGCGACTATTCCTGACAGCTGGCTGGACAGGAAAATGACAGCATTGTCAAGAGGAACGCCACTCCATGTCTCTGTTCCCTATGGTACGGTGGGAACTATGCAGAACCGTCATGCCTTTTTGCCAACAGCCTGGCTGTTTGAGGGGCGTGTCTCTGAAATGTCTGGCAGAGCTTCAAGCTGGTTTTCCCGTAACTTGATTGTGACAGATGTTGACCTGGTGCCCTATGTCAATGCAGAGCGCGAAAAGGCTAATGAGGTCAGCCTGCATCTTCGGGGGCGTGATTTGCGTTATGCCAATTTTAGCCAGTCAGATATGCACCGGGCTGATTTTAAGGAGGCCAATCTTAAACAGGCCAATCTGTCCCAGACCAACCTGTCTTTTGCCAGGTTGCGGGGGGCAAGAATGTATAAGGTTGACTTGCGTAATGCTGATCTCTCTCATGCTGACCTGCGTTGGGCCAAGTTGAAAAAGTCTGACTTGAGGCAGGCAACACTGGTAAGGGCCAACCTGTCCTCTGCCAACTTGGAAACGGTTAATCTGACAGATGCCAACCTGGAAGGCAGTAAGCTGCAATGGGCAAACTTGCTTGGTGCCAATATGGAGAAGGTGAACCTTCGGAAAGCAACTATAAGTCAGGCCAACTTACAGAGCGTTAACCTAAACGGTGCAGAAATGCAGGGGGCTGACCTGTTCAAGGCCAACCTCAATGGTGCGGTGTTGCGAAATGCCCATATGCAGCAGGCCATTTTGCTTTGGGCCAGGATGGTTGCCGCTGACTTGCGTGGGGCAAAGCTTCAGGGCAGTGACTTGCGCAGTACAAATATGGCATTGAGCGATTTGCGCGGGGCAGACTTGCAAGGCGTTGACCTGGTCAGTGCGACCCTTAAAGATGCTGATTTGCGGAATGTGTCGGTATGGCAAACCAACCCGACTTCGGATGATATGGCGCAGGAGCTTCGTATGCAAAATATCAAGCTAAAAAACCCAGAAGAATTGGGTAAGAAAAATGAGGATTATGGCTTGTCCCGTAAAAAAACGCCCCAGGAAAAACGCAGGGAAGCAAACGTGAAACGGCTTAAAAAGCTTCAAAAACTGAAAAAGACGACAGACTGGGATGAGACTGATGAATATAGTATCTGGGAAGGCCTGATGGAGAATAAGACTGGTTCGAGCATTGGGAAATATAGTCTGGTTCTTTCAGACAGGCTGGCTGAACAGGGCTGCCGCGACCGTTCCAGAAATGCCTGGATGCTGGCCTCTATCATTAAAAGGGCGACAGATGTCTATCACTCAACCCGCCATTCGGACAATACCAGTTATTTCCCGCCGTTTAATGGTAATATTGAGCGGCTTTACCAAAAGATTGCTGACAAAAGATGTCAGGCGACCAAAAATCTTCGCGGCGGCCTGCTGGTGAAACTGAGGATTGCGGTCGTGCAATACCGGAAGAAAATCAGGGAGTCAAAAGGCCAATAACCGCAGCAGTCAGCAGCGTTGCCAATGTCCTGGCAACAACGGAACTGCAACATAGGGAAAGTCATATGACGCGGAAGAAGGGGAAGAAACCCAGCTTTTTAGAGTGCATGAAGATGATGCGGAAAAAGGATGGTCTGACCAAAGAGGATGGGTTTCACTGGCTTTTACCCGATGCCAGTCTTTATGTTGATGACTTAATTTTAGAGTTTGAGAATGAGAAGCAAGATATTGGTTTGCAATGTTGCTTGAGTTGATTGGAGAAGCTAGGACACAAGAGGGTGTAAATTTCTTGGTCTTGCAATTGGCTCATGACAGGGAAGAGTTCAGGTCTTGGGCGATAACGGGACTGGAACTGATGGATACAAAAGAAACCAGAACTCTTTTGTGGAATATGAAAGATCAAATAAGATAATCCTGTTTTAAAGGCCTACCTTAATGATACACAGGCCAGAGCAGCAATTACAGCGTTCTAGAACAAGGGACTAAAGCCCAAGAAATGTTATAAAATCATGAGTTTCTAGCTGTAGCTCAAGCCACGACCTCAAGTCATCAATCATGATCCCAAATTCCTTTATAAATTTGTCAAAAGGCTTTTGGAATATTTCAGGATGATACTCCCCCAAATGAAGGACTTTTTGTAAGGCTTGATAATTTGAAATAGTTTTTAGCTCATGCTGTAAACGCGTTAGGTTCAGAATTATTTTCTGCCATTGGACGGCAGGAATTATTATAAAACCAATAAAATCAAAATTTGGAACGTGTTTCCTGAAAAGTTTTATGAGAGGGTCAAAGTTATCAGCGTTCAGGTAAGCACTTGTCTCTCGCCAATGTTCATCCCCCACCTGATGTTTGCCAAGAGAAAATTCTATATAGTATGTCCCGTGTAATTGGGAGGTTCCTTTTAACAATTCTATCTTGTGAGTACCCATTTACCCCTATACCCCGTTATCGCTGAAGGTTCATACCAAGAACCAAAGTGTTGCATAGAGCAGAATGTGGGGCAAAGGCTTTTTGCAAGAGTGTTTGATTATGGTGGTTTATAACAGGGCAGGATATGATCCCGCCCTGTTACCTGTTGGTCAGGAGGCTTTCTGTTTGCTACCAGTTTCCAGGAAATGGGGAACCGGGGCATAGTTGCCAAATGCCATCGTAAACGTTCCGCGTCCTTGTGTTCTTGACCGTAGGCCATTGACATAACTGAACATATTGGCCAGAGGCACAGAGGCTGTAATCTCGTGCATTCCGTCTTCTGTATCCGTGTTGTCAATGCGGCCGCGCCGTCCCTGAAGATCGCCCATAACCGCGCCGACATATTCAGCAGGTACGGTGACGATAACGTCCATGACAGGTTCAAGCAGCACAGGCCTGGCTTCCATAAAAGCCCGCCTAAAGGCTTCGCGCGTTGCCAGTTCAAACGCTAGGGCTGAACTGTCATTGCTATGGAAAGCCCCGTCTACCAGGGTTGCCTGCACACCCAGCACGGGATAGCCAGCAAGTTCGCCCTGGTTCATGGCAGCCTGTAAAGCCTTTTCAATGGCAGGGATATAGTCCCTTGGGACAGCCCCGCCAGTAATCTTGCTTTCAAAATGCAGGCCAGGTTCTTCGGTCGGTTCAAGTACGATATGAACACGCGCCATTTGGCCAACACCGCCATTTTGCTTGCGGTGTGTATAGTCTGCGCTGCCTTTTGTGGTGAGTGCTTCCCTGTAAGAGACGCGCGGTTCACCAAGTGTGGCTTCAACATTATGTTCCTCCTTCAGGCTTTCAAGAGCGATCATCAGGTGCAGTTCACCCATACCGGCAACAAGGGTTTGCCCTGTTTCCGGATCGGTGGTCACACGTAATGACGGGTCTTCGGTTTTTAGTCTGGCGAGAGCCTGCCCAAGTTTCTGGGCATCAGCCGCCTTTTTCGGTTCAATCACAGCACTGATGACAGGCTCTGGGCATTCAAAACCATCCAGCACAATAGGTGCTGACGGGTGGCAAAGTGTCTGCCCTGACGCGGTTGCTTTCAGTCCTACGATAGCCACCACATCACCTGCAATAGCCTCAGATATATCCGTCTGTTCATTGGCGTGCATCCGCAGGATACGGCCAATACGCTCACGGTTTCCTGTGGCTGTATTCAGGAGCTGGTCTCCGGTGCGCATTGTGCCGGAATAGACCCTGACAAAAGACAGGGCTCCGTACTGGCTCATTTGCACCTTGGCAACAAGCAATGATAATGGGGCATCATTGCTTGGCGCACGTTGTTCCTGGATGCCTGTTTCAGGATTGGTGCCTTGCACAGCAGGCCGGTCTTCCGGTGCTGGGCAATAGGCGGCAATCGCATCAAGCAGGGGCTGCACCCCAATATTGCCTTGCGCAGAACCGCAAAGCACAGGGTGCAGTTTTCCTGATACACATCCAAGACGTACAAGCTTTTGAAGCGTGGTAAGATTGAAAACATCCCCTTTTTCAAGATATGTTTCAAACGCAGTGTCATCAAGTTCAACCAGCTGTTCAACCAGCTGTTTTCTACGCTTGTGTGCCAGATCCAGCAAATCGTCAGCTATGTTTCCGGTGACTGGTTGATGGCCTGTCTCATTGTTCCAAACAAGACTTTTCATCGCAATCAGGTCAACAATGCCCACAAAGCCAGATTCAGCCCCGATAGGAATCTGTAGAACCAAAGGCCTGGCGGACAATTGCGAAGCCAGGTCTGTAACAACCTTTTCAAAGTTGGCACCGACCAGATCCATCTTGTTGACAAAACAGATTCGAGGTACGCCAAAACGTTGCGCTTGTCGCCAGACTGTCTCTGATTGTGGTTCAACACCTGCCACTGATGAAAACACGGCAACAGCACTGTCAAGAACCCGCAAGGAACGTTCAACTTCCATTGTGAAGTCAAGATGGCCTGGGGTGTCAATGATCGTGATGTCGGTATTGTTCCAGTGGCAAGACGTGGCAGCTGCTGAAATGGTGATACCGTGCTTTTGTTCCAGGGCGCGGCTGTCCATTTCAGTGTTGCCATCATCAACATTGCCAATCTTATGGATACGTCCGGCATTAAACAGGATGCGTTCCGTCAGGGTGGTCTTGCCAGCGTCAACATGCGCCATGATGCCAATATTTCTAAGTTTTCTTTGCATTGCTTTTCTCCCATAGGGATATGCTCTTGCCCTAAAGTGTTTTAGGGCGATGGCCAAAAGGCAGCAGAAGACATCTGGGCAATAAAGCCAAAACAGGGAAGCAACAGTCAGTCTGGCTCAGCACCAAAGAGGCTAGCAGATTGACAAAATGATCCCGTTGGACAGGCATTGAAGAGGCGTGTTTTCTTGTATAAAGCACAAGACACAAGCCAGTCAGAAAACCGGATGCCAACTGAAAAGAGCATAAATTTAAAATGTACGGATAAGGGGTGCAAGAGGCCGACTAAGGCAATCTTGCGGGGAGGGAGGTTAGCACGCTAAAGGTGCCTGTCAGGCAGCCTTAGGAATGAGCCTCCTGGTTATGGCTATCTTCTATCATCAAAACCTCCAATAAAAAACAGGCGCACATTGGCCTGTAACAATAAACACATTCTAGTTGGTTTGTTTTCTAAAATCAAGACTTATTACCATTATTTTATAAAGGACAATAAAAGTGTGGGAAATAATCCTGTGCCTCGGGCTATCCTGTGCCTCGGGCTATCCTATGCAGCCCTGCCTACTTGTCAAACATTATAGTGATAGTTTGAATCCAGTTCTTTGGTAAAATCCTAAGTGCATAGTGCGAGCAAATCGTTACGATTTACGGGTTAAGATATGCGCCATATAAGGGCTAGAGCAACCTGCATTTAAGTTTGGTCATGGTGTTGCTCTAGTGTCCTTATTGGTCGCACATCTTAACTTGATAAGTCGATTCAACTTATCTGCACTGTGCTCTAGAGCAAGGTCGGCTGACCGAACCTGCTTGCAGGTTGCTCTAGAAAGGTTTCCAGGACTCACTCTCATCACTGTGCAGCGATGATTTCATAAGTTTGATCTCTTTTTTGGCCTTTGGTTTCTTTGCCTTCAGCGCAACTTTTTTCTTTTTGGCAGTTTTCTTCTTTTTTACAGCGGTAACCTTGGCAGGGACAGCGGGTCTTTGGATGGCTTCTGGCACAGGCGGCTGGGAAAACACATATTTGCGGCCTTCATTGGAGACAATAGGCGGCAGCAGGGCGCTTTCAAACATGTCATAACCCTGTTTGAGGTTCCACCAATAGTCTTTCCAGCGATGTTTTTTATAGATGTCAATATTGGTTGCAGGCATCCTGAAGGGGAAAATATGCACCTGGAACTTGCCTTGTCCGTTACGTAGCGCGGCATCAGTGATGCGGTAAATTTCACCGACCCTGCGGTTGGTCATGGCAAAGCAGCCGACTGACTTGCAGGCACCATGCACCATAATCAATGAGCCGGTACGTCCCCAAGCGTGGTCATACTTATTGGGGAAGCCGATGTTAAAAGCACGGTGATAGGAACTGTTGGGCTTCATCTGGCTGCGTCCGACACTATAAAAGCCTTCAGGGGACTGGTAGTCGCGTTCTGCCAGTTTTGGGCCGATATGGCCGGATGATTTACAGACAGGATAAGTTTTCAGAAGTGTAAAGCGTTGCTCTGAGCGCATCCACAGTTCAAGCAGGCCTTCCTTTTTGAAAATACGGATAAACACAGGATCTCCCATTTGCAGACCCTTTTTCGTCATCAGACGCTTAAGCCTCTGTCTTGGGGTCAGGGGTGGTTTTTTTGCGGGCAAGACAACCTTTTTGGGAATTGCCTTTGTTTTGGGGCTTTGTTTTCCTGTGCTGGCAGTGGGTGCTGGCGGTTTTTGCGTGACGGGCTGTTTGGCCAGGGCTGGTGAGGCGATGAGGAGAAGTGTCATCACAGCGAGGAAAAACATTTGATCTGTGAAGAAGGAAAACAACTGACGCATTTGGCTCAACCCCATAACAAAACAGTACAGAAACAGTTTGCGATTAAGACAGAAAAATAATGAGGTGTCTACAGAATTACAGTGAAGCTGCATAATTTTGGCGAAACGCGGCTTTATTTATTTTCTGGGGTGTGACACTAATCCTTGAGCGGTGGCACAAAACAAGATATAACTGCCGCAATTCCCTTATACTGTTCTGTTGAAAAATGAGTCCCTATGGCTAACCCTAAATATGTTTACGTTATTGACCGCCTGTCCAAAACCTTTCCGGGCGGCAAGCAGGTGTTTGATGATGTGCGGCTGTCCTTTTTGCCTGGCGCAAAAATTGGTGTGGTTGGCACCAACGGTTCAGGTAAATCAACCTTGTTGAAAATTATGGCAGGGATAGAGACCGAGTTTAATGGCGAGGCCTGGGCCGCAGAAGGAGTCAAGCTTGGCTATCTGGCACAGGAGCCCCAGCTCGACGAAAGCAAGAACGTGCTGGAAAATGTCATGGATGGGGTGGCGGAGAAGAAGGCGATCCTGGACAGGTATAACGAACTGGCGATGAACTATTCTGAAGAGACTGCCGAAGAAATGGGCAAGCTCCAGGACCAGATTGATGCTGCTGACCTGTGGGATCTGGATACCCAGGTTGGACAGGCAATGGACGCGTTGCTGTGTCCTGCGCCAGAGCTTGACGTTGCCCAGCTTTCCGGCGGTGAAAAACGCCGTATTGCCCTGTGTCGCCTGCTTCTGTCACAACCTGATATTTTACTGCTTGATGAGCCGACCAACCATCTGGATGCCGAGACCATCATGTGGCTGGAAAATTATCTGCAAAGCTATAAGGGCACGATTGTGCTTGTTACCCATGACCGTTATTTCCTGAATAACCTGACGGAGTGGATTTTGGAACTCGACCGTGGACGCGGCCACCCTTATGAGGGCAACTATAATAACTGGCTGGTACAGAAAGAAAAACGCATGAAGCAGGAAGGGCGTGATGACATGTCCAAGCAAAAAACCCTGTCCCGCGAGCTGGAATGGATGAATACCAATGCGTCCGCCCGCCGTACCAAGTCAAAATCCCGTATCAAGTCCTATCAGGAATTGCGTGACGCGGCTGACCTGCAAAAGGTTGACCCGACCACGATCAATATTCCGCCAGGCAAGAGGCTGGGCGGTGTGGTTGTTGAGGTTGAGAATGTTTTTAAGGGCTATGATGACAAACTGCTGATTGAAGACCTGACCTTTAAGCTGCCCCCTGGCGGTATTGTTGGGGTGATCGGGGCGAACGGCATGGGCAAGTCGACCCTGTTCAAGATGATTACAGGCGATGAACAGCCGGACAAGGGCACATTCAAGGTTGGCGAGACCGTAGAGATTGGTTTTGTCGACCAGAGCCGTGATTCCCTTGATGACAACAAGACGGTCTGGGAAGAGATTTCTGACGGGCTGGATATTATCGTGGTCGGCAAGCAGGAAATTGCCAGCCGTGCCTATTGCGGGGCGTTCAACTTTAAGGGGGCTGACCAGCAAAAGAAAATTGGCCAGCTTTCTGGCGGTGAGCGTAACCGTGTCCATCTGGCCAAGACCCTGCAAATGGGATCAAACCTGTTACTGCTCGATGAACCTACCAATGATTTGGACGTGGAAACCTTGGCCGCGCTTGAGGCTGCACTGGAAACCTTCCCTGGCTGCGCCGTGGTGATTTCCCATGACCGTTTCTTCCTTGACCGTATCGCCACCCACATGCTGGCCTTTGAGGGTAACAGCCATGTAGAATGGTTCGAGGGCAACTTTGAGGACTACGAGGCCGACAAACGCCGCCGCCTCGGCCTGGAAGTCGGCGACACCGAACGGGTCAAGTTCAAGAAATTTGACCGGGGGTAGGCATGAAAAAATTGATAGGGCAGAATGGCTGGCTTTTGTTCAAGGTAGCACTTATCTTGATAGTCATCGGGCAAAATGTCTATCTGGAAATGACAAGTGAACATAGCTATTGGCGTTCATCTGTACCTATCAGTAATATGGCAAGTCTGGTTATGGTGTTTTTGTTTGGGGTTTTTGGCTTGCCGTTTGTAGTGGCTATTCAGTACTTCAGAAAAAATAATGGTAAGCTCTGGCAAAAACCTTCATGGACAGGAAGTCTCTGGCCTTTTGAACCTTTACAATTCTTTCACCTTGCAACCTGGTTTATGGCCTTGACGACAGTGCCAATAGTGATAATGACCTATTTTAACAATCCTGACTTTATTTATGATGCCCTGATGCCTTTCTGTTTTGGGGTTGGCGGGGTGATTGGGGTGTATCTTTCAGCCTTTTTGTTTAGATCCAGGATTGCCTATTCTTCTTCGTCTCAAGGCTAAAATTTGTAATCTATGGTTAAGGATGTTGTCGCTTGTAAATGAGAAATATTATATTTCAGAGGTTTTGGAAAAGATTCCTGGTCTTTGGGCATGGTCTTACCTATTCAGGACTGGGGTTGTTTACGGACTCCAGGGTTCTTTGGGTTCGTTGGCCTCACGTTCTTTTTGTTTGTTCTTGGTGATATGCTCGCCGATTTTGTAAAGCAGCTGGTCTGTATTTTGGTGGGCGACAGAGGACAGCAGGATTGGATCTTTGCCAGTCAGTTCTTTTAGGATTTCTGCCTGGACACCAACATCCTCTTCAGCAATGGTATCGCATTTGGACAGGGCAAGGATTTCAGGCTTTTCTGCCAGTCCTGCCCCGTAAGCTTCCAGTTCTGTGCGGATAATGCCATAGGCTTCGGCCACATCATCCTGGCCAGCATCAATCAGGTGGATGGCCACCCGGCACCTCTCGACATGCCCCAGAAAACGTGTGCCAAGACCGATGCCCTCACTTGCCCCTTCAATCATGCCTGGCAGGTCGGCCAATACAAAATCTGTCTCGCCGATTTTCACAACCCCAAGGTTGGGATGGATGGTGGTAAAAGGATAGTTGGCTATTTTGGGATTGGCGGCTGTGACGGCAGAGAGAAAGGTTGATTTTCCTGCATTGGGAAGGCCTATCAGGCCAGCATCTGCGATCAGTTTCAGGCGCAGCCATATTGTCAGTTCCTCGCCTTCAAGTCCTGGATTGGTGCGGCGCGGAGCCTGGTTGGTGGAGGACTTGAAATGGGAGTTACCAAATCCGCCATTGCCGCCCCGTGCCAAGACTTCTTTCTGTCCTGGCTTGGTCAGGTCAGCCAGCAGGGTCTCATTGTCTTCCGCAAAAATTTGGGTTCCTGGCGGGACAACCAGAATGCAGTCGTTGCCGGTCGCGCCGTTACGGTCGCGCCCCATGCCGCCGCCGCCTGTTTTGGCAAAGAAATGTTGGCGATAGCGATAGTCCACCAATGTGTTGAGGTTGTCAACGCAATGTGCGATCACATTGCCGCCCCGTCCGCCATTGCCGCCGTCTGGGCCGCCAAATGGGAGATTTTTTTCGCGGCGAAAACTGAGGCAGCCGTTGCCGCCCTTGCCTGACTTAATGGTGACGCGCGCCTGGTCTAAAAATTTCATTTTACTGACTTTACTCTAGAGCATAATGAAGACAAGCCTCTTGCAGCTTGTCTGGTTAAAGTATGCGATAAATAAGAACTCTGGAGCAAAAAACGATCAAGATTAAATGTATTTTGCTCTAAATAGTGTTGCGTGTATTTCCTGCGGGTGAGCCGGAAAAGGAGTTTGTTGTGGCCCAGCCCTCGCGTGTGAGCAGCATGGACTGGCCTGCTGTGAATTTCATACGGGCACTTGACCAATATTGTTTTTGCCCGGCAGGCTGAAAGCCGCATTTTTCCAGTACACGGCCTGATGCTGGGTTGTCCAAAAAATAGTCTGCCTCCAAAAAGGGCGCGCCCAGCCTGGAAAAGCTGAATTCTGTCAGAGCCTTGAGGGCTTCCGAGGCATAGCCCTTGCCCCAATAATTTTCACCCAGCCAATAGGCGACAGCAGGTTCTCCGTTGTAAAGGCCTGACAGGCATATTTCGCCAATATAGGGCTGGGAAATATCATTCTTGAGATAGATGCCAAAGGCAAACGAACGGTCGCCAAAATTTTCAATAGCGTGTTTTAAATAATCCTGTGCCCAGTTAATAGAGACAGGGTGGGGCAGGGAGCACCTGTTTCTTGCAATCTTTTCATTATCTGCCATGCGGGTAAACGCTGCGGCATTTTCGACGGACGGACGCTCCAGTACAAGCCTGCCAGAGTCAAGCCTGATATTATCGGGAGAAGTCATCTTTCTTTACGTCCATTTCCATCAGGGAGCATGGCACATCACAGCCGCGCCCCAGTGAGTGTATATCTTGCTGTTTGCCGCGATAGGTAAAACCTGCTTTTTCCAAAACCCTTTGTGAGGCAATATTCTCGTTGGCATACCATGCCCCCAGATATTTGGCTTCCCTTTTTTTAATTAAAAAATCAGCCAAAGTCTTGATGGCTTCTGTGGCATAGCCTTTGTTCCAATACTCTTCCCCGATCCAATAGCCAAGGCTGTAAGTCTGTTGTTTGGTGTGAGTGGCACCGCATGTCCCAATAATTTGATTGTTGTGGTTGAGGCAAACCAGAAAGGTGATATGCATAAGGCTGTCGTGATTGGCCTGCACCTGTTTTAGCCATTGTTCGGCATCTTCCAGGGCGTAGGGGTGTTTGACAGTCGCAACCATGCGGGCAATATTTATGTTATTGGCAAGCAAGCTGACATCCCCAGCATCTTCCGGTGTTGGAAAGCGCAGGTTGAGCCGATCCGTTTCTATGACCAGTTGAGGTGTTGACATGTCAATGCTCTCGCAGCCCTCCTGAAAAAAGAAAAGGGAAGACAGTATATGCCTCCCCTCCAAAATTGTCTCACTTTTGGGGTCAGTTATTCAGCCGCTGCTTTTGTTTCTGTAGGGACAACAGAGACAAATGTCTTGTTGTTGCGGCGTTTTGAAAACTGAACCTGGCCGCCCATTTTTGCGAAAATGGTAAAGTCACGTCCAAGGCCAACACCCTCACCTGGATGCCATTTTGTACCGCGTTGGCGGACAAGAATATTGCCACAACGGACAACTTCACCGCCAAATTTTTTGACACCGAGACGTTTGCCAATGGTGTCGCGGCCGTTCCTGGACGAGCCGCCAGCTTTTTTATGAGCCATAATGTGTTCCTTTCAGACTGCTGTGAAAACAGTTGGCATCTTTACTTTGGTCCAGTATCTTCTTGGATCGAAGAATCGCAGGGGGGAAGAAAACATGCAAAAATTAAAAAATGATCGTGTGGATTTCAGGGTGCTATGCACCTGAAATGCCTGTAATCTTGACGGTGGTAAAATGCTGGCGATGGCCATTTTTACGGCGGTAGTTTTTACGTCTTTTCTTCTTGAAGACGATAATTTTACGATGTCGACCCTGGTCTGTGACTTCGCCTGTTACTTTGGCACCAGATATAAAAGGTTCACCAAATGTTGTGGAGCCGTCAGACCCAATCATCAACACTTCGTCAAAGGTAATTGAATCGCCAGTTTCGCCAGGCAATTTTTCAATCTTGATAACATCATCCTGGGCAACCCGATATTGCTTGCCACCTGTTTTAATTACAGCATACATTCATTTAAGTCCTAGTCACTTATCGCATCTTACGGCGTTGTTATCCAGTGTCAGCCAGAAACAAACTTTAGGTTGGTAAATTTTTAGATCCTGATTGACGGTCTTTACCAAAGAACCCCAGACGGCGTTTATTAATCACAATAATTTATTGGAATTGCGACACTATACGTGCCAATTGAAGAAAGTCAATAAGGCAGGGTGACTTTATAGTAAAAAAACAGCGTTGTTGGTTGAAAAATTCTGGACAATAGTGTCGGCTATTGTTATAAGTACTAATCCGACCGAGAAGGCTCGTGTTTTGTGTTGCCCGTAATAACCTCGCATAATTGATGAAAAATTCAGTGTCTGGTATTTACGTGTTGGCCTGGTCAATCAAAGAATTGAATTCTTCGATAATACTATTTTACTGAAATATATAACAAGGATGGTGTCACCGTGCTGGTTCACGTTCGCGATAATAATGTAGATCAGGCGCTTCGCGCGCTCAAAAAGAAAATGCAGAGAGAAGGCATCTTTCGTGAAATGAAATTACGGAATTGTTTTGAAAAGCCTTCTGAAAAAAGGGCTCGTGAAAAGGCTGAAGCTGTCAGGAGATCCCGAAAACTGGCACGTAAACGCGCCCAGCGTGAAGGTCTTTTGCCAAGACGCACGACCTCCCGCTAGTCATGCTTGGTAAAAATTTGTAGACTGATGGACTGTTGTCTTCAAGGTTTATGGGTATTGCTAAACCATTCTGGTTATGAGGGCTTTGTCGAAAAACTACACATCCAGGACTATATATAGTCCTGGATGTTTGTGTGTGTGGCCAGTCTGTTCGGGCCTGTGTCTTATGATTTTTGGGGAGTGTCTCAGTGTTTCACTGTTGTTTCTATGTCAGTGTATGTTATAATTTCTATACATCTTTTTGATTGTTGCTTTCATCAAACTATATGCCATGCTAGATTTTTAACAGGTAAGCATCGGGGTTTGATTCGCTTTGGTTACAGGGTCTGCTTTTGGAATAAACAGCAATGAAATTAGCTTGGTTTTTCATGAACTTAAGAAATGTGCGCAATTTGTTGCGTAGGCCTGGTTTTGTGATCTTTTTACCAATGTTTGCAATGATATTGGGGGGCTGCCAGTCAGCCAGTAACATTGCTTCAACCGCGTCCCTTGGTAGTGCAACATCCTCATCAGCAAAAAACAGTAATTTTTTCAGGAGCAGCTTTTCTGGGGATCAGAACCTGGCTTCATTGGGAGAGGTCTTGCGACAATCTCCCAATGACCTGGATGCCTATAATATGCGCGGGGCGGCCTATGCCGAAAAAGGGCAATATCAAAAGGCGATTGCTGACTTTTCCAAAGTGATCCAGCTGAAAGCTGACTATGCACCTGCCTATGTCAGTCGTGGAGATATATATCTTAGGACGAAGCAGGTTGATTCCGCGATGGCAGATTATATGCAGGCTTTGCAATTGTCACCCTCTAATTATTCCGCATATATTGGCCGCAGCCGGATCTACCAGCATCAGAAGAAAACAGCTCTTGCAGTGGCTGACTTGAACAAGGCGATTGACCTGATCCCTGACCATCCAAGTGCCTATTACTACCGTGGCCTGATCCGGCAATATTTGGGTGAGCATGATAAGGCAATTGGGGACCTGGACATTGCAATTTCCCTGCGGCCCAATAGCGGCGGCCCCTATTATGACCGTGGGCGTAGCCGCATGGTCAAGGGACTGTATAAGCTGGCCTATAATGATTTTTATATTGCAGCCAAAGACAGCAAAAATAATTACAAGGCATGGTTCTTTAGGGGGCGTGCCGCTGAAAAGTTAGGTGACCCGAAAAAGGCTGCCCGCGCCTATCGCCGTGCATTGTCAATTAATCCAGGCTTTACCGCAGCAGGGAAAGCCTTGACGAGACTGGGTGTCAGTAGTGATGCGGCCTAATACTAAAAAAATAACGATCTGGGGCAGGATTGCGTTTCTTTGCGCCGTGCCGCTGCTTTTTCTGTTTGTTGGCCAGTCTGCCATGGCAAAGAAGAATGATATTTCTTCCAAAATCCATTATAGCATCAAGGATTTGCCGCCTTTTGTGAAAAAAATGCACCAAAAAATCTACCGAGCCGCCCGTTCTGGTGACCTGGAGATGATGCGCACTATATTGGAAACCAATGAACTGTTACCATTGATTGGGGACAAACTGGTCAGGAAGCCTGTTGATTATTGGATAGAAAAAAGTGTTGGCAGTGATGGCCTGTCTATTTTTGCAGCAATGAGTAAAATTTTGGAAGCAGGCTATATCAGGCGCAAGGGTAGGGACGGGGCAGCACTCTATATCTGGCCATATTTTGCAGAGGTAGACCTGAAAAAACTGGAAGACCACCAAAAGGTGCAACTTTACAGGACTGTACCTATCCAAAATATAACGAAAATGCTGAAATCAGGAAAGTACTCGTCCTACAGCCTTGGCATAGGGGAGGACGGGACCTGGCACTTTTTTAGGAAGAATTAGGGAGGATTGGGCTTTGGTTCATGTCTTGTATACTCACACGACGTGAAAACCCCGTTTTTTTCAGGTGAGAAATTTTGTGATCTGGATAGGCGCGTTCTTCGCTGCAATGCCTTAGCATTGGGAGAAGGGCGGAACGACTCCAGAGTGCAAAAGAGCCAGCTGAAAATCTGGGTTTTGATGTTGGGGGGGTATATGAGGTTGTTTTTTCAAAAATCGTAACTCCCCAGCTTGTTTTAGGTGCATTAACTAATTGATAAATAACGATAAAAATAAATCGTTATTTTTAAAACCACTAAAATATGATCATTTTTCCATTAAAAAACAAGATTTTTAGACTGTATTCCGCTTGAAACCGCGTATTTACGTGAAAAAAGAAGCTGGGGAGTTACCAAAAATCTTAATCCTGTAACCGCTCAACACGGTTGACGAGTGCCGTTATCTTTTCATTCTTCTGGAATGGCCCCAGTTCGGTCAGTGGCATAAAGCTAAATTCCTTGCCCAGGTGAGAATAGCTGCCCTGTTTCAGTATGACTGTCACTTTTGGCGGGTTGCCGTCATGGACATAGCTTATGGACCGGATGTCTTGCAGTGGAACTGTGAAGTTCTTGTCGTCCATCTTAACCAGCAGTGCGTTACCATTGTCATGAACCTCGTCAACAAAGCTGAAAAAAGTGGCAAACAGCAAGAAATAGCTGGCCACAGCCAAAAGCATGACAATCACCAGCTTGAGGGCAAGATCAGTCTGGCCGTCTGCCATCATGGCATTGAGCATAAAGATCAGCAAAAAACCAAACCACAGGACAGGCAGTCATACCTATCCCCTTAATTAAGGCTCATATTCATTGTATTCTCTGTTGTTAATAGTTTAGGGAGAATATGACATGACAGAAGACCATAAGAGAGAGCTTTGGGAAGATTTTCCGAAAGATTTACCTGCTTTTGAAGCG
>JAJRRF010000002.1 GCA_024279735.1 Alphaproteobacteria bacterium
CGGTTTCAAGCGGAATACAGTCTAAAAATCCTGTTTTTTAATGGAAAAATGATCATATTTTAGTGGTTTTAAAAATAACGATTTATTTTTATCGTTATTTATCAATTAGTTAATGCACCTAAAACAAGCTGGGGAGTTACTATATTTTCAGAATTTTTATCTATTTAAAGGGTTGCAATGGCCTTGGCAAGTCTTGCTAGGGGATTGGCTGAAAATTCAGGTCGGGGTTGTTATCAACAATATAGGGGGATGCCCTTATATTGCCTTTGATAACTTCTAGCCTGTTCAAAACAGAAAAATATAGATAATTCTGGGCTTTGCAAACAGAACACCTGGGGAGAAATTTCGGGTTACCAAAGTGCTAAATCCAGGGAAAACAATAAGGGAAACAGGCTTTATGAGAGATGGAATTAAAAGGGCTGTGCTGACCGTTGCTGTGGCTGGGATATTTGCAGTTGGTTTTGGTGAGAGGGAGGCTTCTGCAAAAGGCGACTATAACTGTAAACGAACCGAGAGTTTTTCTTCATTCTTGCGAAAATTCAGGCGACATGCTGCCCAGAACGGAATTTCACGCAGAACCCTTTCAGCCACCCTTGATGGCCTGCGCCATGATCCAAAAGTATTGTCCCGTGATAGGCGGCAGGGTGTGTTTTCCTTTAGCTTTCTAAAATTTTCTGGCCGTATGATCTCAGGCCACCGTCTTGCGAAAGGGCGCAGGGAGCTGGCACGCCGCAAGCGGTTGTTTCGCCGGATAGAACAAAAATATGGTGTGCCTGGACCGGTGCTGGTTGCATTTTGGGGGCTGGAGACAGATTTTGGAGCCTTTATGGGCAAGTCCGATTCGATCCGATCCATTGCCACCCTGGCCTGGGACTGCCGCCGCCCGGAGCTTTTCCGCAGAAACCTGTTGGCAGCTTTAAGGCTTATTGAGAATGGCGATTTGCGTCACTCAGAAATGCGCGGGCCATGGGCGGGGGAGTTGGGGCATACCCAGTTTTTGCCAGAGCATTATGTAGAATATGGAGTGGACTTTGATGGGGATGGCCGCCGTAACCTTATTCGTTCCGTGCCTGATGCGATGGCCTCTACAGCCAACTATCTCAAGCATATTGGCTGGCAGTCTGGACAGCCCTGGATACAGGAAGTCCGTGTCCCTGCCTCTATGCCTTGGGGACAGTCGGACAAGACCATCATGCACAGCCTGGCACAGTGGAGCAAATGGGGAGTGCGTTCAGCCAGTGGCAGGCCTCTTCGTGACAATGGCCTGAAAGCATCGTTGATTTTGCCTATGGGACGTAATGGCTCTGCATTTTTGGGGTATGACAATTTTTTTAAGGTCTATCAGGAATGGAATCATTCAGCAGTCTATGCGACCACAGCGGCTTATTTTGCCACTCGCCTTGCCGGCAAGCGTAAAGTCAGTCCGGGACGGGGCAAGGTTGTGCCGTTGACAGGGGCTCAGACCAAACAGCTTCAAAGGCTGTTGCGCAGTCGGGGGTTTGATGTTGGCAAGATTGACGGCATTATTGGGGCAGGTACCCGTACAGCGGTGAAGGCCATGCAGAAAAAATATGGTATGCCTGCCGACAGTTACCCAACGATGGCCTTGCTCAGGAGACTGCGTTAGGATCTGACCAAGCAGACCTATAGAATATGGTTGCTGTAGAGTGAGTCTGCTGCATCGCATACAGCCTGGGAAGATGGACGGAACTGGTGACCAGTTAGGTCTGTGACATAGTCTGTGTCTGTCTTGTTTTCCCTACCCAGGTCTGGGATCAGGGCTTTCAGGGCAGGGTCAAACCAGGTTGAATGCTTAATCATAAGATCGGGCAGGGTCACCTTAGGCAGCTTCCAGTTGGTAGGATACTGTTTCTTCAAAATTGTTGCAATTTCCATAAAGGATAATGTTTTGTCGGCAGCCAGAAGTCGGCGTTCGCCTGTGTTTTCTTTGAGCATTGCCAAAATGTGAAGTTCCGCAACATCCCGGACATCAACCACAGGAAGGCTGACCTTTGGGATAAGGGGATATTTGCCTTTAAGGAATCCCTTGATGACTTCAAGGGATGTGCCTATGGTCTCATCAAGCGATGGCCCAAGAACCAGGCCTGGATGGATGGATGTGACGGCGTTGCTGTAGCCAGCCTTTTCGGCATGTTTCCAGATAGCCTGTTCAGCCCTGGTTTTGGAGACAGTATAGGCGGTCAAGATATCCCATTCAGGATCAGTCCAGTCCTTTTCACCAAGTACAGAAGCGTCACTGCGTTCCTTGTTGTGCATCATTGAGACGATTGAGGCTGTAAAGACAAAATGTTTTGCATCAGCCTTGATAGCCGCCTTCAGAACCCGTAAGGCACCGTCTCTCGCAACCGGAACCAAAGATTCACGATCTTTGGCTGGGGCAAAGGGGAAGGGAGAGGCAATATGCTGGACATAGTCGCAGCCTTTGGCAATATCTTCCCAGCCCTCATCCTTTGTCAGGTCAAGCTGTTCAAAGGAAAGTCTGGTGGTGTCTGCGCCAAGCCGTTCCATAAGCTTTTTGACCTTGTCAGCTTTTTGCGCAGAACGGACAGTCCCGATCACTTGATAATCGCGCTTCAGCAAGGCAAGAAGGATGTGCTTGCCAATAAAACCACTTGCACCGGTTAAGAGAACTTTTTGTGCCATACGCCCAACTCCTAAAACGCTACCTATAATTTAGATATGAAGCAAATAAGTGTATTTTTCAGGTAGGCATTAACTATAATTTTGTCAACAGACTTAAAAAGTGAGGACTTTTTTATTATTCTGTGGATTACCTCGGGATGACAGGAAGTGTAGGACGTTCTTGTTTGTTCTGAGGGAGTGGCTGTTGTCTGGGGCAAGCCAAAGTTTTTATGGTTAACAAGAGATTAGCCAATGCGGAAGACAATTGTTTTCATATTGTTAGGAAATTACTTTTGTCAAGGCTGGGAAAAGGGATGTGTCTTTTTTAAAAGATTTTTTCAATCAGTTCACTGGATATCCTGAGTAAATTCAATGAGTATTCACAGGATATTAAAATCATAAAGAGATTGCGCAGCTGTTTCCAGGGCTTCCCTGGAGCTGATAAATGTGTGCCCTGTCAATTCTGTGACATAGGCCGTATCTGTATGGTTTGTTCGTCCCAGGTCTGGAATGACAGACTTTAGGGAAGGGTTTAGTAGAGCCGCAGCCCGCACCATAAAGTCTGGCAAGGTCAGTCTTGGCAAACGCCTGTTGTCAGGGAACTGCTTTCTTAAAATGTTAGAAATTTGTATCAGCGTGAGACTTTTGTCAGCTGCCAAAAGCCGCCGTCCAGCGGTTTGCGGTTTGCTTTGGGACAGGACATGTAGGTGGGCAACATCACGGACATCAACAATGGGAATGGCTGTCCGGGGAACTGCGGGGTATTTTCCTGCCAGGAACTGCCGTATGATTTCAAGCGATGTCCCAATTGTACTGTCTAGTGATGGTCCAAGCACCAGGCCAGGATGGATAGAGGTCACGGCCTGTCTGTACCCTGTCTGTTCAGCTCTTGACCAGACGGCTTTTTCTGCGCGGGTTTTGGAAATGACATAGGCTGTCAGGATATCCCACTCAGGATCGGTCCAGCTTTGTTCTGTAATGAGAGAATCGTTGCTGCGTTTGGGGTCGTGCATCATGGAGACAATGGAGGCGGTAAAGATATATCGTTCAGCCCCCGACTTGATGGCTGCATTCAGCACCCGCAAAGTACCCTCTTTGGCAGCTGGAACAAGGGCTTCGCGGTCTTTGGAAGGTTTTAGCGGAAAGGGGGAGGCAATATGCTGGATATAGCGGCATCCTTTGGCAACATCTTCCCAGCCATCATCTTTTGTGAGATCAAGCAGCTCAAAAGAGAGCCTGGAGGTGTCTGCGCCTTTGTTTTCCATCAGTTTCTTGACCAGGTCTGCCTTTTCGGCTGTCCTGACGGTTCCCACAACATGAAACCCCTTTCCCAGGAGCTGGAGCAAAAGGTGCTTGCCAATAAAACCGCTTGCGCCAGTGAGCAGAACCTTGTCAGTCATGGGGTTTCCTTGCTTTGGGATTGGATAGGTTGAACTGTCATGTGGCAACTTGGAGGCTGACAGTCAAGCCCTGCATACAGTGATTTCTCATGCATAGTACAAGCAAGTGACATAGTACATGACGAACATTTAGAATAGGGAATGTATGGAATTTCGAATTTCCACCTGTCTTATCTTCAAAGCGTACGCAACATCCAGCATCCTATTATTGTCATACCGCAGAAATGCGGTATCCATGCCGTGAAATTTGCGTTGAAATGGCAATGTTTGTTTTGGTCTCATGAGACTCTAGCCGTAAAAATGTTGGTCTTTTCATGTGACAGTACAGGGCATGGATACCGCGTCGTAGCGCGGCATGACAGTGAATGTGGTTAACGGCCAAGGTCTCACTCAGAAGATCGTCGTGATCCAAAAGAAAGTGGTTATGCTTGCGGGTTAAGGTATGCGCCATCAAAGGGCTAGGCAAGCTCTGCTCAGCGTACTTGTTTGCAAGTTAGCCTAAAATCCTATGGCAAGCCCTTCACGGCGGGGATCAACGCCTCCCTCCAGATGGTCTTTGCGTTTGATGATAATATGGAGGCCGCTATTCATGGTGGGACGGAAAAAAGATATTGGAGACTTTTCTATCTGGTTTGCGATACCCTGTGCAAGGCTGCCTTTTTCAATCTCCATGCCCCTGTTTCTCCTGTCTTTCCTATTACGGCTGTTGTTCTTCTTGTTGCGGCTGCCAAAATTGGGGCTGCTGACAGCTTGCTGGGCATCCATATCCCAATCAATCACAGCGACAATCGTCTTCAGGACATAGAGGGGTATGCGCGAGCCGCCAGGAGACCCCAAAGCCATAAAGGGTTTTCCTTTTGGGTCAAATATGATTGTCGGTGTCATGGAACTGCGTGGGCGTTTGCCTGGCTGGAGGCGGTTGGCCACTGGCCTGCCCTGCCTGTCTGTGGGGACAAAGGAAAAGTCAGTCAGTTCATTGTTGAGTAAAAATCCGCCTGTCATCAGGCCAGAGCCAAAGCCTGCCTCAATCGTTGTGGTCATGGACAGGACATTGCCTTCCGCGTCCATGATTGAGATATGGGTTGTGCCGTCATTTTCAATGCTTGCATCCTTGCCAAAATTGCCCTTGTTTTTGGGTGGAAGTCCAGGCTTTACGGTTCCCTTCAGGATAGAACCGTATTGGCTGTTCTCCTCTTTGGAGAGCTGAGAGGACATTTTATCCAGGATTTTCTTGGGCGGAATCAATTTGGCGCGTTGATCAAGATAGTCCTTATCAAGCAGACCCTTTGGTATTTGTGAGAAATCTGGGTCGGCAATATAGCGTTTTCGGTCAGCATAGGCCAGCTTTTCAGCCAGTATCATCCGCATTATATCGAGTCTGCTGAATTTGGATGTTTTGTGTGGTTCCAGCATTTTCAGGACTTGTGTAACCACAATAACCCCCGAAGAGGGCGGCCCCATGCTGCAAATTTTATAGCCGCGATACAGGCTGCATAATGGGGTACGCTCAATGACCCTGTAAGAGGCCAGGTCCTTATAGCTGACATTATTTTCATTGGCGCGCCAGACTTTACGGATGATTTTCTGGGAGAGGGGATGTCCTGGCTGGTAAAAGGCTTTTTCACCCTGCTGTGCGAGTTCTTTCAGTGTGGCGGCAAAGGCAGGGTTTTTCAGGATATAGCCAACAGGGCGCGGGTTCTGTTTGGCATCAAAAAAATATGCTTTGGCTGTTGAGCCAAATGTCTTGCTGTTGCGCCATTTGAGCAGTTTGTATAGGCGCGGAGAAACAGGAAAGCCGGCTTTTGCAAGACTGATTGCAGGTCTGAACAGTTTCTCCCAGTCCAGGCGGCCATATTTCTTGTGAGCCTGTGACATCAATTTCACCAGGCCAGGGATGCCGATGGAGCGACGACCAGGCCGCGCATCCCTAAAATTCATGGGAGAGCCATCCTTTTTGAGGAAACGCTGTGGGCTTGCGTCCATTGGGGCGGTCTCGCGGCCATCAAGAGCAATGAGATTTTGTTTGCATGCTTCCCAATAAAGCAGGAAACCGCCGCCGCCTATTCCGGAGGACTGTGGCTCAACCAGGTTCAGAACCAGCTGAACCGCGATAGCGGCATCCATGGCGTTGCCGCCCAGGTTCAGTATTTCCAGCCCCGCCTTTGCCGCAAGTGGGTTCGCGGCCACCACCATTGCTGTTTTTGTCCTGGCCAGGGGAATATCTCGGAAACCTGAACTTGTTTCTGGGGCAGGGCGGCTTGTCTGTGTCCAGGCTGGCGGAGATATGATCAAAAGAGAACAAAATAGCAGGCAAAATTTCAGGGTTTTGGGCATGTGGCTGGCTCGGGTTGTGGAGTTTAAAAAGGCAGCTTTACAGATGCCAGGTTAGTCTAGGCGGTTTTTGTCCGGCTGTCATGTATTGCTTGTGATATGTGTATTAATCGGGACTTTTCTTCTTTTAACACTTCGATTAATCACTGTATAATAAGTATTAACTAAGTATTATCAATATATTAATCATATTGAAATATAGTAAATAAAATAAATTCATCTTTCTTGTTCTTAATTATGGTTAGTTGTTATGCTTCAAAAGTATATTGTTGGTTTTATAGTTATATCTTCTGTGTTATATGCAAATGACAGGCCTGACAGTGGCCGGACAAATTTTATAAAAACTAAAGTTTCATTTGGGAACGCGAATATAGCAACAGGCGGGATGGGGAAAATCGGCCTGTTATCAGCCTCCCACAATGGATATAGACAAAGGTATATCAAAAGGCACAAGGGCTATGCGATGCAGTCGTCCAGGCCTGTCCGTTTTCAGCCAGGCCTGTACCAAAAAATATCCCTGGATGATTTTGGTACTGACCAGGGCAGCCAGCGTGATGGTTTGGTAAAGGACATCAAGTCAGAGATGTTGCGCCTTGGCTGTTACTGGGGCAAGGTTGATGCTGTCTGGGGACAGAATATCAGGAATGCACTGGAAGTTCTGGACAGGGGTCTCCCTACCCTTACCGCAGAAAAGGTGACGCTAAACTATCTGAAGAAACAGCGCACCCTTGGATGTGACGGCAATCGGGGCTGGGACAAGCTGACGACGGAAGGAAAAGGTGTGCGGGTTACTGGTTCTATCAAGACTGTGGCCAGTGAAGAAGGACAGACCCAGCCGCAAACTCACACCCCCAAAAAACGTACAACAAAAATTATTAGAAACCTAAAGTCTGCCATTCAGTCAGGCAAGCGCAAAAAATCCAGATTAGTGCAAAGGGTTAAGGTGAAGTTGGTTGCCCCTGTCAGGAAGGTGTCCAGGGCGAAGGTCACAAAAATTGTTGCAGAGAAAAAGCCTGCCCTGAAGAGGGAGGCTGATAAAAAGCTGGTGCAATCAGTGCTGAAAAAGAAGACAAAACCCAAAAGACGCAGAAAGCGTTATGTTCGTAAGAAGTTTGGGACACACAGTGTTTTTGGCCTTGATTCTTTTTAGGGACAGGAGCAGCCAGAAAGTTGTGACGGTTTGTTTGTATTATTCGGCTGGGGAAGTGACGAGACCCGGTTTGGTGACTGTAGCATAAATTCCCATATCACTGTGGCCAAAATTCTTTTTTAGGATAATCGGGATATTTGTCTCGTCCCTTATGGCGGTTTTGGGGTCTACATTGGTGGCCAGGCAGCGGACAGTGCGCTGAAAGACATGAAGCCTTGCGTCGCCAAAGGCGATGTCCTGGTTCATCCAGCCAAATTCTTCCCAGGCATCAAGTCCGCCAAGATAAATATTGGCTCGAAAACGCAGGGGGTCAAGCGTTGTGTCCATGACCTGTTGCAGTGCACGTACTGAGGCCAGGTTAATGATGTGCAGACATTTGGCTGAGACATCTGAAAAACTGTGATCCGCAGCCTGGACAATATGGGCGCGGCCGCGCAGTTCGCCTTCATTCATATAGTGATTGATAAAGTCCTCAATGATTAGGCGTTCTTCTGCCTTGTCCAGTCTGCCGCGTGCCACAACCTTGCCGCCCTGTTGCAGGGTCAGCATCTGGCTGTTATCATCAAAACTGGCATTCAGTCCGGCAAGTTTCTCATTGCGCATCAGCATCAAAAAATTGGTTTTGGGCAGGTGACGAGGATAATCTGGGTCAAACTTCCCATCCCCGTTCTCAAAGGCAAAGGCGCGGTCAAACGGCAGTGTCTTGCCAGTCTCCAGCTGGACTTCAGAGAGCCTTTCCCCTGTCATGCCCTTGACAGGGTAGCGATAAATGGCGGTTATATTGGGTTGAAGATCAGTCATATACTATGAGTCGCCCTCAAGGAAAATACTTTTGGAATCCTTTGGTTTTTTTCGGAGCAGCAAGGGAAGCAGCACCAGCAAAAGCACAAAGGAGATAATATACATGGCAATCCAGTCAACACCAGAGCCAAAAAACCGGACAAAATAATCAATCATCAGGTCGTATTTCAGCATGGCAAAGCCACTGGCAACAACGCCGATTGCCTTAAAGAACAGTTCAACCTGGCGCTGTTCCCTGTGCTGCATAAAGAACAGGACAATCAGAACCGCCCATAGGCCAAACAGCAGGCTAAAAACTGGGGCAGAGCGGGCAAAGAAGGAATCGTCAGTATAGTTTGCCCCAAACAGAACCTTGGCAGATTGCAGGAAGGCGTGGTTGGTCATCGGCCAGAACAGCATGGCAATGACACCTGACAATATTCCCTTTTCAAGGTTGATGAGATGCCTGGCGTAATGCCTTTTGAGGGCACCTTTCCAGCTCCAGAATACCAGCATGGCCCCAATCACAAACAGGATAATCAGGAAAAAGACTTTTAGGGGCAGCAGCACCCTGTGGACATAGCCCGTCCTGGAGAGGGTGCTGGTCTGCTTCAGGGAAATCAGGGACTTGCCAAGAGATTTTTGTGAGGTACAGCAGGCATCTGCATCCAGCATCTTGCCATTGGCAAAGCAATACTTGATTTGTTTGCGTTTTTCGGGTTCCGGCAACAGTTTGTCGTAACTGCATTGCCTGATGAATTTGGAGAGGCCTACACGTTTTGAGCTGACTTCCTTGACCTGGGTAATGGCCTGGTTGATGCTGAACCTGTCACAGTCCTTTGTGCAATTTTCCAATATGCCAACATCACTTTGCAGGGTGGCGGGTGTCAGTTCCCAGATGGCAGGCAGTTCTCCCTCAATTAGTTTTTGGGAAATCATCATAGACAGCACAGCCATAACCAGTGTGCCTGCCAGAAACCGTACCCTGCCAAGCCTGATATATTTCCAGTACAGGTCAACAAAAACAATCGACGGCAGGTAGAATGCATAAAGCGCAATCAGCCCAAAGGTTGGGAAAAACACAAACAGGTGACTATAATAGACACCAAGGGTAAACCATTGCCCGTTATCCCAAAACTCGTTGATAAAGACGGCTGTGGTGGCAATGAAGGACACCCCCAGGGCGGAAAAGATCAGAAAGACGAATGCCTTTGCACCAAAGGAAATGCCATCACTTTTTGGTGACGTGTCTGTACTGTCTTGTTCTGTAGCTGCCAAAACCCTGCCCTCCCATAGACTTTTTGTCTATGTAGTATGGCTTAAAGTTAACAGTTTTGCCAGTTGTATTTTTGCCCTGCCCAGCAAGCAGGTGCTTCCTTGATGCTGGGGCTATTCAGCAGGAACGGTCTGGTCTGTGTCGCTGTCCCGCGCCACTTCAGTCCCCATATCGCCCTTGAACGGGCCGATCATCTGGGTAAAGAAGTCTTTGGGGTAGTCCTGGACACCCGCCAGGCCAAGGTCGCCGTCTTTCCAGACGCGGTTCTTGTCATATTTGAAAGTACCGAAAATAATGTCCCAAATATTGAAAAACAGGCCGAAATTGACATCGCCCTTACCTTCCTCATTGGTATGGTGAAAGCGGTGCACCCGTGAGGTTGTCAGGATATAGGTGAACGGCCCGATCCTGAAATCGACATTGGAATGTTGCAATAAAAGCTGGATGCCGACAGCAAAGCCCATCAGCAGAGCCACGTCCTGGGGCAGCCCCAGCAAGATAAGCGGGGTGTTGGCAACAAGCACCTCAACAGTGGTCTGCACAGGGTGCTTGATCAGGCCATTAAAGCCATAAAGCCGTTCCGCGCTGTGGTGCGGGGCGTGAAACCGCCAGAGCAGGGGGATTTTGTGGCTCATCCAGTGCGCCAGCATATAGCCCAGGTCAGCCATCAGCACAGCCATCAACAGCTGCTGCCAGAGCGGCCAATCGGAAGGCCAGGCTCCGTCCCAGGGGCGCAACATCGCCACAAATGGCAGCAGGAACACCGAATTAAGTACAGAGAGTTCATAGGTGATGGAGTGCAAAATATCGCGGTCGGCATCGCCTTTATTATGATTAAAGCTTTCATTATAGGGCAGAAAATGTTCGGCAATAAAGGACAATGTGATCGCAAACAGGAACAGCGGCAACACCCACCACCAGCTAAAGCCATTGGTCACCAGGGCAATCGCCACAGCATTAAAGCCCAAAAAAAGCAATGGCACATAGCCGTACTGGATCAGAGGATGTGTCTTACGCATGGCAATAGCCCCAATAGATGAAATATATTCTTTGGGAGCTGTATAACCTAATATTACCATGTTATCAATAAGTATATCTGCTAAATATAAGTATAGTAAAATATAGCTTTTAGGAAGTTAGCTGAATATTTGCGGGCTGGTTTTAGCCATATCATATAGGGGAGTTGCCATTTCATTCACGGACATGATGGGGAAAGAGGCTTGTATCATCAAGAAAGCCGCTTTAATGTGAAAGCAGGAAATCCCGAATTGGCGGCATATTGCAGTCTGGGTAACAGGAGGTCAGGCTTATGAATGTGACAACACGGGCAAAACTTTCAACGCTATGGATTATGGTGCTGTTTAATATGGTGTTTGCGGATATTCTCTCATTATATATTCCTGGCATTCACAAGGAACTGGCCGCCTTTGCTGGCGATACCCCAATTGCGTATCTGATGCTGATTGGCGCAATCATTCACCAAATCCCGATTTTTATGATCTTGCTGTCCCAGACCCTAAGCCATAAAATGAGCCGATGGCTCAACATCCTCGCCAGCCTTTTTACCATCGCCTACGTGATCGGCGGCGGCTCACTGTTGCCCCACTATATTTTCATCGCCGCCATTGAGGTGCTGCTGATGCTCTACATTATTTTCACCGCCTGGAAGTGGTCGGAATAGGCTGGGGGATATTAGGGGGCTCTGTCACCTACGACATTCACAGAAAGATATGATCTCTCTTGCTGTCATGCCGCAGAAATGCGGTATCCATATCATGATGTCACGACAAGACAAGCTGTTTATTATTGAGAAAAGTTATGGAAAAACAAGCGGCCGCTTTGTAAAAACTGAAAGTTCACGGCTTGGATGCCGCATGGGACTGCAGCATGACAGTGCTTGGCGTGAGATCCGTTTCTCAAAAAGATGTGTGAATCCCGTAGGGAATATCCCCATTCGCGCTAAGCTTTTGAGCAAGGCAAGAACGTCAATAATTTATCGCCCAAGACTATAAGTTATGACAAAGGAAATTTTATCGTATATACTCAGATTCCACCAAAACCCAGTGAGATGTTGACATAGTGTTCTTATTTGATTCAGAATAGGATCATGGATCATAGAGGCTACCTTACAGAAGAACAAGAAGAAACACTTGAAGCATTGTTGCGCAAACCGACGA
>JAJRRF010000060.1 GCA_024279735.1 Alphaproteobacteria bacterium
GGTCGCGGATTTTGGCCGCGCGCGACAGCTTACCCCGTATGATGTCTAGGGTCTGTAAAATGTGGGGGCTAATGCGTATCAGGAGATTATGTGATTGTTTCATGTCTTTATTGTATATACATGTCGTTAAAAAGTCAATAATCAGGAGTTCAATAATGCAATATTTACCACCTAGCCAGAGCCGATTCCCCAAAAAGCATTGCACGTTGTTCCGCGAATCAGATAAACCGTTTAGGGAACAATGAACGGGATATCTCAGGACAGGTGTCAAAACCCTAAGTGGTCTGGTCTTGTCCGCAATGCGGGGCAAAATACATGAAAAAACTCATTTCTCTGTTTACGCTTGTCATGCTGTCATCATTCAGCCTGTCGGCCTTTGCACAAAACAAAGAAACCGTAAGTGAAGAAACAGCGGAAGAAAAGCCGCCTGTAGAGCTGTTTGATACCTACCGGAACCTGTACCATGTCCAGATTAATGAACATGGTGCCATCCTGAAATCTGAAGAGGCTGATGAACTGATGTTTATTGGCAAGGATTGTGATGTCTCCTCGCCCAAGCATGGCAAGGGCAAATGGAAATATTCTGATGCAGGCATCATGGTTCAGTTTTTGGAAAGACGCTTTATCTTTGGACGGCAAAAACTGCCCATTCCCAATAGCGGAAAATGCAAGATGAACCTTTAAGGAAAAGCCCCTACATTACCTCTCACGGGGCAGCATAGGGGCTTTATATTGAAGGGGGACGAGATCAAACATCTCACGCACCCCCTTGTCATTGTGGACCTGATCCACAATCCATAACCCCAAATGTCAAACCTTTTGCCTGGTTTCTGCTGTCCAATAACCAGCTCAGGGGTTATCTATCCTGAAATAAATTCAGGATGACAAACAAGGACAGTCTTTTCAGTGTCTTGCCTGTCCTTGAAGCGAGACTGGGTTTAGTACGACCCATGAGGTATCGCTTTTTTAGGCGCGGCGTGTGACCCGCGTTTCATCTTCTTGTTCCACAAACATTTTGTCTGTTTGCTGTTGGCATGTGTCCCTTTGAGGCAGGAGACACAGCTGCGGCTTCCTGTCCTACGCACCTTGCCCTTGGCACAGGACTTGGTCAGGCTATACAGTTCCTTGGTTACGCCAACAGCCTTGTTTTCAGCCATTGCCACAGAAGACACCATTCCCAAAACAGCCAGCAAAGTTGCTGACATTACAAACTTATTCATTACTCATTCCCTTGATTTATCTTGTTTTCCTTCCACAGCAAAAGCTGTCTGTGAGCCAAGACTAGGGAAAGAATAGCCAGTGACTCAATTCACCTTTCTTCACAAAAAGGTGAAACTTCTTGATTTGACCAAGACTACACATTGTTTTCAAACAATTTTATTCTTGGTCGTTCTTAATATACTGGCCTGTTCATTTCACAATTCAACAACAAAAATTTAGGCTGTTTGACGAATTTCGTGTTGAATCTTTGTAATTTTCCCACAAATGTAATAGCCTGACTCTTGACCCAATTTAGGGCTTTTGCCCAAACACCTTGATGGCGCATAATCACAGACCAGTAAACCGTAACGATTTTCCTGCACCATGCAGAAGAACAAAAGCGACCCCAAACCATGAAGAAAACCAACAGACTAAAACAGAGACTTGATCGGCTTGAGGGGCATTTAAAGGATGAAAACCCTGACCTGGTGGATGCCGTCCACGCCCTGCGGGACATGGATGTTATTGCCCACCGTATGGGGCTGCTGCCTGACGGCGAATCCTATGCCAACAAGGTCTCATGGTGGCCGCTTATCTCTGTGCTTGGCACTTTTTCTGCTGGAAAATCCAGCTTTATCAATAGCTTTTTGGGTGAAAGCATCCAGAAGACAGGCAACCAGGCTGTTGATGACCACTTTACCGTCATTACCTATAGCCGGGGCGCGGAATCCCAGACCCTTCCAGGGCAGGCTCTTGACAGCGACCCACGCTTTCCGTTTTACCGCATCTCGGAAGACCTCCAGGAAGTCATTCCTGGTGAAGGCGACAAGATTGACCATTATCTACAGATGAAGGTTGTCCCCAGCGAGGTAGTCAAGGGCAAGATCCTGATCGACTCCCCCGGTTTTGACGCGGATGAACAGCGCAAGTCTGTCCTGGAGATAACCGACCACATTATTGGCCTTTCTGATTTGGTTCTGGTGTTTTTTGATGGCCGTCACCCCGAAGTCGGGGCGATGCGCGATACCCTGTCCCACTTGGTCACCCCTGCCCGTGACTTCAAGGATGCCGACAAGTTCCTGTTTATCCTCAACCAGATTGACAGCTCTGCCCGCGAGGATAACCTGGAGGAAGTGGTTGCCGCCTGGCGCAGTGCCCTGTCCTCCCACGGCCTCAGCACAGGCAATTTCTATGTCCATTTTAATGACCAGTTGGCTGTTCCAGTGGCAGATGAGCGGGTATGGTCACGCTATACCACCAAACGTGACAATGACTATGCCCAGATCTTGAAACGTATCCGCAACCTGGATGTCCACCGAACCTACCGCATTGTTGGCAAGCTCAAGCCTTTGGCCAATGATATTGAGAACAAGGCTGTCCCGACCCTCCGCAATGCCATCCATGAATGGCGCAAGAATGTGCTGGCGTCAGACATGATCGCCTTTGCTGTGATCGCACTGGTCACATTGCTGTTTATGAACGCCGCTGACAAATATCTGGAACGGAGCGACTTCCTGTTCTGGCTGATGGTACTTGGCTCTGTGGGGGGCATGGTGATTGCCCATTTCTCTGCCCGCTCCTTTTTTGCCAGGTCTATTGCCAATACGCTGAAGGAAAAAAGCTATGGGGATGTGGACCGTGCCTTCCTTAAAAACACCGCAGGATGGCGCAGTATTTTCTTTGGCAACCCGACAGGTTACGATTTCAGGGCCAGGAAGATTTTGGAATCTGTCCGTGACAAGTCCGAAGCCATGATTGTCTCCCTGAACACCAAAATTGCCAACCCTTCAGGAAAAGGGGTGCGAAAAACAACTGCTGCCCCGCAAGTCAGGCAGACGGCTTCAGCTGTGGCTGAGATTCCCAAAACACCGCAACCCGTTTCCCGACCAGAAAGCAAGCCAGAGATTAAGACTGTTTCTGCAAGCACCACAAAAACAGCACCTTCTCCTGCCCCTAAAACACCAGCACAGGATCAGAAAACTGCACAAAACATATGGCCTGTCGCAGGCGCAAGCCAAGCACCACAAATAAAGCGTCCTGCACCAACCCCATTTAATAAAGACACTTCTCTTCATGATGAAAAAATAGAGATCATTGACATCCCTGGAGAAATCAGGTCTGAAGAGCTGCGCCCCAAAAAAGACAAGCCGCCAGTTGAGGTGCCAAAATCACCAGTGCCGTCAGTCTCGCGAAAACCAGCCGCTGAAAAAGATGTGACTGCTGATAAGGGTGTTTCAGTCCCCCCTTCCCCAAAAGCAGATACCCTCCAAAGTAAAAGCTCAACAGCACAAAATAGTATTCCTAAAAAGCGGGAGACACAGCAAAAGGTGAATGAAGCAGACCTGTCCTCCATCCTGACCAGCGGGACTAAAAAGGCAAAAACAGTCAGTCCCTCCCCTTCATCCCATCTTCCGTTAACCAAACCTCTGAAACATCAGGAGACAGAAGCATTGGGCTCTAAACCTGCCTCAAATGGGGCAACAAAGCCCAGTTCAGGCGAAAAAAACTAAATTGCCCCAAAGTTGCCACAATTTGGTCATGCGCTGGACAGGAATCCTGTTCATACTAGGCTTAACAAATATTTAAGACAGCCCCCTTATCCCATAAATGAGCCCTCCCAGTTCATTCTCCTTACGAAAAGGCCAGTGCTTCTCACACTGGTCTTTTTTGTTGTGCTGATTGCAGCAGAATCACCCCAAAATCTGTCCCAAAAACTGTTTTGTGCGCCTGTGCTGAGGGCTGCCAAAGAATGCCTCTGGCTTGGCCTGCTCCACAATCTGTCCCTGATCCATAAACACCACCTGGTCTGCGACCTGACGGGCAAAGCCCATCTCATGGGTGACAACCAGCATGGTCATGCCATCCCCTGCCAGGTCAATCATCACGTCGAGGACTTCCTTGATCATTTCTGGGTCAAGGGCAGAGGTCGGCTCATCAAACAGCATGACCTTTGGCTGCATACACAGGGCGCGGGCAATGGCAACGCGCTGCTGCTGGCCGCCCGAAAGCTGGCCTGGATATTTGTTTGCCTGCTCCGGTATCCTGACACTTTCAAGAGTGTGCATTGCCAGGTCGCGCGCCTCCTCCCGTGGCATCTGGCGCACCCAGATAGGGGCTGTCATCAGATTGTCCAATATGGTCATATGGGGAAACAAGTTAAAGCTCTGGAACACCATCCCGACATCACGCCGCACTTCCTCGACCTGCTTCTTGTCATTGGTCAGCTCAACCCCATCAATCAGGATTTTTCCGCTTTCATGGGTTTCCAGGGCATTGATGCAGCGTATCAGGGTGGACTTGCCCGAACCTGACGGCCCGCAAATCACAAACTTTTCACCCTTGCCAACCTTCAGGCCAATATCCCGCAACACATGAAAGTCACCAAACCACTTATTGACACCAATCATCTGGACAGCAGGCTGCCCCTTCCTCAGTCTTTCTTTAGGTTGTGTCATCCAGCATTCCTTGAAAATAATGGCCTTCAACTGAAAGGATTGAGCAAAGCAATATCCAGGGGCTCAAAGTCAGAAATATTTCGCGTTGCCAAGGTCAGTCCATTTACCTTGGCAGTCCCAGCTATAAGGGCATCAGCCAAATGGACTGTCTTCCCTGCCTTTTCTGCCATATAACGAAACTGCGCCGCCTGAAGGGCTTCCTCCTGAGCCACAGACAAGATATAGTCCTGGTAACCAGTCACAAAATCAGAAATGGCCTGGCCCAAACTGTCTTTCCGTCTCCCCTTAGGCAATCGTGCAATACCATATTCCAGTTCATGCAGGGTCAGGACAGAAATCCACAGCTCAGGGGCATTGGACAAAAACTCCAGGACTTTAACACAGGGTTGCGGCCTGGTAATTTCAGAAATAATATTTGTGTCAAGCAAGATGCCGCTCACTCTTCCGCCTCCCCAAATGGGATAGCGCGGGGCGGATCCTTGCGACTTGGCAGTTCAAGTGCAGCGTCCTGCGGAATATTGTCAACCAGCCATTGTCCCATTGGCTTCTTGGGTGAATTATTTTTTTTCCAGACCGCCTCTGGAACGATCACATATCTTTTTTGTGTCCCTATCGTTTGCGGCCCCTCATCACGGGAACGACGCAAGATTTCAGAAAGCCGCGCTTTTGCCTCAGCAATAGTCCATATCTTTTTCTGCATCTCACCTACTCCCCTCTCTTATACTGTAGTCCAGTCTAGTCTACTTTCAAGCCAATATCAAGTCCCTGCCCCATCATCTCTTATGGCCTGTATGGAGATAGTCTTCCAGGAATCTGGAATAGCGTGACATGGCGTAGCAAAATATCCAGAATACCATCGCGGCAAACAAATAGCCAGTATGGCTGATATTTGGGGCAATCCAGTTGGCATCAGTAAAACTGAGCGGGATCATCCCCAGCATGTCAAACATGCCAATCACAAGCACTAGTGCAGCCCTGCGCAAATAAAGACTCCAGAATTTTGTGAGTCCCGTTTATCACAGCTGGGCAGGATTACATCCTGTTCTCCTGCTTCAATAGTTCGGACAGTTTTCACCCAACAAAAAAATAAATGAGCCCTCAATTTGTAGGAAGATTGAAGTGGTCTCATTTGCCTGGACAGCTTTAGTGTAGGTTTAAGCTACTGATCCGTATCCGTCATTTTTGGTTTTCTTCATCACCAGTTTTGCATTTTTGTCCGTCCTGTCAAGGGCATCTTTAGATGCGGCGTAGCCGTTTACCCTTTACGGGATGGCCAGAAATGCGATCATCTTAACGTCCAAACCATTTTATGCAGCCTGGGCCAAGGCAGACACTTCAAATTTCTGGCTTGTATAGACCAATAGTTCGGACAGTTTTCACCCAACAAAAAAATAAGTGAGCCCTCAATTTGTGGGAAGATGGTGTTGTAAACGACATCAATCCTTCAAAACGGAGGAACTCATGGACATTGTAACAACTGTTCTGGATCAAATGCCA
>JAJRRF010000061.1 GCA_024279735.1 Alphaproteobacteria bacterium
ACTTTACCTTCCATACGAGGATCAGGAATCTCCTCAATAAGAGATAATATCTCCATAACAAACCTCCCTCTAAAATAGGAAAAATGCTATCATAATTTTAACGCTATGAGTGAAGATTAAATTTCATGCAATTGCCCTGGTCATAAACTAATCGTCATTTGACGGTTATTGGGACAAGAAAGGAAACAAACAAATGGAGAGGTGGCAGAGCGGCTTATTGCACTTCCTTGCTAAGGAAACGGGCGCGACAGCGTCCTCTGGGTTCAAATCCCAGCCTCTCCGCCATAAACATGCACCCTTCGTCTAGCGGCTTAGGACTCTGCCCTTTCACGGCAGCAACACGGGTTCAAATCCCGTAGGGTGCACCAAAGAAAAGGAAAGATCATAATGCGTTGTTTTACGCTGGTTTGGTAGTGAAAGAGACAGTTCCTTCGGAAAGAGCGCGCCCATGTGGCGAGGTCGCAGGTTCAAACCCTGCCAGTCTGACACCTTTTAGGCCAGACTGTAGCTCAGTCTATACTGTTTCTGCCTGTTCTCCGAGCCAGTCTATAATAACGCAGGAATGCAGGTTCAGTGGTGTAGAATATTGGTTTCATCGTGGGATGACGAGGTTGCAGGTTCGAATCCTGCCTTTCCCTGCCCCTTCTATGGGGAGGGAGAGTAGCTCTCAATGGTAGGGCGCGTCAGCGATGGTTACGGCTTAATGTAACCAAGCCATTTTCGAGAGTTCCCTGAACTTGTTTCACAGATGTAAGTAAAAAATAGCGCACACATAGCTCAATTGGGAGAGCTCCCGACTCTTAATCGGAAGGTTGCAGGTTCAAGTCCTGCTGTGTGCTCCAGATAATAAAAAGACGAACAATAGGAGGAAAGACCGATGAAACTGAACAAGCAGAAAAAGAATGCATTGCGCAAAACCCATGAGGGCGGCATTGCACCTTATATCAATGCAGGGCAGCAGCTCCGCAGGTCAGTGCTTTCCTGCCTGTTGTGGGAAAACGAGTTCTATGAGGATGGCGTGGAAATTTCCAAACGCATCACATGGCTCGCAGCCCAGGTTGCGCCTGAAGAACTGGCTGAACTGGCCATTGAGGCACGTCACGAAATGAACTTGCGTCATGTTCCATTGCTGTTGCTGGCCAGCCTGGCAACCTCTGGATCAGGGACACCTAAACTGGTGGCAAACACCATTGTTAAGGTGATCCGCCGCGCCGATGAGATGACAGAATTTTTGGCAATCTACTGGAAGGATGGCAAACGCCCCCTGACAGCGCAGATGAAAAAAGGTCTGTCGCGTGTGTTTGGCCAGTTTGATGCCTATCAGCTGGCCAAATATGATCGCGCTGGCGTGGTGAAGCTGCGGGATGTGCTGTTTCTGGTGCACGCCAAGCCGCGTGACAAAGAGCAGGAAACCACCTGGAAACAGCTGGTTGACGAGACCCTGTCAGCTCCTGATACTTGGGAAGTCGGCCTGTCAGCAGGCAAGAGCAAAAAGGAAACTTTTACGCGACTGCTTTCTGAAGGCAAGCTTGGTTACATGGCATTGCTGCGAAATTTGCGCAACATGTCAGAGGCCGGGGTTGACGCAAAGCTGGTCAACAATGCGATTTTGGCACGAAAAGGCGCGGACCGCGTCTTGCCATTTCGTTTTGTCGCTGCCGAGCGCGCTGCTCCGCGTTACCATTACGCGTTGGACAAGGCACTGAAGCAGGCCATTGGCAAACAGCTTAGGTTGCCTGGCCGCACGATTGTGCTGGTTGACGTGTCTGGTTCCATGCTGTGGTCAAGAGTGTCTGAGCGATCAGACCTGACACGGATGGACGCGGCGGCTGCCCTGGCCTCTTTGGTGAACGGTGAAGACCTTCGGGTGTTCACCTTCTCTGAAAAGGTTGTGGAAGTCCCGGCGCGGCGCGGTTTGTCTGGCGTGGATGCTGTCAATAAGTCCCAGCCTAACGGCGGTACTTATTTGGGTAAGGCTGTGAAGCAGATCAATCGTTTGCCTCATGACCGACTGATTGTCATCACTGATGAGCAGTCAGCTGACACTGTGCCGAACCCTGTGGCAAAACATGCCTATATGATTAACGTCGCCTCTAACAAGAACGGCGTTGGTTATAAGAAATGGCTGCATTTGGACGGCTTCTCTGAAAGCGTTTTGCGCTTTATTGCAGAAGTTGAAGGCACGTAGTGCCTTTTGCTGAGGGGCTGAAAGCCTGTGAAGTGCCAAAATAAAGAATAGGGGCGGGCATGAAAATGCCCGTCCTGTAGGAAAAATTGTAGAGACAAGATATATCCTGTCTCTACGGTCTATAATGTTCATCAAATGCTGGAAGAGGTATCTGACCACTTGCACATGTTCGTGTCCCGCACGGAATGGTGATTAAAGAAGAAATATTGTTTGTGAGCTGTGAAGTTTGAGCCATGCAAATGGAAAATAATGAGAGATGCCTAAGGAGGTAAGGGTGAGACTGCATTTTAGAGATCATAATGGAAAATATAATACTTCTGGAGATCGAGTTCAGCCACCTTTTCCAGGGCTTGCTTTTTGTGCTTATCATGAAGCTGTAGAGTGGTCAAAAGAAAAAGACAAAATCCCTCCTTTCATAAATAAGGATGGTGATTGTTTAAAGCTTGAGCTACCACCGAAGGCTGGTGAACAAAAAATTATCCGTGTTAGCCATCCCTTCGATGAAAAAAGTAATGCTGAATTTTGGGTGTTATTTAAGCCTGCTGCGTCATTTTTATGTGGGTGGGACAGTTATCCTGAACATGTGGACAGCTCTGCATTTGTGAAATGTAAAATATTGGATGTGTTTTCAAATGATGCAGATAATGCTTGGGTTAGGGTTGATATTATGGACTCTATTTTATTCTCTGATGTTCTTCATAAAATCCCAGAGCAGAAAGAAACAAGGTCAATATTTAACGAGATATATGCATTTGAATGGTGTTCAATAATGGCTTTGGGGGAGTGGCTTTATTATGAAAATTATGATGGGGAAGATTATATGGGAAGCTGGATTCTTATGCGGAAGGTTGAAAACAAGGTACATGTTCTTGCATTGGGAGGAGCTAATTTTGAACAAGAAGATGTTTTTCTGGGCAATATGGTGTTGAGCCAGAAAACCTATGATGAACTGATTGTGAACTGCGCCCATTCCGCAATCACAGTGAATTTCCCTTAAACTTTAATGATTATGCCAGAACAAAGGGAATAATGCAGATGTAGCTCAGTTGGCAGAGCATTCGGCTGATAACCGGAAGGCCGCAGGTTCAACCCCTGCCATCTGCACCATTTTATACGAGATCACAAAGGGCGCGATTCAGTTGCCAAGCTGCCAGACAGCAGCAGCTGGGGATATTGATTGCATGGAATGTAAGTCCCCTTTGTGATTTGGAATTACACACGTAGCTCAATTGGTAGCAGCGTCCGACTTTTAATCGGGAGGTTGCGGGTTCAAGTCCCGCCGTGTGTACCATTTAATACAGGTTCACAAAAGCTGGGTCTCATTTGCCAAGCCGCGAAAGCCCAGTAATGAGGGATATCGCCGCCATTTGGATAGTGAGATCCCTTTTGTGAACCGATATGACAACACACACATAGCTCAACTGGACCAGAGCATTTGTCTTCTAAACAAACGGTTGCAGGTTCGAGTCCTGCTGTGTGTACCAGTTTAAGCAACTTTAATGCAGGAAAGGAGACATATCATGAAAATTGGTTTACCCCAAAGCCTTGGCCAAGGGCAAAGGACGGTGTAGGGGCGTATTGCATACGCCCGTGCGATGCTGCGGTCACACATAATGTGGGCGGGGCAAGGTCTGCGGGCGTATGGAATGCGCCCCTGTAAAAGATAAAAGAAATTGATCCCTATATGAATGATAGGGAAACGTCATAGTGTTGCTTTCTGCCTGCAAAAATAGGTTTTGCGTATGTTGAGAGCAGAAGCAACACTGTAGGAAAAAGGGGACTTAAAATGTCACAAAAAAATTACGAAACATTTGAAACAGGCCGCGCGCCTGTCAAGGCCTGGGTGAAGGGTGTGCCTGTGGAAGACGGTGCGCGCCGCCAGCTGGAAAACCTGGCGCGGATGCCGTTTATCCATTCTCATGTGGCTGCCATGCCTGATGTCCATTTTGGCATGGGGGCAACTGTTGGGTCTGTGATTGCAACCAGGGGCGCGATCATTCCTGCTGCGGTCGGGGTTGATATTGGTTGCGGCATGATGGCGATGCGCACCTCACTGACAGCTGAGGAGTTGCCGGGTAACCTGGCCTCTGTTCGGCGCGGCATTGAGGAAACTGTGCCGCATGGCGGAATCGGTGCGAAAAGCGGCTATATGGACAATGTGCCATCCCTCGTGACTTCACGCTGGGTTGAGACAGGTCTGGAAGCAGGCCTGAAGAAAATCCATGCCAGACACCCAAAAATCCAGAATCGTCATTTTGTGACGCAGCTTGGGTCTTTGGGTAGCGGCAACCACTTTATTGAGGTCTGCCTTGATGAGGATGGCCGTGTCTGGGTGATGTTGCATTCTGGCTCACGTGGCATTGGCAACGCAATCGGACGTTATTTTATATCCGAGGCGCGTGAAATGCTGATGCGCCGTGAGGGCTACAAGTCTGTACCAGACAAGGATCTGGCCTGGTTCGAGGAAGGCGAGCAGCTGTTTGATGACTATACCGCAGCGGTTGGCTGGGGGCAGGACTATGCCCGTATCAACCGTGAGATCATGATGGAACGGGTGTTGCTTTCCTTGCGCCGCGAGCTGAAGCGCGCAGGGGTGAAGCCGTTCCGTACTGAAAAGGTTGCGGTCAACTGTCACCATAACTATGTCCAACGCGAGCAGCATTTTGGCGCGGATGTCTGGCTGACCCGCAAGGGCGCAGTGTCTGCCCGCCAGGGTGAACTGGGGATTATCCCCGGGTCTATGGGCGCGCGCAGCTTCATTGTGCGCGGCAAGGGCAATAAGGACAGCTTTTGTTCCTGTTCCCACGGCGCGGGCCGCATCATGTCCCGCACCAAGGCCAAAAAGTCGTTCACACTGGACGACCACCGCAAGGCAACGGCTGGCGTGGAATGCCGTAAGGACAAAAGCGTGATTGACGAAACGCCAGGTGCCTATAAGGACATCGACGCTGTGATGGCCGCCCAGTCCGACCTGGTCGAGATCGTCCACACCCTAAAGCAGGTCGTCTGCGTAAAGGGGTAGCGTTGCTACTTTTGTGGGTGATTGTGTTGATGTGTTTTGCAGCGTCAATGCAGCTGCAACCACCGTAAAAACGCGGTACATCGCGTCTCAGCCTGCAACAGAAAAGAAAAGGGCATCCCAGAATACGGGTTGCCCTTTTTGCTGTGTGGTCATGGCCAGTATTTTGGGAAAAATGAGACATGCCAGCCTGCACAGCCTGACGGTCGACGGCTCTGTCGTTGACCGGAACGTTTTAGCTTCAGGGTTGTTTTGGGCGGTAACGTTCCGATTAAGGACAGAGCCCTTAACCGACAACATAATAATGCTTGGTCACAACATTGCTTTTCCTTCAGGTTTCCAGAAATCAGCATTACCTTCCTTCCTCCCTCCCTCCCTTCCACCGCTGGTGGGTGACATTTTGCCGTGGGTGGGGTTTATGTTTTGTTAACCAATTTTCACCTGTTGGCTTAACCCTTTGCTAACCATAACAGGTGCACAATGGAATGACCTGATAGCTGGCCAAGATGTTGGGAATAAGGGGGAAATTTCCCCCTTATTCCCAAGTTAAGGCAAATCGGCGATTTTTTGCTGCCGCATGACCACTAAAAATGAACAAGAACCTGTCTGGGCAGCAGGGAAGCGAGGTTGTCTTGGCAGTTTTGGCCAGGTCTTGGGATCAAGGTAAATGAAAACAGGTTGTTTTTGGGGGGAGGGGTAAAGGTTTCCCCTGGGTACGGTTTGAGTTGAAGGAGGTGTAATATCAAGATTTTTAAGTTAACAGATAATGAAGTGCAGTTTGTATGTTGGGGGGCGTTGACCACAGTTTACCTGTCCGTGTTTGTGATGATCACAACGGTGTCACGGGAACTGCTGCTGACCCCGCTGTTTGGCAACTCACTGGCCACCCCGGTCAGCGCATTGTTGGCCATTGTGGTGTCCTACGCCGTGATCTGGCATTTTGTCTGCCATACCAACATCCCGCGCAGGAGCTGGGCGAAATGGTTTGTGGGGCTGCAACTGGCAACAGTGTTTGTCTTGGTAGAGACCATGGTGTCGGGAAGCCTGTTCACAGCTGGCAACAGCTTTGTCGGCGAGGCCTATAGCGTGTTTAGCAATAACCATGTGATCACCCTGGTGTTGATCTCTATTATTGTCGCGCCTAATATATTGTCGTCACAGCGCAACAGAGCCTTTAACCTTTAGGGTGTTGGTTCGGAAATGAGATAACAGGATAACAAGGAAGGGGTGATTTTCGGGTCACCCCTTTTGTTGTGCCTTGCTATTTTCAGGCTGCCGCCTTATCAACAGGGCAGGACATTCTTCCCTCTGATGTAAATATAGCAAGGCCACGAGATACAGACATGACCCAGACCAGCAAAATTCCCTCTATTGGTATTGTTTCCCTTGGCTGCCCCAAGGCCTTGGTGGATTCGGAGCGCATCATTACCCGCCTGCGCTCAGAGGGCTACCAAATTTCGGCTGACTATACTGGGGCGGATATGGTTCTGGTCAATACCTGCGGTTTTTTGGACAGTGCCAAGGCCGAATCGCTGGGGGCGATTGGCGAGGCGATTGAGGAAAACGGCAAGGTGATTGTGACTGGCTGCCTGGGCGGCTCTGAAGAACTGATTATGGAGCAGCACCCCTCAGTGCTGGCTGTCAGCGGCCCGCACCAATATGAACGGGTGATCGGCCAGGTGCATGAGCATTTGCCACCGCCCACCGCGTCCCACCAGTCACTTGTGCCCGAATCCGGCATTCGCCTGACCCCGCGCCACTATGCCTATCTGAAAATATCGGAAGGCTGTAACAATAGCTGTTCGTTTTGTATCATCCCAGACATTCGCGGCAAGCTGGTCAGCCGCCCGATAGAACAGGTATTGCGCGAGGCGGAAAAACTGGCCAATGCCGGGGTCAAGGAACTGATGGTGATTTCACAGGATACCAGTGCTTACGGCGTGGATGTCAAGTACCAGAAGGGCAATTGGCGCGGCCAGGACTATGAGACCCGCATGAGCGGCCTGGTGGAGGGACTGTCCGAGCTGGGGATCTGGGTGCGGATGCACTATGTCTATCCCTATCCCCATGTTGACGATATTGTGCGGCAGATGGCAGAGGGAAAGGCCTTGCCTTATCTGGACATACCGTTCCAGCACGCCAGCCCGTCTTTGCTGAAGAAGATGCGCCGCCCCGCTGCCCAGGAAAAGACCCTGGAACGTATCCTGAAATGGAAAGAAATCTGCCCGTCTCTTGGCCTGCGCTCGACCTTTATTGTCGGCTTTCCTGGAGAAACGGAAGAAGATTTTGAGTTCTTGCTGGACTGGATGAAACAGGCGCGTTTCGCCCGTGCGGGATGTTTTACCTATGAGGATGTCAAGGGGGCACAGTCCAATGAGTTGGAAGGACAGCTCAGTGAGGGGCTGAAAAAGGAACGCTGGGAACGCTTTATGGAAGTCCAGCAAGCCATCAGCCAGGATGTGCTGGAGCAGCGCGTCGGCACTGATATTGATGTCATTATTGATGAGATTGACGGGGAGGGTGCAATTGCTCGTTCCGACTGGGACGCGCCGGAAATAGACGGCAATGTCTTTATTGAAAAGGCAGAGAGCCTGTCGGTCGGCGATATTGTGACCTGCACTGTGGAGGAAGCCAATGAATATGACCTGTGGGCTGTGCCTGTGAAAGCCTCATCGTGATTTTATGCCCTTTTATATTAGATCACAAAGGGCGCGACTCTTTTGCCTGGCCGCCATACTGCACCAGTTGGGATTTTGATTGCTTGGAAAGTAAGATCCCCTTTGTGATTTGGTATTATATCTTCAAAGTTTACACAATTTACTATACCCTTTCATTGTCATACCGCAGAAATGCGGTATCCATGCCGTGAGGTTTGCGCTAAAATGGCAATGTTTGTTTTGGTGTTATGAGACCTTGCGCTGTAAAATTTCTGACTTTATTTGATGTTGATAATTCACAGCTTGGAAACTGCGTCGTAACGCGGTATGACAGCGGATGTGGTCAATTGCCAAGTGCCCGACTCAAAAGAGTGTCGTGTATCAAAGCCCTGTTCTTATTCAGTGTTAACCCTACCTTAACCCTATATATGTGAAGCTTGTCCTTAATCAAATTTTAATCAGGGCGGTTTCATTACTTTTTTCCCTGGTTTGGACTGGCCGGGGAGAGTGGTGATGGCAAATTTTCAGACGCATATTGTAGCAGGGATCGTGACAGGGGGGCTTGCCTCAACGGTTGCCCTGGCAGCTGCGATCATTTCTCCTGCGGACGCGGTTGCCCTGACCCTGGCGGCAACCATTGGCAGTATCCTGCCTGATATTGACCTGGAATCTTCAAAGCAGTCCCGCTATATGTTTGGCAGCCTTGGCGTGTTCTTTGCCTTTGTGGTGCTGTTCAAATATTCGCAGTTCCTGTCAATCATGGAACTGTGGGTGTTGTGGATCGCAATCTATATCATGTTCCGCTATGTCCTTTATAAATTCTTTCATGGCTATACCACCCACCGTGGGTTATTTCATTCCCTGCTGGCAGTGGTATTTTTTGGGGTGATCGGGGTGTTGATCTTCCACCATGTCCTGCATAGCACAGCCACAGTTTCGTGGTTTGGCGGGGCTTTTGTCCTGATCGGCGCAATGTCCCACCTGATCCTGGATGAAATCTACAGTGTTGATTTTGCCAATAACAGGGTGAAGCGGTCATTTGGGACAGCGATCAAGCTGTTTGATTACCGTCATCCTGTCAACAGTCTGGCGATGGCAGCAGTTGTTGCCGGATTCTTTACATTTACCCCGCCCTATAAGGAATTTGTAACACTGGTGGGGACAAAGGATAACTGGGCCTATCTGCAAAGCAGGATGCTGCCCAAGGATGGCAAGTGGTTTGACCTGGAATTTTTACAGACAGGCCTGTATGGCAAGGGCAACTGCAAAAGGGATGGTTATGGGCAGGCTCGTTGCCCTGGTCATGTTGATGACTATGCCCAGATTGAAGCAGAATGACTTAAATGTGCTGAAACGCCCCCTTGCCAGTATTCCTGAGATATGTATATTCCTGCTTCAGGCTGGATGACAGGCCGTTAGTTTTTCCTGATTACCACTTCCTTTCCGCTGTATAGCCACAAAAATATATTATTCTTGAAAAACAAGGAGATATAGATATGGCTCAAAATTCGGTTCAATTGCAATAAGGGTTAAGCATCACTGCTTTTCTGGAACAGTATGGGACGGAGGAGCAGTGTCATGATGCCTTGGTCAAGATGAAGTGGCCAGAGGGGTTTGTTTGCCCCAAATGTGGCTGCAAAAATCACTGCTGGCTC
>JAJRRF010000062.1 GCA_024279735.1 Alphaproteobacteria bacterium
ATAAACTATGTCCAACAGCAGCAAAACATGCCCAATATAGTCGATTTAGAAGATAGTATAAAATACGAAAAGCATTAAGTTACTGAAAACAAACAGTTTTTCTGTTTTTCATTTTTGAAATTTCGTGCAATTGCCCTACCCAGGATACACAAGCATTTTGTCTCTCAGCTAGGCCAAAAATGGGCGTATCGCAGGCGATACAAGCATTTTTGAAACGATACTGATGGGCAAAAACTCAAGCTAAACGATTTAATTGTTTTTGCTGTGTCCTTAATTGCCGGAAGCCATTGAAGCCACTTCATCAGCAAAATCATCTTCTTTTTTCTCGATACCTTCACCAAGAGCCATACGAACATAGCCCGTCATTTTGACAGGAGCACCTATTTCCTTGCCAAACTGCTCAATTGAGTTTTCGACAGTGATCTTTTCCTCAACCAGAACAAAGTCCTGCGCCATCAGACACACCTCTTCGTAAAATTTACGAATACGTCCCTCAACCATTTTTTCAGCAATATTAGCAGGTTTACCTGAGGCAATGGCCTGCTCTGTAAAGATAGCCTTTTCCTTTTCAACGACTTCAGGATCAAGTTCGTCTCGGGTCATCGCCAACGGATTAATCGCAGCGATATGCATGGCGATCTTTTTGCCAAACTCAGCAAGCTTGCCAGCATCTCCAGAAGATTCCAGAGCAACCAGAACCCCAATTTTCCCAAGACCATCAGCAGCAGCATTATGGATATAGCTGGCAACCACGCCTTCGCCAACACTCAGGACAGAGCAGCGGCGCAAAGACATGTTTTCACCAATAGAACCAACCATTTCCTGGATATGTTCTTCCACAGATACAGAGCCACCAGGATAGGTTTCAGCATTCACAGCATCCTTGTCACCACCCTTTTCAAGGGCAATCTTGGTAACATTACTCACCATAACCTGAAAATCAGGATTTTTCGGCACAAAATCAGTTTCAGAGTTCACCTCAGCCACTGCCGCGCCTGTCCCGTCCGAATAGACACCGACAAGACCCTCCGCAGCAATACGGCCTGACTTCTTCACAGCCTTGGCAAGACCCTTTTCCCGTAGCCAGTCAATAGACTGCTCCATGTCACCATCATTCTCCTGCAATGCCTTCTTGCAGTCCATCATACCAACGCCTGTTTTTTCCCGCAATTCCTTAATGATTGCAGCAGTAATAGCAGCCATAACCTAAACCCTCTTTAAAATAAACTGTATAGACGAAAACACAGACGATCAGGGCATTTCCCCAAAAGTCTGTCCAATTCACAAAGAACCAAGCGTTTTGGTTCTGTATATTATTGTCTACTTCCTGCCAAAACAGAAAGCCAAATGACCATGCAGCGACCGCCTTTAGGACTTGTCAGCTGTCGCCGTACTTTCTGCTTCAGCCTTTGCTCCCGCAGCAGCCAGATCTTCCAATGCCTCTGGGATAGGATCCGCAGCAGCACCGGCATCGACACCTGACGAATGGGCAGAACGTTCGATACCATCAATCACAGCCCTGGAAACAAGGTCACAATAGAGAGAAATCGCACGACCAGCATCATCATTTCCCGGAAACGGATAATCAACAACATCCGGATCACAGTTTGAATCGACCACAGCCATAATAGGAATTTTCAGACGCTTGGCTTCCTTGACAGCAATAGCTTCCTTATTGACATCAATAATAAAGATCAGGTCGGGAATCCCGCCCATATCCTTGATGCCGCCCAGGGCACGGTCAAGCTTTTCCCTTTCCCGTGTCATATGCAGCTGCTCTTTCTTGGTCAGGCCATGCGCCTCACCGCCATCAAGCAATTTTTCTAGTTTACGCAGGCGACGAATAGACTTTGACACAGTCTGCCAGTTTGTCAGCGTACCGCCAAGCCAGCGATGGTTGATATAATATTGTGCAGACTGGCTTGCATATTCAGAAATAATGTCTGAAGCCTGCCTTTTGGTGCCAACAAACAGGACACGGCCACCCTTGGCCACAACATCACTAACCTGAACCAGCGCATTATGCAAAAGAGGTACCGTCTTTGAGAGATCCATAATATGGATACCGTTGCGCTCCCCAAAAATATAACGTTTCATTTTTGGGTTCCAGCGATGAGCCTGATGCCCAAAATGAACGCCTGCATCAAGAAGCTGGCGCATTGAAAAATCTGGCAATGCCATAAGTAATTTCCTTAAATTTATTTTTTCCGGTTAACCCTCCGCGAAACTTGAAGTAAAATTATGGGCTGCCATCACTGCTGTGATTTTGGCCAACAAGATCACCACCGGAAAATGTAAAATCACACACCCCTATCCAAACTCCCCAGAGCCTGCATAAAACAGTATGTTCAACAACATTTTATTTTCATTCGCGTGTGGAATAGGCCATGTTATACAGTCAAACCAAACCAATATCAAGCCTTATCAAAATCCTTTGCCGATGAGCCAACTTATGCCCCGCACACCCAACCAGACAGCCCAACCAATTATTCTTCTCGCTGGCCCGACAGCCAGCGGCAAGTCTTCCGCCGCCATTGCCCTCGCGCAAAAATATGGCGGGGTCATTATCAATGCGGACTCCATGCAGGTCTATAAGGAACTGCGCCTTATCACTGCCAGACCTTCGGAAGAAGACGAGGCTCTCCTCCCTCACTCCATGTATGGCCACACCCCAGGGAAAGAACGCTACTCCACAGGCAAGTGGGCCAAGGATGTCAGGCATGAAATTGACAGGGCGCAGGCCGCAGGCAAAAGACCAATCATAACGGGCGGTACAGGACTTTATTTCCGCGCCTTGACCGATGGCTTGGTCTCCATTCCCAATGTTCCTGATGACATTTCAGTTCACTGGCGGGCGCAGGCAACAAGGCTTGGCGCGCAAAAACTGCACACCATACTGTCAGGCCAAGACCCAATAATGGCTGAACAACTTAAGCCAGGCGACACACAGCGCATCACTCGCGCCCTGGAAGTCCTTGAGACGACAGGCAAGTCCCTATCCTTCTGGCAGCAGCAAAAGGATAGCCCTGTCCTTTCACCTGAAGAGCAAAAGAATATCACAAGGGTTGTGATAGCCCCACCGCGCGACATTCTTTATAGGCGCATCAATAAACGCCTTGAATGGATAGTGGAGACAGGTGGCCTAGAAGAGGTGCAAAACCTCAAGGATCTAGACATTGATCCTGGGCTGCCGATTATGCGGGCTTTAGGCGTTCCTGAGCTGCTGGCTTATCTCAATGGGGATTGCACAAGAGAAGAGGCCATTGAAAGAGCCTCCATGATGTCGCGACGTTACGCCAAAAGACAAATGACCTGGTTGCGGAGCAATATGCCCTACACGACAGATGAAGGTAATAATATTACCTGGACGTGGGTTAAATCGAAGGATAAGGAAAGGTTGCAGCAAGAAATATTGTCACTTAAGTAAAAAACATGTTTTTTTCAGTTGACGCTCTGACAAATGGCAGATAGGCTTTCCTGCAATTATCCTGATACCCGGCACTTTCCAGGTATCTCCTCGCTATACTCAAGTGTCTGACCGAAATATTCAGACACTAAGGCTCAGGTCACCCGATGAATTCTAGAATTTCTTACATATTTGTCAGCCCTGCCCCCTCTTGTTACCAGGCTTCTGTGGCTGTAGGAGTCGTCCCTGTCACGGAACACATATAAGGCTTTTAACCAGCCCTGTTTTCTGTTAGTCAGAACAACATCCAGCACCAAGTCCCTTCACTTTTACCCAAAAATTATATGGAGTTTTACAGGCCATGGCACGCACGTTATCAGGCGCTGAAATTGTTCTTCGGACATTGGGAGACCAGGGCGTTGAACACATCTTCGGATATCCAGGCGGTGCCGTCCTGCCCATCTATGATGCCCTGTTCCAGCAAAACAAGATCAACCATATACTGGTGCGTCATGAACAGGGGGCAACCCATGCCGCCGAAGGCTATGCCCGTTCCACTGGCAAGGTTGGTGTTGTCCTGGTCACATCAGGCCCCGGTGCCACCAATGCCGTCACAGGTATTGCAGATGCCCTGCTTGACTCTATTCCGCTTGTTGTCATTACAGGCCAGGTTGGTACAGCCCTGATTGGCAGCGATGCCTTTCAGGAAGCTGATGTTGTTGGCATTACCCGCCCCTGTTCAAAACATAACTATTTGGTACGCGATGTAAATGACCTTGCCCGCATTCTCCATGAGGCCTTTTATATTGCCCGCTCAGGCCGTCCAGGTCCTGTCGTGGTGGATATTCCAAAAGATGTCCAGTTTAACCTGGGAAAATATGCCAACTTTTCCAATACAGGCCACCGGACTTACCGCCCAAAAATGCAGGGCGACAAGGACAAGATCAAGCAAGCCATTGCCCTGATGGTAGCAGCCAAAAAGCCTGTGTTTTATACAGGCGGAGGTGTCATCAATTCAGGCCAGAAAGCCAGCAACCTGTTGCGTCAGCTTGTTGAGGCCACAGGTTTTCCCATTACCTCCACCCTGATGGGGCTGGGAGCATTTCCTGCCTCTGACAAAAGATGGCTCGGAATGCTTGGGATGCACGGCACCTACGAAGCCAATATGGCCATGCATGACTGCGATGTGATGATCAATATAGGGGCGCGCTTTGATGACCGCATCACTGGCCGCCTTGATGCCTTTTCGCCCGATTCCAAGAAAATACATATAGATATTGACCCCTCTTCCATCAACAAGACCATTCAGGTTGACCTTCCTATTGTCGGTGATGTCGCCCACGTCCTTGAGGAAATGCTGGAGCAATGGAAAACCGCAAAGCTCAAACAGGAAAAAGAGGCTCTGGCTGGCTGGTGGACTGAGATTGAGGGCTGGCGGAAACGCAAAAGCCTGGCCTATACCAATGCCTCAGACAAGATTATGCCACAATATGCCATTGAACGCCTGTTTGCCCTGACAAGGGAACGTGACACCTATATCACTACCGAAGTTGGGCAACACCAAATGTGGGCCGCGCAATATTTCCATTTTGACCGCCCCAACCGCTGGATGACATCTGGCGGCCTTGGTACTATGGGGTATGGCCTCCCTGCTGCCTTGGGGGTTCAAGTTGCGCATCCCAAAGCTCTCGTTATTGATATTGCCGGGGATGCGTCGGTACAAATGACCATGCAGGAAATGTCTTCAGCAGTGCAGCATAACCTGCCGATCAAGATCTTTATCCTCAACAATGAATATATGGGGATGGTACGGCAATGGCAGGAACTGCTGCATGAGGAACGCTATTCCCACAGCTATACCGCAGCCCTGCCAGACTTCGTTAAACTGGCCGAGGCCTATGGCGGACATGGTATCAGGTGCAGCGACCCTGCCGAGCTGGACAACAAGATTATGGAAATGATAGAAAGCCCGCTTCCTGTCATTTTTGACTGCCGCGTTGAAAAACTGGCAAACTGCTTCCCCATGATACCGTCCGGCAATGCCCATAATGAGATGCTGTTTGCAGATGCCAGCAAAGACGACATTGGCTCGGCAATCGGTGAAGCTGGCAAGACAGGGGTTTAGTGCTCATGGATGCCTGCCACCAAACACTATAAATTTTGCTGAATGATGATGACAATGACAACAACTGATGAAAAAATAGAATCCCATACCCTCACCATACTGGTAGATAATGAACCAGGTGTGCTGGCGCGTGTGATTGGCCTGTTTTCGGGGCGTGGCTATAATATTGAATCCCTGACAGTCTCAGAAATTTCTGAGAGCAGGGAACTTTCCCGCATTACCATCGTAACACCTGGCACACCTTCCTTTATTGCCAAAATTTCAGCCCAGGTTGAGCGGCTTATCCCTGTCCACCGCGTCTACGACCTGTCCTTGCGAGAAGACACCATTTTTCGCGAACTCGCACTGCTGAAAGTCGCTGGCAAGGGAGAAAACCGGGTGGAGGCCCTACGGCTGGCCGAGGCCTTCCAGGCCGATGTGGTGGACGCCTCTTTGGAACATTTTGTATTTGAACTGCGCGGCCGCAGCAAGAAGATCACCCAGTTTATTGAACTGATGAAACCGCTTGGGCTGGTCAATATTGTCCGGACTGGTGTCATTGCCGTCTCCCGTGGCTCGGAGCGTATGTAAGGCTGGCCAAGAGGGACGATAGAAAAAGCTTTATAAAAGTATAGGCCAAGTCATGTTCAGGGCTGGTATCTCGCCAGATTTAATGCCATAAGCTGAGGCAAATTCAAAATTACGTTTTCATTCTCAAGTTAATTTAAAGAAGGATAGTCATGAAGGTTTATTACGACCGCGATGCGGATGTTGGTCTGGTCAAGGGCAAAAAAGTTGCTGTTATCGGTTATGGTTCCCAGGGTCATGCCCATATCCTCAATATGCGCGACAGCGGTGTAAAGGATGTTGTTGTTGGCCTGCGCAAAGGCTCGCCGACCGTCAAGAAGGCTGAAGGCGAAGGCCTGAAGGTTATGGAAGTGGCGGCTGCTGCCAAATGGGCGGACATTGTCATGATGCTGACCCCTGATGAACTTCAGGCAGAAATTTATACAGAGCACCTGAAAGACAATATGAAAAAGGGCGCTGCCCTTTTCTTTGCCCACGGACTCAACATTCACTTTAGCCTGATTGAGGCGCGCGCGGACCTTGATGTCTGCATGGTTGCCCCAAAGGGTCCTGGCCATACAGTGCGCGGTGAATATAAGCGCGGCGCGGGAGTGCCGACCCTGATTGCGATAGCCAAGGACGCAACTGGCAACGCCAAGGATCTGGCCCTGTCCTATGCCTCTGCCATTGGCGGTGGGCGTGCTGGCATTATTGAGACCACCTTTAAGGAAGAGTGTGAGACTGACCTGTTCGGTGAGCAGGCTGTGCTGTGCGGCGGCGTTGTCGAGCTGATGCGCGCTGGATTCGAGACCCTGACAGAAGCAGGATATGCCCCGGAAATGGCCTATTTTGAATGCGTCCATGAGATGAAGCTGATTGTTGACCTGATCTATGAGGGCGGCATTGCCAACATGAACTATTCCATTTCCAATACCGCAGAATATGGCGAATATGTTTCTGGCCCGCGCGTTGTCAGGCCAAACGAGACCAAGAAGCGCATGAAGGCTGTGCTGGCGGATATCCAGAACGGCAAGTTTGTCCGTGACTTCATGCTGGAAAACCAGGTCAACCAGCCTTTCTTCAAGGCCACCCGAAAAGCCTGTGAAGACCATCCTGTGGAAGAGGTCGGCGCAAAACTCCGCGCCATGATGCCCTGGATCGCCGAAAGCCGCATGGTCGACAAGGCCAAAAACTGACCTTGTCAGCTTGGTTTTCTTGGCAAACTTATCAAAGGTCAGGCACTTGCGTCTGGCCTTTTTATCTGCGGTCTTTGTATACAGCTATACATACTCACAGGCCATGACAAAATTTTACAACTGAATCATACCAATCGTCAGAATAAAACACTCTTGACTTTAATGGTAACTCCCCAGCTTAAATAACCAGCAAGCCAGGATTTTGCAAAACTTCAAGGATATTGAGTTTTTGTTTTTTGGCTGAGGATATGACGGAGCGGATGGTGGCAAAGGTTTTTGCACCTTCACGGGTAC
>JAJRRF010000063.1 GCA_024279735.1 Alphaproteobacteria bacterium
CTGCTGGGTCATATGAAGTTCCTTCGTCGTTGATGGAACACTTCAAATACCTGATTTTCCTCTTTGGGTCACATGTGACCCAAAGAGGAAATAACATCCCCCAAAAGTCCACAGCTCAAGTTACACTACCATTGCCTTGCGTACAAAAATAGCTCTTTTGCTTGGCAGGCGGCATCAATGGCCGCATCGGGAGGCACAGTTTTTGAATAAGTGGTTTGTTGGCAAGGCAAACAAAGGTGCAAAATTTGGGCATCAGGACTGGCTGGCAAAACTGGATGCACACACAGCGCGTTCAAGAGAACATTTTATCCAGAATTATCTGCAAAAATATAACGATCCCCTGCCTCTTGATATGGCTGTTGAGGTTTGGGATTTTGGTCTGTTGTCCCATTTTTTGTCTGGTATGAAGGCAAAAGACATTAGCCGCATTGCTGCAAGCTACACCATTTCGCGCAGGGCTGTGTTGGTGAGCTGGGTGCGGGCAATTAACCAAATCAGGAATATCAGTGCCCATCATAGCCGCCTTTGGAATATTACTGTGACAGACCAGCCCAAATTGCCTCACAAGGGGGAAATTTCAGAATTTGACCACCTTGCCAAAACACCTCACAGTCATGACAAGCTCTATGCAATGGCGATCATTATTCAATATTTGTTGAAGAAGATCAATCCAAAGAGTGACTGGTCAAACAGGCTCAAGGATTTGATGAAAGAGCTACCAATTGGCCAAAGTGTTAGCCTGAAAAATATGGGCTTTCTTCAAAACTGGGAACAAGAAGATATTTGGCAGTAATCTAATCCAATTCTGCATCAAGATATTTATATTTTTTAGGCACTTCTGCCTTTCCTATAGCATCCAGCTCTTTATCTGAAAGCTGCTCAACTTTCAAAACTTGCCGCCCCTTTTTGATAAGTCGTTGAAATTCTATAGAAGTTACTTTTACCATCTTTTTAATCCTGTGTTATAGATTTTATAAGGATAGTATGTATCGCTGGAGGTTAAACCTCAATCACCAGTTTTGGGTCAAACCCTTCAATCGTTTCATGGCCATCATAGCCCCGTGTGTTGCTCAGCACCCTTGTGCCGTCAATGTCAAAATCCATACAGGCATGGGTATGGCCAAAAATCCAGTGGGATGCTTTTTCACTGCCCATCAACCAAGGCAGGTCGGAGACAAAGCAGGTAGATAGCCAGTTCAGGCCATAACGCGGATGCAGGGATTTTTTGCTGGGGGCGTGATGGGTAATGACACAGCATTTTTGCCCCTGCTTGCCAGATTTTAGTTTGTCTTCAAGCCAGTCAATGCTTTGCTTGTGTAGCACCAGACTGTCTTCAGGGGTAAACTTGGCTCTGCCATTACGGATGAGACGAAAATCGCTGATGCTATAACTGGCATGAACCATTGCTTCTTGTGGTGTCATGTCAGGATAAATAGCAAAATCAGTCCAAAGCGTGCAGCCCCAAAAACGAGTGTCATGCAGGACAATTTCATCATTTTCAAGAAAATGAATATCGAGCTGCTTTGCTGTTTCCCTCATATTTTCCAATGCGCTGTGATACTCACGGTTATAATATTCATGATTGCCAGCCACATAGAGAATGGGTTTGTCTGTCTGCCGCCTTGCCCATTCCAGACCTTTTGTGCCAAGGCCAATATCACCAGCCAGGACAATAATATCAGCGTCCGTTTCAGGCAGGTCAAAATCACTGAATTCAAGATGCAGATCACTCAAGATATGGAGTTTTACCATTTTTAGATTTTTCCTATGGCTTTGGCCTTGATGGGCGTTTCCCTTGCAGGGGCGGGCTCTCGTATATCAGGCTGGTTGCTCATCCTGACCATTGCTGGCTTCGATCCCTAACGCATATTTCTCAAAGGTGATAATGTGTCTCGAAAAATTTAGCACTTTAAGGCCAATGAGGTAAAGTTCTGGTTCACCAAAAAGATGACGCTGTTATCTCCTCTGAGCCACCATACCCACCAAGCTATGGTAAATGGGTGATGGTGGCTCCGAAAAGATAAACGAAAGCACTTCCCTTTGCTTGAATAAAGCGCGTTGCAATAAAAAAGAGCCAGCATGTATCAATGTGCCAGCTCTATAGTGTCCCTGCCTTTCGGCAAAATTACAGCTTTTTCTCCTCTTCCTTTTTCTTGACGCGGCGTAACACCAAACGGCCATTGGTCGGCAGTGCCTGAAGCACAATGTTCATTCCGTCCTTATCTGCGTGAGGAAAGGCTGCGCCCACCTTTAGCCAAAAGTCATCGTTATCTTTTCCGCGATCCTCGACGACATAAACATCAAAAACAGGTTTAGAATGTCCAGACATATTCATATCCTTCTCGTAATTGTTTAAAGACTGACACGCTTGTTAGTGTGCCTTATCCCAGTCTGCCAGAGAATAACGGACATGCAATTGACAAGGCGAGAGGCTCATGGTGTGGTTCACCCCCCTATTTAAAAGTTTGCTGTTAAGCTAAAAGACAAGGGCTGTTTTCGGCCTGAAAAAGTGGTCTTGCCTGGCAACGCCACTTTATTCGATATTTTGGAAATCACTTTTGAAATCTAGGTGCAAAAACCAGAAGGAAAGACGCTGTTGGTTCAGCGTCTGCATTGTTTTTTTAAAGCCCCGCTCGTCGGGCGCGTATACGCCCGACTCCGAAGCTGCCATCATAGTATTGTAAAATATTTTTTCATGTCCTTTAACTATGACGGCTTGCCACTTTCCTTTTATAAAAAGGAGGCACGCTTCGGCCGCTCGCGTCTGCACTTTGGGTACATCCACTTGGGCTGCCAGCTTCGGAGTCGGGCATAGACGCGAAAGAAAAGTTTTTTAAAAGCGATGCGGCGGCGGCTCAATTTTGCTGGCAAGACTTGCCGACGAGCGGGGCTGTTCTGAAGATAAAGGAATTTGAAAAGACATTATCAATCTCACAAGCGACAACTATGTGCGAAAAATTACTGACACCAGATATGCTACAATGAGCACATGCAATCACTCCTACAGGCGGCGGTTGCCAGCGAGGCTGTTCCTCTCTTCCAATGATACGGCTGGGCACACCAAAGTGTTTTCTTAAGGCAGAAAAACGCGTGCCGCATTCGCCAAATGTTCGCGCCAGCCGCCACCTGTGGTTATGAGTAAAGAGAAATTACAAAATGATATTTCACTGGGAATGGTTTCTGGTGACATGGGCGGTAAGGGACGGCTGTGGCTTGATGCCAGCTCGCGCCTTCAGCATGTGCTGGCGATTGGGCGGACAGGTACAGGAAAAACGACCTTGCTGCGGAACATGTTGGCGCAGGACTGTTTTTCTGGTCATGGTGCTGCCCTGCTTGACCCCCACGGCGACTTTGCTCATGATATTCTCAATGCTATACCTCGCCAGCGTACCCGTCACACCATTTATTTTAATCCTGCTGATCTTGAAAATCCTGTAGGTTTCAATCCCCTCTTGAATGTGCCTCTGGAAAAACGTGCCGTTGCGGCTGACGGCATAACGTCTGCTTTCAAGCACCAATGGGCAAGCAGCTGGGGACCTCGCCTTGAGCATATCCTGTTTAATGTCATTCGCTCTTTGCTGGATATGCCTCGTGGCTCGCTGCTGGCCATCCCCCGTATGTTGACAGATATGGCTTATCGTCAACGGGTTTTGCGTCACGCCATTGATCCTGTAAATATCAGCTTTTGGAAAAATGAATTTGACAGCTGGAACGACCGTTTTCGCACAGAAGCTATTGCGCCTGTGCTTAACAAAATTAACCGTTTTCTGGCATCACCTGCCATTCGTAATATTTTGGGGCAGACCAAAAACACGATTGACTTGCGCAGGGTGATGGATGAACGCCAGCTTTTTATTGCCAACCTCTCCAAGGGCTTGCTTGGGGAAGGTCATGCCAACCTGCTTGGCGCATTACTGGTTTCCTCTTTTCAGCTGGCTGCCCAGTCCCGCGCCGATATTGAAGAAAGCGAGCGTGCAGAATTTTACCTTTATGCCGATGAATTCCAAAACTTTGCCACAGACAGCTTTGCCACCATCTTATCAGAATCCCGTAAATATGGCCTTGGGCTGATACTCGCCCACCAATATCTTGACCAATTACCTGATAGCCTGCGCGCCTCAGTGCTTGGTAACACAGGCTCAACCATAGCCTTCCGCACAGGCGGTGCAGATGCTGCCGTCCTAGAGCGCGAATATGACCAAAAAAACGCGAGACACTTTATAGAATGCCCACGCTACATCGCCTATGCCCGACTTTTGCGTGACGGGGAACCCTATGAATACAGAATTGAGACGGAAGCCCCCTTGCACATAGCAGGCGGTCACAGGAAGAATATTATCAAGCAATCAGCACAGCGGTTTGGCTATGCGAGGAAAAAGGTTGAGAGGGAGACTAAACATTTGTTTGGGTGAGAGATGTGTTTCAACATATTTCACTATTTCTCCTCAGACCAATTTGAGCAAGTATCATGCTCAAACATTAGCTTTTGGTAATATGCGAACTTTGGCATTTACGGATCAATAATGAAACTCGCTTTTCAAGTTAAGAAAGTGTTTCCTTTAACTTTTTTAAAATTTTTGGCGACAAATATAACCCATGTTTTTCAATCAGCTCATCATAATAGGCTAATGTTTCTGATGCAGATAATATACTTTTGCTATTCGCCAGTTTTAGGACACCAACAGTTCCCATAACGGTCAAATCTAACCGTTTTGCCATGTTTCTTGCAGCAAGGTCATCAAGTAAAATCAAATCAGCTTTAGTTTCCTCTGCCAGCATTATTGCTTCAAGTTCCCCTGTATGCAAACGTCCAAGAGCACCCTGAACAAAAGCTGCACCAGAGTTTGAAATACTTTTTGATACAATAAATTCAGGAAGAACTAAGCCTTTTAGCTCAGTTTCGACAGCCTTTGGGATTATAATAGTTTCAAAGCATTGTTGTACTATTGTAAGAGCATCAAGCTTGGATAGAAAAATGAGGGGGCTTGTATTTGAAATGACTTTCATGATGAGCCCGTCATAAGATCATCAGCAGTTTTCATATCCTCTAATACAGTGTCATCATTCAAAATAAAACCTTTACCAAAATGCTCTTCAAGTCGAAAAAGAAAAGCATCAAAAGACAGGTTAGCCAAAGATGCGGCACTGGAAAAACTGATCTTGTGGGCATGGTACAAGCTTGCCGCTAAAAAAAAATTGGCAGCATCATGCCCTAAAGGTTCAAGAATTTCGTCAAATTGTTTTTTAAGCTGCATGAAAAGATTACCTGTCAGAATGTTATAATCCTTTATATGCTTTCTATCAGCACAAAGCAACCAAAACGCCGCTCTCGCTATTTTCGTCAGCCCCAAAATTTGTCTCATACCCTCACCAAGCGTGATGCCAAAATTTTGCAGGCTGTTGATCGTTTTGACATTCTGACCTCGCAGCAGATTGCTAAATTTTTTGCCGTGTCGCGCACTGGCATTAACAAGCGGCTGAAATTGCTATTTCATCATCATTATCTTGGTAAACTGCCAGCACAATTATCGCCAAAAATGTTTAATAGCCCTGACATCTATCATCTTGATCTGTCGTGCAAGGCAGGGGCAGCTTTGGAGCGAAAAGGGATCGCGCTTCCCTATCATAAAGGCTATAATCGTAAACAGCCTAAACGTGACCATGTGCAGCACAGCCTGTTGGCCAATGATATTGAGATTGCTTTTGAGGTGGCTGTTCGAGATAATCTTGACTCTGAATTTTTGTCTTCTCTTCAGCTTTTGCAAGGAAGCAAACGGGCGAAATTTAGCCACCCTTGGAAAGTGCCCGCTTTTTTGCCTGAGCATGGCATAACGCGCACTGTTTTTCCAGATGCTGCTTTTGCCTTGCTTCAAAACAGGACAGGACGAAAGCAATTGTTTTTGGTGGAGGCAGACTGCATGAGCGAACCCTTGCGCCGCAGGAATGGAAAGTTGTTTAAGGTTTCCAATATCAAGGCCAAACTGCTGATCTATTTTACAGCTTGGAAACAGGGGCTGTTTCGGGAGAAATTTGGGATCGCAGCGACGCGTATTTTGTTTGTCACCTTGTCCAGCCAAAGGGCGAAAAATATGAAAGAGCTGGCAAACGATTTGTTTGACGGTACTGTGCCTGGCCTGTTTGTTTTTACCGACAAGGATTCCCTTAATCCAAACACTTCTTTCTGGTCAGAACAGATAAATTTATAATTTTTACTAAATTTGGCATGATTTTTGCTTATTTAAAACATAATAACAAAAATAATATATCAATTTTAGGGAGGATTTATCAATGAAACTTAAGCTACAGCGTTCACAAAAATTGAGCATATTGGGAGATGTAAAATTTTCGATTTTGGCTATGGTTGATCTTGATCCAGCCGAAAAACAGGCTCTTGTCAAATATCAGTTGGGCAACACACTGCTTTATGCGTCAGAGAAAGGTTCAAGTGCCCTTGCTAATTATCACACAAGCCAAGGTCTTGGCGGACTTGCGCTGAGTTTGGGAGCAGCATTTTTTGCCAAATCAACAAACCAGCTTATCACTGTCGATATGTTGGTGAGCGGGAAGAAAATGACCAGCAAAGATATTAATGAGCTGATCTATTATGAGGAAGAAATCAGGGTTGCCTGTGATAACCTCGCTCGGATTATGTTTACCTGCAAGAATTTTGGCGGCGAGGAAGTCATCAATATTGAGCCTTTTGAAAGTGAAGCCATATAGGTTGATAAAAAATGAGTGATGATTTTTGGCAAGACCTCTCAGCTTCTTTCAAAAAGGGCTGGGATAGTGCGGGAAAACCAAGCATAAGTATCAGCAGTCGTCCTTCTTTTTGGAGCTTTATGAGTTGGCGTGACAAGGAAGATGAAGAGTTGCGACAGCTCCATCATGCAGTACGTAAAGGCTATGACGGCTCAATTTTTGGGGATAATGACCTGTTTAACAAGGTGGCCTATGAAATTGCTATGGACGTGAAGGCGAAGGTTGTCCAACCATTATCCATGCCGCTGCTTGAAGCAATTTATGAAGCATCTTTTGCTATATTGAATACAGAATTTTTTATGACTGTTGAAGAGATAGAAAAGGACTGGGAAAAGAAGTTTGATCTTCAAGAAGCCGATGACATACGTATCCTGCTCAAAAGGCGGCTCAGCTTTCTTGATAACCACAACCAAGCCTTTATTGATGCCTGTAAAAAACTGGTCATCTTATTTACAGGGATTCTCAAAAACCTGCCAGCTTTGCCACCAGAGGATAATGGCGCGACGAGAGGGCTAAAGTTTGAAACACCACTTTTGGAGTTGGCAGATGATCCTGCTCAAATTATGGAGCGCACGATTGTTACCTTGTTTGACAAGGATATTGTTGACCCTGAAATTTTCCACGACACCCGTGAGCAGATTATACACAATCTAAAACTGGCTTCTGGCTTTGATCCATGTCGCCCTAGTCAAAATTTTGATGCCTGTAAATGCAAGTTGCCAACAGAGCAAAAGGGCAAGACAGCTGAGCAATTGTGCGATAGCTATCTGGGCAATACGCCATGTATGGACTTTTTCAAAACGCCTATTACAATGCCTGTACCAGAAGAGGCACGATTTGAACATATACACATTTTGGCAGGGACGGGACATGGCAAGACCCAAGCCCTTCAGCACCTTATTATTGCTGATCTGCAAAAACCTGCGCAAGACGTGCCCGCAATGGTTATTCTTGACAGCCAAGGCGATATGCTAGCCACCTTGCAACGCCTTGCATTGTTTGACCCTTCTATTGCAAACAGCCTGTCCGAACGTCTATTGATAGTCGATCCTTCGGATGTTGAGTTTGCCCCATCGCTGAATCTGTTCGATATTCAGTCTGATAGAATTAAAGATTATAGTCAAAAAGACCGTGAGCAGGTGCTGGCTGGTATTATTGAGATTTATGACTATATTTTTAGTGGTTTACTTGGCGCGGAACTGACCCAAAAACAGTCTATGGTGTTTCGTTTCCTTGCCCAGCTTATGCTTGAAATTCCAGGCTCAACCATCCACACTTTGCGTGACTTGCTGATAGATTCAGCACCTTATATGGAGCATGTCGCCAAATTACCAGCCACCGCCAGAAGCTTTTTTGAAACTCAATTCTTTGGGCAAGGCTATCGCGCCACCCGTGAACAAATTTTACGCCGCCTGTACGGCGTGTTGCAGAACCCATCTTTTGAGCGCATGTTTGCCAGCCCACAAAACCGTCTTGACCTCTTCCCTGTTCTCAACAATGGTGGCATTGTTTTGGTCAACACTGCCAAAGATTTTATGAAGGGTGAGGCTTCCTCTATTTTTGGCCGCTATATCATTGCTCTGACCTTTAAGGCAGCGATGGAACGTGCTATTTTACCAGAGCAGCAACGCCGCCCGACTTTTCTATGGATTGACGAGGCTTCAGAATATTTTGATGACAATATCGACAGCCTGCTGATTCAGGCACGTAAATTCCGCTTAGGCGTTGTAATGGCACATCAGTACCTTGGCCAGCTACCCCGCGGATTGCCAGCCTCCATCATGACCAACACCAGCATAAAACTGGCAGGCGGCACATCCGACAAGGATGCCCGTGAAATGTCCCGCGAAATGCGCACCACCCCAGATTTCATCACAGCCATGACCAAAGAAGCCACAGCCACAAACTTCGCCGCCTTTGTGCGCAATGTCACGCCCCAAGCCATGAAGCTGACCATTCCATTTGGCACAGCTGAAAACTTGCCACAGATGAGCGATGAAAGCTTTGAGGTGCTGCGAGCGCGGAGTAGGGAGCGGTTGAGTTCAGTGGGGTTGGAGGATAAGTTTGATGAAACCACGCCCAAAGAAACAGGGATTGAGGATGATGTCTTTTGGGAATCCTAAGACACAAAAAATTCCCTGTTACTATTCAATAACAGGGAATTCAAATTATTTTTCGCATTTTCCGCCGAACAGGCTAGAAAAACACAGCTGAGCACCTTTAAGAGCAATCAGCACACTGACTAAAGCGGCTATAATGCTTGAAAGGGATGCAAAAATACTCAGAGCAATAGAAAGATATTCCATCTTAATCTCCATCTCACAAAATTTCTTAAAACTTAATTTATAGTCGAGCCTACTTAAATAGACATGCCAAAATTAAGCAGTTCTAAATCGCTTAGGAAATTTTTTTAGTGAGTTGAAGATAAAACATAGCTACCACCATTGAATATTATTAAACTTAATAAGGAATTTACAACTTTTTCACATCACTGTCAAGTTGATAATATATCAATCTGTGATATCTTCTAAAGTAGGTTCTTTATTTGCAGGCTGATTTTCGAGTGCATTTGCCAGGAGCTAATCAAGGCTTTTGGCAGAGTGCACTGGAGGAAGAATAATGCAAGAATATATTCTTTTAAACTGTAGTATTGGTCAAGAATTTCAAAAGTTATTTAAGAACAATAGTAAAAATGTAGTTTCTTTGAAACTGTCAGATCATGTTTTAATTCAGTCTGATACTTTTTTAAAGAAAGTTTTAAATATGATTAGGGCTGATGCAATTTTTATAACTAACAGGAGTTTAAATATTCCGATACATAAAGATGTTTCTATTAAAGGAGATCTATTTCTTTGGGAATTACGTCCTATTATAAAAAGAGAAAGCCATCGGACAGAAATTGAAGTGGAAAAGGAAAACGACCCCCGTTTCAATTCCGAAACGCAACACTCAGTTTGCTGATGGATTATGGCCTGTGATGGCGGGCAGGAAATATTGGGTCAGGGGCCTTGGTCGCCGCAGGCGATGCGCAGCACCCTTGATGCAAGATTTTTTGGCTGCCAA
>JAJRRF010000064.1 GCA_024279735.1 Alphaproteobacteria bacterium
GCTGCAAAAGCCACTGGCAAGATGGCTCAAATTCACCGTCCGCGCGGACAGAACCCCTAAAACCAGAACGCAAAAAGTTTCCATTCTCGTCTTGCGAAGTGGAATATATTCTTTTAGGCTTCCTTGCAGGGCATTGATCAATGTGTTTCATAAGGTTTCCTCATTATGTCGTGAAACAAATCAGAAAATCTTAACGCTTTTTCAATGTCTTATGCAAATTAGTCGTGTACTATGAGCGTCACAATTGAAAATCATCAGAAAAATGATGCATTGTTCACTATGTCCCGCTCTTCTGAAATCTCCTGAAGGCAGTAGCCAATATAGGGTGATCATTGCGTGTAAATTTTAAGTCGGACAGCAGCGCGTCGTAGCACGGCATGACAGTGGATGCGGTCAAAGACAGGGTCGTACTCCATCCAACCAAAACTTACCCTTTTTATACTGAACCAAACGTCACTGCCTAACGCCTACGGTTAGAAAAGATGATAGGCGTATCTATATTCTGAAACTGCCCCATATTCTTCGCCCGATCCGCTGCTATATCAAGCTTCCTTTCAGTGGGCTTTCTCATAACAGCCATCGGTTCCCAGACCTCATTCAGCCTGTCACGGTTCTGTTGGTATCGGTCAAACAGCTTCTTTTCACGCTTTTTCTTGCGTAAACGCTTTTTTTCCCAATATGTCACCAAACGCCTGGCCTTGTCCCGCTCTTCAGAACTGGCCAGCCTGTCAACCTTATCAAAAAGGGCGCGAATCCAACCTGCATTACTTTTAGTCGCCTTCTTCTTGGCCTTTGACAACAGGGCAAGGGCAAAGATTGGACGTTTTTTACGCCCCTCCAGCCCATACCAAAAAACCTTACCCAACAAAGCCTGGGCAGGGGGATAGTTATAGTTCTTGTCAGCATTAATCAGCCAGCGTACAGCCTTACGGCTATTCTTCCGCGCACCGCGACCAGACATATACATTTTTGCCAACTCATACTGGGCTTCAGGTGATCCCAGGGAACGTGCCGCAATCATGAACAGGTCAAAGGCTTCACGGTGATCCAGGCGTACACCCCTGGCAGCCAAGCCGCTATTATAATATTTGGCCAGCTCTACATAGGCCTCAGCAACCAAAAAAGCACCTTTCGGACGTGGATAAACAGAAAGGATCTTGATATTATCCTCCCGAATTTCCTTATAGATATCAAAAGCTTTCGGATGGCTCTGGCGCACCCAGATACCCTCGGCATACATTTTCGCCACAGTCAGCTGTGCCCCAATAATCTTTCTCTTGGCAGCATATCTCAAAGCCGGAAAAGCCAGGTCATACCAGCCTTCATCATAAGCTGTAATGCCCTGGCGGTAAGCCTCCCGCGCAGATTCGTAAGGGTCAATACCCGGTATATCATTAAATGCACTTGCAGAAGTCCAGCCCAAAACACCTGCCAGAAGTGACAGGGACAGGCCAAACAGCATCCCAAATGATCTCAGCTTATTATATATCCGCATAGCACTCTACTTCTTCCTTACCTCCAGGATGGGTGACCGCACCATAGCGCGCCGCCCCGACCTGATCCGCATATTTTTTAAGGACACCGCTCTTGAATTGCGCCTCAGGCAATGTCCATGTTTTCCTACGTTCTTCCAGTTCAGCCTCAGTCAGGTCGACATCCAGAACGCCTGTTTCCGCATCAATCATGACAATATCACCGTCCTGCAACAGGCCAATCGGCCCGCCAAGAGCTGCCTCGGGGCCAACATGGCCAATACAAAAACCGCGCGTCCCACCAGAAAAACGGCCATCCGTAACCAGTGCAACCTTGTCCCCAACACCCTGGCCATAGAGTGCAGCTGTCGTCGAAAGCATTTCCCTCATGCCAGGTCCCCCAACAGGCCCCTCATAACGGATAACAATGACCTCGCCTTCCTTATAATCCTTGTTCTTTACGGCCTCAAAGGCATCCTCTTCACAGTCAAAACACCGGACAGGCCCTGAAAATTTTTGTGTCTTCAGCCCAGCAACCTTGACGATAGCACCATCAGGTGCCAAGGAACCCTTTAACCCAACCACACCGCCAGTCGGCGTTATAGGGTTGGATACTGGATAAATAACATCCTGGTTAGGCGTTAATATGACGTGCTCAAGGTTTTCAGCCAGTGTCTTTCCAGTCACAGTCATACAGTCGCCATGAAGATGACCGCCATCAAACAGGGCTTTCAGGATGACTGGAACGCCACCCACATCATAGACATCCTTGGCAACATATTTTCCGCCAGGCTTCAGGTCTGCAATATATGGCGTTTTCTTGAAAATTTCTGCAACATCAAACAGGTCAAAATCAATCCCTATCTCATGCGCCATGGCTGGAAGATGCAACGCGCCATTGGTAGAGCCGCCAGTCGCTGCCACTACAACAGCAGCATTCTCAAGGGATTTCAGCGTCACAATATCACGTGGACGTAAATTCATGTTGATCAGCTCCATCACCTGCTTGCCGCTTTGCTCACAAAATACATCACGGCTCTCATAGGCGGCAGGTGTTCCCGCTGAATTTGGCAAGGCCAGGCCAATGGCCTCAGAGACACAGGCCATAGTATTGGCGGTAAACTGTCCACCGCATGACCCAGCACTTGGACAGGCCACAGTCTCAAGCTTACGCAGGTTTTTTTCGCTCATTTTTCCCGCTGAAAACTTGCCAACACCCTCAAACACGTCAACAACCGTAACATCCTTGCCCTCAAAACGTCCCGGCATTATGGAGCCGCCATAGATAAAAATGGAAGGCACATTGAGACGGAGCATGGCCATCATCATTCCAGGCAACGACTTGTCACAGCCAGCCACACCGACAAGCGCATCATAACAATGGCCGCGCATGGTCAGCTCAATACTGTCCGCAATCACTTCACGCGACACAAGCGAGGACTTCATGCCCTGGTGTCCCATGGCAATGCCGTCTGTCACCGTAATCGTGCAAAATTCGCGGGGTGTGCCGTGGGCTTCATTGACACCTTTCTTGACCGCCTGCGCCTGGCGCATCAGGGAAATATTACAGGGGGCAGCCTCATTCCAGCAGGAGGCGACACCAACAAACGGCTGTCTGATCTGCTCATCGCCCAGCCCCATGGCATAATAATAGGAACGGTGCGGGGCCCGTTCTGTCCCAACAGTGACATGACGGCTTGGCAGGTTGGACTTGTCCCAAGTGACCTTGCCATTCTTATCCGCTTTTCTGATGCTCATTTTTTTACCCTTACAGCTCTTATTATTGGTATTGAGGAATAACTACAAAAAGCAACAAATCTCAGGAAAATTCAACCCTTATAAGGGAAAATAACCCTTATAAAATGCACCCCAAAGAAAACCCCTACGGAGTCCAGAATCATATAGTGATGAAAATGAGGGAGGTTTATGGCGCAAAAGTGACGAAAAGTCATATTTGCGTGTGATAAAGAACACAGAGAGGAAAAAAGGCATCAATCCTGCCATGAATAAAGCAGCCTCGCAATTTCTTGCAGTCTGATTAGGACAACATGGATTAAAGTCTGGTCATGGTGTTGCTCTATCCCCTTGATGGCGCATATCGCAGGCCCGTAAACCGTAACGGTTTGCTCGCACTATGTGCTACTAGTCATCCGTGGCTTTTTGACAAAAAACCCCCGCCAAACGGCAGGGGCAGTTATTGTAGTGATCCAGTAGACAGTTTACACCAAGAAACCCAAAACGATTACTGTTCCCAGGATATAAAGGGTACCCCCAAAAATCAGGGCATCATATGGATCATTCTTGACAGTCCTCGCAACGGTCTGGACGTGCCTGTTTTTCGTTACTTTAATCATAAAACCTATACTCTTATTCATATTTAAAACACCAGGTTTCACCCTGCCTTGAGCACTAGGCTAGAATAGGATTATGTCGGATTATTTTTATATTTACGGCCATACCAAGAAACCTTTGGGCTGAATTAAGGTTGTACACAAGCACTTTTCAACCCTTGCTAAATTGTTTTCCTTAGACCATGCCCCTTGCCAGCACTACCCCTCTTCTATACACCTGCCAGAAGAGCAGTCCCCCAAAAAAGCTACCCAGAAAAGAGAAGACAACACATGGATGACAACGGCAAGATGAGCCTGACACTCAAGGTTCTGCTCGGGATGGGACTGGGCATTGCCCTTGGCCTGTTATTTAACCTCACTGGACTGAATGCCAAGGACAGTTTTGTCAATGTCTATCTGGTCAATGGCCTGTTTCATGTGGTTGGCACCATGTTTATCAACGCCCTGAAAATGCTGGTTGTCCCGCTGGTGTTCTTTTCCCTGATCTGCGGTGTTTGTGGCATTGGGGACATCCGCATGTTGGGGCGGGTTGGCGGCAAGTCGTTCGCGCTCTATATGCTGACCACGGCCATTGCCATAGCCACCGCCATCCTGATTGCTGCTATAGCAGGCATTGGCAAGGGCATGAACCTGAACCTGGCCAGTGATGCTGCTGACAAATTTACCGCCAAGGAAGCCCCTTCCCTGGTTCAGGTGCTGATTGACATCATCCCGACAAACCCCATCAGGGCGATGGCCAATGGGGAAATGCTGCCCATTATCTTCTTTTCCATCCTGGTTGGCATTTCCATGCTACTGGTCGGACGCAAGGCCAAGAGCTTTATCGAGGGCGCAGAAATTGCCAACGAGATCATGATGAAAATGGTCCTTATCGTAATGTCGGTCGCTCCATACGCCGTGTTTGCGCTGATTGCCAAGGCTATTTCCAACCTTGGCCTTGACCTGTTGGCTTCACTGGCAGGCTATGTGCTGGTGCTGGTCACCGCCTTGATGTTCCACCTGTTTGTCACCCTGATGCTGACCCTGAAATTTTTCTCAGGCCTTAACCCGCTGACCTTCCTTAAAAAGATCAGGAACGCCCAGGTGTTTGCCTTCAGCACGGCCAGTTCTAATGCCACCATTCCTGTCACCATGCGCACTGTGACCGAACGCTTCGGGGTCAATAACAGTGTCGCCTCCTTCACCGTGCCCTTTGGCGCAACCATTAATATGGATGGCACTGCCATCATGCAAGGCGTGGCCACAGTGTTTATTGCCAATGTCTATAATATCGACCTTGGCTTTACCGGTTATCTTACCGTGATCCTGATGTCGGTGCTGGCCTCCATTGGCACAGCAGGCGTGCCTGGCGTTGGCCTGATCATGCTGTCTATGGTGTTTACCCAGGTCGGCTTGCCTATTGAGGGCATTGGCCTGATCCTTGGTGTTGACCGCCTGATGGACATGATCCGCACCGCCGTCAATGTGTCCGGGGATGCCGCCGTCTCCACCATTGTTGCCAAGTCCGAGGACAAGCTGGATATTGCCACCTATAATGACCCTGAAGCTGGCATGGTCGATGTCAGTGAGGCCATCCATATTGACGAGGGCGTAAAGGCCGAGATGGCGCAGGCGATTAAGCAAACCCATGACAAGTAACCCGTCTGGCAATTTTTGTCCGGTTCTGGTACAATGCGGCCTAAGGAGCAATCATGACCATCACATTTGACACATTAAAGCTGGCACAACAGCTGGAGGCCTCTGGTTTCAGCCGGGAACAGGCTGCGGGCACCGCGCAAGCCCTGTCTGAAAACCTCTCTGTGAACAAGGATGAGCTTGTGACCAATGAAAAGCTACTCCAGGAGCTTGAGCCCATCAAGACCGATATCACAATCATGAAGGCAGAACTGGGCATGATTGAATGGATGATGGGCGGGACGGTGTTTGGGATATTCCTGCTGGTCGTCAAGACCTTCCTTGTCTAGGAGCACCCTCAAAACGCGGCATCTTTTTGGCTGCTGAAAAAATTCAACCAGGTAATTTTACACCCCCAAAAGGGAACACCTCATGACTGCAAACAAAACCACCATAAAGTTCAGATTTTTGACCATGCTTCCGGCTCTTGTCCTAGCTCTTGCCGCACTGCCTGCCCAGGCGCGTGACCTAACCATTGTTGGCTGGGGCGGTACCACCCAGGCAGCACATAAACAGGCTTATTTTGACCTGTTCCAGAAAGAGACGGGCAAGAAAATCATTGAGGACGAATGGAACGGTGAAATGGCCAAGATACGTGCCATGGCGGAAACTGGCAAGGTGACCTGGGACGTGGTACAGGTCGAGGCTCCCGAAGTGTTGCAAGGCTGTGAGGAAGGCCTGTTTGAAGAACTGGACTGGTCGAAAATTACAGACAAGGCCAAAATGATAGACGGCGCGACGGCGCAATGCGGCGCGGGCGTTTTTGTGTGGTCAACAATTTTTGCCTATGACGGTGACAAGATCAAGCACGGGCCAAAGAACTGGGCGCAGTTTTGGGATGTCAAGAAATGGCCTGGCAAGCGCGGCATGAGGCGCGGCGCAAAAATGACCCTGGAAATTGCCTTGCAGGCCGACGGTGTGCCGACCAACAAGGTGTATCAGCTACTCGCCACCCCTGCTGGCGTAGACCGTGCCTTTGCCAAGCTTGACAAGATCAAGTCCAAAATTGTCTGGTGGAAATCGGGCGCAGAGCCGCAACAGCGTCTGGCGGCGGGTGATGTCACCATGTCGATGGCCTATAATGCCTGGATTTACAAGGTCAACAAAAAGGACAAACGCAACTTTAAGATTGTCTGGGATGGCAATAATTATTCAATGGATTTTTGGGCGATTGTCAAAGGTACACCCAACAAGGATTTGGCGCATAAATTTATCTCCCTGTCCATGCGCCCTGACCGCCAGGCCATCTTCTTCAACAAAATCTCCTATGGCTGGACCGCCAAAGGCGCTGGCAAAATGGTCAACAAGGCCATGCTCCCCCACCTCCCTACAGCGGGCGGCCATCTTAACACTGCCCTGCAAACCAACGTAGAATTCTGGCTCGACCACGGCGAAGAGCTGGAAAAACGCTTTCAGGCTTGGCTGGCGAAGTGATGCCAATTAAAGGCTCTTGATGGTCAGGGGCTCACTCCCTCACTGGAAGGTTTCAGCAAAACCATATGGCTAGCAGAAACGTTCCGGTCAACGACAGAGCCGTCGACCAACTAGGGTATCAACCTGGAAACGCCTTTGGGCAAAGAGGGCAAGAACAATTTTAGGGTGTGGATGATGACGAACCTGTTTCAAAAAGGCTGGAATGCACTGAATGAGGCCAACCGCCGTTGGAAGGCAAAGACCCAGCCTATTGCTGGACAGGTTCAGGCCGACACATGGCAACAGCTCAAAAACTATTTTCGGATGAATGAGGCTGAGCAAGCCAGGCTGGAAACGCTGACCCAGCAAGAAAAGGGGCGGGTCTTCCTGTCAGGCAAGGTTAATGAGATCAACCGTTACGCCTCGCACCGTACCACCTTTTTGCTCAATGCGGCAATTCAGCTGCTGCTGGTCAACATTGCCAGTATCACTGTGCTGGGCTTCATCCCGCTACTCTATGCCAAGGCCGCATTGGTCGGCGTTAATCTGCTAATGGTGTTGTTGGCATGGCGGCGCATACGGGGCAGTAGAAAGCAGCTTCTGCTTGGCCCTTCTGAAAAACCGAAATGGTCAATCTGGGGAATTTTTCGGGGCAACCGCCGCAAACATAACAAGCATATCAAGCAACAGGCAAAACCCTATAAGACAAGTATGCGTGATGAACGCTTATTTATGATGATCTATCTGCTCAATGCGATGACCATTTTCTTTGCCAGCCAGCTTATTTTTGCCAATTACCTGCCCTCTGTGCTGCAAGGCATTATCAGCATTCCCGTCTTCCTGCTCTCCTTGCTGTTCGCCCTGCCCAATGCCTATTGGGGCATCACCGCCAATAACCAAGTGGTCAAAGCCGCCACAAAACGCGGCAGCCAACTTGATAAGATGAAGCTTTGATGTGTTTTATCTATAAACACCGGAAACCCGACATCTAAGGACACCCGCAAAAACAATCGAATCGTTTAGCTTGATCTTTTACCCGTCAGCGTCGTTTCAAAAATGCTTGTATAGCCTGCTATACGCACATTTTCGACCTAACTGACAAGAAAAATTTCTACGCTATCCTAAGCAC
>JAJRRF010000065.1 GCA_024279735.1 Alphaproteobacteria bacterium
CATACTGTTCCAGAAAAGCAGTGATGCTTAACCCTTTTTGCAATTGAACCGAATTTTGAGCCATATCTATATCTCCTTGTTTTTAAAGAATAATATATTTTTGTGGCTATACAGCGGAAAGGAAGTGGTAATCAGGTAATTATATGGATAACGAAGAAGCAAAAAAACAGACAGGAATATTTCCTAATATCACAACACTGAATTTTTCTGAGAATTACGTTAGTGATGTGGGGATTAAGTATATTACCCGTTGCTTTCCTAATGTGACCTCTCTTGATATTGGAATTAGCAGGATAGAAAGTCAGGGAACCAGGCAGTTAACAGAAGCCTGGCCTCAGCTAAGGGAACTGACAATCGGTTTCATTGCTAGGGGGGAAGCTACAAAGGCAGTAGAGTATATTGGTAAAAACCTGAGTGACTTGGTCAGACTTGATATGAGCATGTCTGGTGTGCGGGATGAAGGGGTGAACTATCTCAAAAATCACAAACTGGAGTTTTACCGATGTAGCTGGGATGCCTTGGGAGATGAGAGCGCAGAGCATATTGCAGAAAATATGCCCGAACTGACTTTTCTGGACATTGGCCATAACCGTATAACTGATAAAGGGGCAAGCTATATTGGCCGCAAGCTGAAAAAGCTGAAAACCCTTATGATGAGTGTCAACAGGGTTGGCGATGCAGGGGTTATCGAAATTGCGAAAAATTTGACAAATTTGACTAAACTTGAGCTTATGGAGAACAGGTTTGGCCTCCTAGGAACCATGCAAATCTGTCGCTCCCTTGTCAATATTGAAGATCTGGTTCTTATCGAATGTGGGGTTAATGATGAATGTTGCGAGCATTTGTCCCAAAACCTGAAAAAACTCACAAGGCTTGGCCTGTCTGGTAATGATATTAGTTCTGTTGGTGTAAGTTCGATTGCAAAAGAACTTGGGAGACTTGAAACCCTGTCTATATTTAACAACAAGATTGGCGATGACGGAGCCATTGAAATTGCCGAAAATCTGAAAACTCTTAAATATTTGTCACTGGACTGTAACAGGATCAGAGATGCAGGGGCTATAGCCATTGCCAGAAATCTTGATAACCTTACTGACCTTGGTCTTGAGTCAAACAGGATTGGCAATGCAGGAATGTTAGCCTTGATGGATCGCTGGTGGGACGAATACGCAGATACTGATCAATGGATAGATTTTACAATCGGGTTGCGTTTGCGCTTTAATAAATCAAGCTATGCTGTTGATGAATTGTCTGATCTTGAACTTTTTTGCTGAAAATATTGATACGTTTGAAGGGGGAGCATACCCTATGCGGGCTAACATGGAGGACAGAGTAAATTCTGGAGGAAATTTTTCGGACACCTCAAGCGTGAATAAATCAACTGAAATTGAAGTATTTTTTACAAGGGAAGAATAAATAATCCCTAGCGCGAATGGAGATGTTCTCCATTTGCAATGTTCTTGCCTGTCACACATTTGTGTTCCTAATCTCTTTGTGTGATTTTTGATAAATAGGGCAGGGCAAGAACGTGTGGAATGGAAAAAATCCCCATTCCAGCATTTTGGATATTGTTCACTTCAACTTTCCACCATACAAAAAAGCCAGCATCTCACTCAAGAGACACAGGCTTTTCTTATTTTTCACTAATCCAAAAACCAAAACAGGCTAGCCTGTTAGATTTCAAACTTTTCTAGTTTTTGCGGGATGCCTTCATTTTTCAATGTGACGTATTTTGGCATTCCGTTTTCATATGGTGGGTAGTCTTCACCTTGAATCAACGGCACCAGATATTCGCGGCAGGCGTCGGTGATGGAGAAACCACATTTTGAGATATAGTCTTCAGGCATCATTTTTTCGACGTTGGCAATATCTTTCAGCTCACCTGAACCGACTTCCCATGTGTAAGGGTCATTTGATGTCCTGATAATGGCCGGCATGATGGAGTTCTTGCCGTCCAGTGCCATCTCAACAGCAGCCTGGCCCATGGCATAGGCCTGGTCAACGTCCGTCTTGGAAGCGATATGACGGGCAGCGCGCTGCATATAGTCAGCAACACCCCAATGGAATTTCAGATCAAGGTCTTCCCTGATCATACCAGCAACAACAGGAGCCGCGCCGCCAAGCTGGGCGTGGCCAAAGTCATCGCGTGTACCCTGTTCGGCCAGGAAGCGGCCATCTTCATATTGTGCGCCTTCAGAAACAACGATTGTGCAATAATCGTATTTTTCAACGTTGGCTTTCACTTTAGCCATGAATTTTTCACGGTCAAACTTGATTTCTGGGAACAAGACAACCACTGGAATATCGTTGTCTTTGTCAGCAGCAAGTGCGCCCGCAGCAGCGATCCAGCCAGCATGACGACCCATTACTTCAAGTACAAAGATTTTTGTTGAGGTCTTGCTCATTGAGCGCACATCAAAAGAGGCTTCACGGGTTGAAATCGCGATATACTTTGCCACAGAGCCAAAGCCAGGGCAGTTATCTGTCACAGGAAGGTCATTATCAACTGTTTTTGGGACGTGAATGGCCTGGATAGGGTAGCCCATCTGCTCGGAAAGCTGGGACACTTTATAGCAGGTATCGGCACTGTCGCCGCCGCCATTATAGAAGAAATAGCCAATGTCATGGGCTTTAAACACTTCAATCAGGCGTTCATATTCGCGCTTGTTTTTCTCAAGGCTTTTCAGCTTAAAGCGGCAAGAGCCAAACGCACCTGACGGAGTGTAGCGCAGGGCAGCAATGTCTTCCGCGCTCTCAAGGGAGGTGTCAATCAGGTCTTCGGTCAGCGCGCCGATAATACCGTTACGGCCAGCATAGACCTTGCCAATCTTGTCGCCATGTTTGCGGGCGGTCTCGATCACGCCGCAGGCTGAGGAGTTGATCACAGCAGTCACGCCGCCGGACTGTGCATAAAAAGCATTTTTAGCCATAAAGAATATTCCTGTTTAAGCTGTTACATTTTTAAAAATAAATAACGGTTATGGCGCAGATTGGTTTGTCCGGTACGGATATGCCCCGGCAAAATATGCTGCCATATATGGCTGACACTGTTAGCAAGTTTTCGTCTGCCTGCAAAGGGGGGAAACCCTGCAATTGGACTGTAAAATGCAAATATATTCATCTTTTCATTGATATAAACGGACTGGTTGGTATATAAGAATAAAAAGCTTTCTGCATTTCACTTATTGAGGAGACAGGCAAGATGGAATTTCCAGTTGTAACAGCTTTGGTATCTGGGATACTCATTATCTTCCAGATGTTGATGACGCTGTATGTTATTGGTGGCCGTATAAAATATAAGGTGGGTGTGGGAGATGCTGGAGAGGTGGCTATGGAGAGGCGCATTCGCGCCCATGGCAACTTGGCAGAAAATGCAGCCCTTATATTGGTGGGTCTCGCGCTGTTAGAGCTGTCAGGCATCTCTTCAATGGTTGTTCAAATATTGGGGGGCTGGTTTGTGCTTGCAAGACTGGCACATGCGATTGGTATGGTTGAAAAAAAGGACAGGGAGCTGGATCTTAAAAATTTGAATATGGCGCGAGAGTTTGGTGTGGTGTCCACTGTGCTTATTGGTATGGCTATTGGCGGTTACCTGATATATATGGTTGTCTTTAGTGCATAACCCTATGATATTGTTGTTTATTGATTTAGGATAACTTGTCTCCCAATCAGTGACTTTATCACTTTAAAGATGGAATGAAAAAATGACAGTCATGCTTTGGTGTCTTGTACTGGCGGCCTTTATACCTTCTGCCATTGCAATGGCCACTGGAATATATCGGGCCAGGCAATTCGGAACGATTGATAACAAAAATCCAAGGGTGCAATATGCAAGGCTGGAAGGCACGGGCGAACGCCTGGTTGCTGCCCAGGCCAATTCCTGGGAAATGCTACAGGTTTTTGCTGTGTTTGTGTTTATTGCCCAGGTGACTGGTGCTGACCAATACCAGGCTGGCATAGCCTCAATGGCGTTCATTGTAACCCGCATTTTTTATGTTGTATTTTATGCGCAATAGTTCGGACAGTTTTCACCCAACAAAAAAATAAGTGAGCCCTCAATTTGTGGGAAGATGGTGTTGTAAACGACATCAATCCTTCAAAACGGAGGAACTCATGGACATTGTAACAACTGTTCTGGATCAAATGCCA
>JAJRRF010000066.1 GCA_024279735.1 Alphaproteobacteria bacterium
CCATACTGTTCCAGAAAAGCAGTGATGCTTAACCCTTTTTGCAATTGAACCGAATTTTGAGCCATATCTATATCTCCTTGTTTTTAAAGAATAATATATTTTTGTGGCTATACAGCGGAAAGGAAGTGGTAATCAGGATAAAAATTGCAAACACTTTAAACATCAAGCCCCCCAAAAAAATGCAACCGAAATGCCATATAGTCTGCTGTCCAGCACAGGGAGGAGAAAATGTGCTGTTGACAAACATCTGACATATCTTTCTGAATACAATCAGAATTGTTACACAGGCCACTTAATGCTAAACGACACAAGGCGCGACATTTGTGTCAGGATAGCTTTTGGGCTTTGCAAAAGATGCAGGCCAAACTCTTACTGAACTTTAGAGCAGGTTAAAATTTATGCCATTCACCCTTTTCGATCTTGCCCTTGTCCTTCTGATGGGGCTGTCTGGCCTGTTGGCCATGCTTCGGGGCTTTTCACGAGAAATGCTGTCCATCCTGTCCTGGGGACTGGCAGCCGGCGCGGCTGTTTATGTGTTCAAGAACCATCCAGATATTTTAAGCAGCTATATTGGCAGTGAAAAGGCGGCAATGGGCGCGGCAGTTGGGCTGACCTTTGTGGTTGCCATCCTTCTGCTCACTGTCATCACCATGAAAATCTCTGATGCCATCCTCAATACCAGCGTCAGTGCCCTGGACAGGACGCTGGGCTTTGTCTTTGGGGCGGTGCGCGGTGTTGTGCTGATGTCTGTGGCCTATATCTTCTATGCGTTTTACTTTGACAAGCACCCGATACCGCAGGTCAACGATGCCTATTCCCGCCCCTTCATCGAGAGCACCTCCAAGCCGATACAAAACTTCCTGGTTGGGACTTTTGAGCGCATCAAGGATCGCCTGCAAGGCGATGACGAGGAAGAATAAGCCATTGTTGTCATCTAGTGCTGGAATATCATGTTATTTTTTGCTAAGGACTAAAACCAGGTCATTTCTTTTTATGACCCTGATGATGGCTGGTCTGCTTGCAAGAGATGACTGTCATTAAATTGTGTGATGCGGGCTGTCAGGTTCAGTTTCCTTATCCATTGCAGGTTCTAAAATGAAGACGGCAGGCCATGAAAACTGTTTCCGTTTATGCTGAAGATGACAGGCTGCGTGAAGAATGCGGTGTCTTTGGTGTTTTTCAACATGATGACGCAGCTGCCCTTACCGCATTGGGGCTTCACGCGCTCCAGCACCGTGGCCAGGAAGCTGCTGGCATCTTTACCCATGATGGCGAACAGTTTTATTCTGAGCGGCGTATGGGACTGGTCGGCGACCATTTTAACCGCAAGGATGTTATTGGGCGGCTCAAGGGCAGACAAGCCATTGGCCATGTCAGATACTCTACAACAGGCGGTTCTTCCAAGCAAAATATCCAGCCCCTTTATGCCGAAAGTGATTGCGGCGGCTTTGCCGTCTGTCATAACGGCAACCTGACAAATGCCCTGACAAAACGCCGCGAACTGATCAAAAAAGGCTCTATCTTCTATACCACCTCTGATACTGAGGTGATCCTGCACATGATTGCCCGTAGCCAGAAGAAACAGTTCTATGAACGCTTTATTGAGGCTTTGCTCCAGATTGACGGCGGCTACGCCCTGGTTGGCATGACCAAGAACGAGATGGTCGGTGTCCGCGATCCCCACGGCATACGGCCACTGGTTCTAGGCAAACTGAATGACAGCTATGTGCTGGCTTCGGAAACCTGCGCCCTGGACATTATCAATGCTGAGTTTATCCGTGAAATTGACAATGGCGAAGTCGTCATCATTAATAAGGATGGCCTAAAATCCTACCGCCCATTCGCGCATCAGCCTGCGCGTCCCTGTGTGTTTGAATATATCTATTTTTCCCGCCCTGACTCTATTGTCGGCGGTCGCTGCGTCTATGATGTTCGCAAAAAGATGGGCGTTGAGCTGGCGATTGAATCCGCCCCTGAAGCAGATGTGATTGTCCCGATTCCTGACAGCGGCGTGCCAGCTGCGATTGGTTTTTCGCGGCAATCCGGCATTCCGTTTGAGCTTGGCATCATCCGAAACCATTATGTCGGACGCACCTTTATTGAGCCTGAACAGAAAATCCGCAAGCTGGGGGTCAAGCTCAAGCACAGTGCCAATTGCTATGCCATCAAGGGACAGCGCGTTGTCCTGATTGATGACAGTGTGGTGCGCGGGACAACCTCCAGCAAGATTGTCCAGATGGTGCGTGAGGCAGGGGCGACAGAAGTCCATATGCGCATTGCCAGCCCGCCCATTACCCATCCTGATTTTTATGGCATTGATACCCCTGACAAGAGCCAACTTCTGGCGGCCAACAAGACCCTTGAAGAGATGCGCGACTATATGGGGGCTGACAGTCTGCACTTTATAACCGTTGACGGTGTCTACCGTGCGATGGGCTACAAGGATGGCCGCGACAACACCAATCCCCAATTTACAGACCACTGTTTTACAGGGGACTACCCGACTGAGCTCAAGGATCAGGACGAGAAGCTCAAGGACAAGCAACTATCCCTGCTCTCTGAACTCAAGGTGTAGAACTCAAGGCAATGATCTTCTCTGCCAAAACTCACACCTTATACGATAGCTAAAAAAATAATGGTCAAGTTACAGCCTTGATTCCGTGATGGGATAAGGCCACATCCATATCAATGAAATTTAAAAATTCATGCCATAGCTGATGGAGACATAACAGTGCATCACCTCAAGAACATTTCCGTCGCCCTTGCCATCCTTCTGCCTGGCAGTCTTCCTGCCCTGGCCACCAAAATCAATACCGGGGGCAAGGGTGGAGCCTATCACAGCAAGTTTTGCGGGGCTCTCAAAAAGGGACTAGACAAGGCTCACTTTAATTATGAGTGCGCGACCTCCAAAGGATCAGCCGACAATATTAACCATGTCCGCAACAATCCGGCTCAGATAGGGTTCTCACAGTTTGATGTGTTTGCCCTGGAAGTCTCCCGTAATGTGGGAACAAACCCCTATCACATGATCCGTTCGGATATTGCGCGCGAATGCCTGTTCATGGTCACCAAAAATACCGACCTGGACAATTTCGGCCAGGTCTCGGCGCGTGCAAAAAATACACATTTCATTCTTCCTCCCAGGGGCAGCGGCAGCACTGCCACCTTTGATTTCCTGCGTCAGCTTGATCCCGAAGGGCTTGGCCTGGCCAACAATATCACATATGCCAAAAGCACCAAAGAAGCCCTTAAGATGGCACTGGATACCGATGACGGTTCCGTTGCCCTGTTTGTCCAGTTTCCCGACCCAAACAATGAACGTTTCAAACTGGTCAACAAGCTTGGCGGCCATTTTGTCCCAGTCATTGACCGCAATATCCTGCGCCAGCAGGTTGGCGGCAAAAAGATATATTATGCCCAGGAAACTGGCGTATCAAACCGTATCCTGTGGAAAAAGGGCGACCGCGTTGTCACAGCCTGCACTCCCCTGGTCCTGTTTACAGGCACACCTGGCCTGTTGCCTGCTGGCCAGACCAGGCTTGACCAGGAAGACCTGATACAAACTGTAGAATCCATGGCGATCACAGAGTTGCTGCCCAAGAAAGGCTTTTTGAGTTCCTTTTGGGAAAGAACCAAATCCCTTTCAGCTGATGGCCTGGAAAAAATACTGAACATCTCAGAAAAAGCCAGGGAAGCTGCCGCCCCTGCTATATTCAAGGCCAAGGAGCTTGGAAAGTCAGCCCTGGACAAGGCAAAAGAAAAAGCTCTCAAGATGCGGCAGGATGCAGCTGAGCGTGAGACCGACCGCGCCCTGAAGGATGCCGGGAAATAATTTTTCATTGCCCATATGATGCCCCATACCGGATATTCTCATATCCGGTATTTTTTTGTCCCCGAAAGCCTGGTTTCCTTTTTCCTGCGTAAAAGTGACAATTGGCAACACAGCTGGCAAGTGGTATGTGTAGTCCAGACACCCCAGCATTTCCTCACCAAAAAGAAGACAAGCATGACTGAAAACAACCTTTCCGGCAAAATCGCCCTGGTCACAGGGGCATCACGCGGCATCGGTAGAGCCATATCCCTTGAACTGGCACGCCGGGGGGCACATGTCATCGCCCTGGCACGGACGCAGGGCGCGCTGGAAGAACTCGATGAAGAGATAAATGCCCTTGGAGGCCAGGCAACCCTGATCACCTGTGACCTGAAGAACCATGAAAGTGTTGATGCCATTGGGCCAGCCATTTACCAACGCTGGAAAAAACTTGATATTTTTATTGGCAATGCTGCCATCCTGAAAGCCCTCTCCCCGGCTGGACATGTCACAGAGGCGCACTGGAACGAGACAATTGAGGTCAACCTGTCAGCCAACTGGCGGTTGTTGCGCACAGTTGATCCCCTGCTCAAGCTGTCTGGTGAAGCCAGGGCAGTATTCATAACAGACAGGCCTGAAAGTTCCGCCTATTGGGGAGCCTATACCGTCTCAAAGGCTGGGCTAGAACAGGTCGCACAGAATTACGCTGCCGAAAATGCAACAACCAATATCAGGGTCAGTGTTGTTGACCCAGGAATTGTTGCAACCCGCCTGCGCTCACAGGCCTTTCCAGGGGAACAGTCAGACAGCCTGAAAACCCCTGGCCAGTTGGCAAGTGACTTTATCAAAATCCTGGAAGCGGAACAGCAAAACCCTTATCAGTTTTACAGTTTCAGAGCATAATCCCCAGTGTTAACCATTTTCCATAAAGAAATCATATTTCACCCTAAAATCAGTACCGATCATAGTGCATATTAGTGTTCATGACAGGGGCAGACAGGACAGCCCCAAGACGAACCTGTACCAAGGCGATATTTTAACATATTATTAACTATAACCCTTAGTTAACCCGAAAGGGTAATATGTCATAATCCCCCTAGAGTAAGTTTAAGGAATAGTATTATGCGTTTAGTAAATATATTTATTGGCAGTCTTGTAACCCTGTGTCTTACAGCCACACCGTCTGTAGCGGCCAAGCATGTCTGGATGGATGGCCAGAACCTCAATTCCTCCATCATGAGAACCTATTCTTACACAGATGCGCCTGGCGGACATATTGATTTTTGCAAAACCTACAAAGAGTCCTGCAAATCCAACCAGCACACCACCAAACGTCTGGCCATGACTGGCAAACGCTGGAAACAACTTGTCCAGGTCAACAGTTATGTCAACCGCAAGATCAAGCCTGTTTCCGACCAGGAACTGTATGGCAAGCTTGAACACTGGACATTTCCCAAAACCAGCGGAGACTGTGAAGATTATGTTGTCCTGAAACGCCGCCTCCTTATGGCACGCGGCTGGCCATCAGGTTCCCTCCTCATCACAGTTGTTCGCGATGAAAATGGTGACGGACATGCTATCCTGACTGCCAGGACATCAAAAGGGGACTATGTCCTCGACAACAAGAGAAATGCCATCAGAACCTGGAATCAGATTCCCTACCGTTTCTACAAACGCCAGTCAGCCCTGAACCCTACAGTCTGGCTTTCCCTGATGCCACAACGTACACCGCGCACAATTTCAGCTTCACGCAGCTTTCTAAACAGGTAGGTCTCTCCTGTTTTCAGAACCTTTTTTTCTGGAAATACGTTGCCCCGACAACAGCAACACCCTTGCGCCCCATAGCATCATCCAGGCTAATTGTGGTATTGAAATACCCGCTGATTGGTATGCCAATCAGTCCCGGATAACAGCCCACAACCTCGACAGGCCAAAAGTTTGGTTGTCCTGAGCGCGCACGGGGCACAAGCCTGACATCCATGTTAATGCGCGGTGTTTCCCCTGAAACAGTCAGTTTCCAGCTCCCGTTATAGGCCTGCTCAAGGCTTACCCCCTCAAAGTCAAGACGTTCGCAATGTTTTGCCCTTGCGTTCGCCATAAATATCATCATCACCATTCCTGACATGATCATGGCTCTGGACATTGCTGTCAGTTTGCGGTAAAAATCAAGTCTTGTAAAAGGGGTCATTGCGGTCTTCTCCTCCAGAATTGGGGCCTTTATTTCTCTGGCAAGCCAGTCCCCATCTTTTCTGCACCCTAAACTTGTTTGGGTTACCATTTCCTTACTTTTTCCAAACTGAGCCATTTTACCACGTCCAAACAAAATTCTGTTGTTGAGGCAAATGAAGAATGCTAGGGTTGGTCACAACCCCATATTATGACAGCATTTTTACGATGACGCGAGAAGCCCGATGACAAACCTTGACCTAGGCCTCAAGAAAAAGAATGGTATCAAGATCCATACTTCTGAAGAGTATGAAGGAATGCGCAAGATTGGCAAGATTGCAGCCCAGGCACTTGATTTGCTTGCTGCCCATGTCAAACCTGGGATCAGCACTGATGAACTGGATGCCATTGCCTTTGAATTTGCCATGGATCATAACACCATACCAGCTCCCCTGCATTACCGGGGATTTCCCAAATCAATCTGCACCTCAATCAACCATGTTGTCTGTCACGGCATTCCAGGCGGCAAAAAGCTGAAGAATGGTGACATCATTAATATTGATGTCACCCTGATCCTTGATGGCTGGCATGGTGATACCAGCCGCATGTTCCCCGTTGGCGAAGTGGCCCAAAGCTCCCTTGACCTGATTGACACCACCTATGAAGCCCTGATGCACGGCATTGATGTCGTGAAACCGGGTGCGACAACTGGAGATATTGGCTATGCCATCCAGACCTTTGCGGAAGAGCGCGGCTATTCCATCGTCAAGGAATTTTGTGGCCATGGCCTGGGACAGGTCTTTCATTCTGAGCCCAATATCCTGCATTATGGTAAGCCTGGCGAAGGCGACATATTGCGTGAAGGCATGTTTTTCACAGTTGAGCCGATGATTAATATTGGGCGGCCTGGTGTACGTATCTTACGGGATGGCTGGACGGCTGTTACCCTTGACAAGTCCCTGTCCTCCCAGTTTGAGCACTCAATAGCAGTGACAGCAGACGGCTATGAAATTTTCACCCAAAGCCCCGCAGGTCTTCACAAGCCACCCTTCCCTGCTGTTTCCTGAAACCTGGAATGGTGTGTGACTTTAGACATAGTATTAAGGATAGGGAATGTATGGCATTTAAAAATTCCCACATGCCTTGTCCTCAAAGTGTAGCCTTCATCCACTATCTTATCATTGTCATACCGCAGAAATGCGGTATCCATGCCGTGAGGTTTGCGTTGATTTGGCAATATTTGTTTTGGTGTCGCAAGACTTTGAGCCGTAAAATTGTTAGTCTTTTTCATGTTGACAGTACAGGGCATGGATACCGCGTCGCAGCGCGGCATGACAGTGGATGTGGCCAACGATCGAAGTATCACTCAAAAGATCATTGCGTACCAAAGACTTTAGATAAGGCCAGGTGTCATGGGATTTAAGGAAGGTCAGGCAAAGCCCCATTATCTGGGGCATCGCCAACGGCTGAAACAACGCTTTATGGCTGGCGGGGGACAGCCCCTCACAGACTATGAAATGCTGGAACTGGTTCTGTTCAGAATTTTGCCACGCCAGGACACCAAGCCGATTGCCAAAAACCTGATTGAAATTTTCGGCTCCTTTTCAGCCGTGCTGAATGCCTCACCGGAACGCCTGAAAAAGGTCAAGGGTATTGGCGATGCCGCCGTGATAGAACTCAGGATTATTCGCTCAGCTGCCCTGCTTCTCATGCGTGAAGATGTGATGGATAAGCCTGTCATCAGCAGTTGGGATGCCCTAATTGGCTATTGTCATGCTGCAATGGCTCACCAGGAAAAAGAACAGTTCCGGATATTGTTCCTCGACAAAAAAAACCGCCTTATTGCCGATGAGGTGCAGCAGGTCGGAACCGTAGACCACACCCCGGTTTATATCCGTGAAATCATCAAGCGCGCCCTGGAACTGTCGGCAACCGCGCTGATCCTGGTGCATAATCACAGGGCAATTGCACGAAATTTTATGATTTTATAAATTCAGCTCCAAAATATTAAATTGAAACGGCAATTAGGGCGTTATTTTTTGTTTTTTTGAGTGGATAGTGTTTTGGTTCAAATTTTTAGCCTCA
>JAJRRF010000067.1 GCA_024279735.1 Alphaproteobacteria bacterium
AAAATAACGGTGGTTATATTGTAACTATTTTCAGTTTTACTGTTTCAAAAAATATCAATCCTGTTCTTTCACAGTAAAACTTGTCATCAAGAAATCATACAAAAAGTCTTGACAATTCTGATCCAACCCTTCAGTTATGTTAGTAAGCAATCACTAACTTAGTGTTTTGATTTGGGCTGACCCTGGATTAATAAAAAGAAGGATGATGAAGATGTGCAAGTTTTGTTGGGGCATAAGCGCCCTGTTGTTGGTGGCTGTGATGGCTGGAGGCTATGTATTTGGTATTCAGGGGAAAGTGATGGCTGCAACAGGAACAGATACCCGTAAGGCTATTGTGTTGAGCGCGCCTGAACGTGACATGATTTTGGCTGAGATGCGCGGCTGGCTCGAAACCATACAGGATATTACAATCGGCTATGCGGAAAAAAATATGGATGATGTCTATGACAGTGCCCACAAGGCTGGGATGGCAGCTTCGTCCTCTGTGCCGCCGCAGTTGATTGCCAAATTGCCTGGTGATTTCAAGCTTATGGGCATGGGTACACACAAGGCCTTTGATGAGATTGCAGACGAGGCGAAAAGCATGGGAGACGGGCAGGTTATATCTACCAAGCTGGGAAACCTGATGACAAATTGTGTGACATGCCACAAGATTTACCGTTTCAAGGTGAAGGGACAATAGTTCTGCTGTGTGCTTTAGGGCAATCTTAAAATCAGGATTTCATGGCAGATAACGCCAGTAAAAAATGGAGATTTATATGTATTCTTTCCGTAATATCGTTATGGTTTCAGCACTGCTTATAGCGGTGATACCAACAGGAACGGCTCTTGCGGCCAACATGACGAAAGACCAGATTTCTACACAGATTATTGGCAAGACGATCAATGCCAAACGTATGGGGATGGCCGTTACCATACATTACAGGACTGACGGTTCTGTCTCTATGAAGTCCCTTATATTTTCAGGTGCAGGAAACTGGGTCTATAATGGGGATGGTATCTGTATGGATTTAAAAAGTGGTCCTCGCAGGGGAAATACCTGTCTCACTTTTGAGCATCTTGGCGGTCATAAATATAAAAATTCAGAAGGGGTCGAATTTACAACCTCTTCTGAATGAAAATGAAAATGAAAAGGAAGAGCAGTCCATGGCAACAAGGATCAGGAAAAGTGCCGCTGAGCGCAAGGAAGAAATTGTGAATGCCACTCTGCGATTGGCTGGCGAGATTGGTCCAGACCGCATTACGACAGAGGCTTTGGCAAAGGAGGTTGGTATTTCACAGCCTGGCATCTTTCGGCATTTCCCGACCAAGAGTGATATTTGGGAAGCTGTTAGCCAGCATATCAGTACAATTTTGCAAACCAAGGTCTCTGTTTCAAGAAGAAAGGATACCAGACCAGCAGAAGAACTACATGATTTTGTCATGGGGCATCTGGCCTTCATTGTAGCTACACCAGCCATTCCAGCCATCCTATTCTCCCGCGAGCTGCATTCAGAAAATGAAAAATTAAGGGCATTTTTCGCAGGCCTTATCAAAAAGCGTCACCAGAAATTTTCACGCCTGATTGCAGCCGAAATAGAGTCTGGTTTGTTCAAAAAGTCTCTTGATGCTGATGATGCGGCTTATCTTATTTTGGTTCTTATTCAGGGACTAGCGATGCGCTGGTCACTCAATAATCGAGAATTTGATTTGGTCGAAGAAGGAAGGCGCTTGCTGGATTTGCAATTAGAAGGATTTAAACAGTCATCTGGATAAATGCAGGGCATTTATCTTAGATGGTGTTCTAAATATCTTACTGTACCATAAAGGAGAAATTAGATGAAAAATTCAGTTGGTAAACTTAATATGGCCATCGGTCTTTCTGCAATGGCTGGCTTTATGGCATATGGATTTTTGTTGATCTACTTGCGTGATTTTGCTCCTGGTAAGGAGGCCTGGATTGCCAGCAATGCGATGGGTGCGCATTTTGAATCCCGTTTGGTTCATGTTCATGGCAACCTGTTTTCTGTCCTTAATATCTTGTTTGGCTATCTGTTACTGACCCTGCCAATTGCTCCCAACACTGCTAAATGGGTATCGCGCCTTGCCATAGCAGGCCTGCTGATGCCTATCGGTATTATGGCTGAACTTTATTTTGGCCTCCCATTCTACCTAGTCCTCGTTGGTGCTGTTTCTATCATTGCTGCGACTGTTTTGCTCGCGATTGGCGTATGGAAAATACCTTCTAATAAGGATCAAGCTGCTATTTCCTAGCGCAACGGCATCTAATGCCGTCTGGAAAAGATCCGTATGACAAGTTGAAACTGAAGAGGATATGCTCTGATGAGCGACAAAACCCCTACCAAAATGACAATGGGAAACTCGCGCTTTCTTCATGAGGCTTGCCAAGCACTTGGCTATAGTGACCAGGTTTTTGCTTTGCTTTCAGGAGCAAGCCGCGAATTCAAGATACAGCTGCCTTTGCTCAGAGACGATGGCAGTCTGGAAATTTTTTATGGCTACCGCGTTCAGCATCATAACGCGCTCGGTCCTTTCAAGGGTGGACTGAGGTATCACCCTTCTGTTAATATGCGCGATACTCATACACTGGCCGCTCTGATGTCTCTGAAAACGGCATTGGTCAAGGTGCCGTTTGGCGGTGCAAAGGGTGGTATTGATTGTGACCCCCGTAAACTAAGCCACCGTGAGCTGGAGAGTTTAACCCGCTCTTTTATCCAGAAAATACATCGCGGTATTGGTCCAAATCGCGATATACCAGCCCCTGATGTTGGCACCAATGATCAGATCATGGCTTGGATTCAGAATGAATATTCAAAGGTTTACGGTCACTCACCTGGTGTCGTGACAGGAAAACCATTGCTGATCGGTGGATCAGAAGGCCGCGAGGAAGCTACAGGGAATGGGGTTGCCATAGTCATGCACGCCCATGCCCACCATCAGGCTGAAAGTCTTGAAGGTAAAACCGTTGTTATACAGGGTTTTGGCAATGTCGGCATGTATGCCGCGAAGGCTTTTCGCGATATGGGCATGAAGGTTCTGGCAATCAGTGATAGCAAAAGCGGACTATATGATGAAACGGGGCTGGATATTGAGGCCATTTGCAAATACCGAAAAAGTGGCGCGCGCGTGTCCTCATATGAGGGCGTTGAAAAAATAACCAATGAAAAACTGCTCAAACTGCCTTGTGATTATCTCGTGCCAGCAGCTATGGGCGGGGTCATCAATGAAACCGTCGCGCGTGAATTAAAGGCTGGTGTTGTTGTCGAAGCGGCAAACAGTCCAATAACCTTTGAAGGGGATAAGGTTCTTATCACTCGCAACATCCCAGTGTTGCCTGATATTCTCGCCAATGCTGGTGGCGTTATTGTCAGCTATTTTGAATGGGTGCAGAACATGCAGCAAATGCCATGGGAAAAAGAAAAAATCACAGAGGAGTTGAATTCCAAACTGTTGAAGGCCGCCAATCACGTCTTTGCTGTTGCAACAGGCAAGGAGTGCAGCTACAGACGGGCAGCTTATCTGATTGCCACTAAACGCCTGCAAGATGCAGTTGCGATAACAAGCTAGATTAGTGTTTATTGAGGTATAAAGGAGGCTGAGGCTATGTTCCATCATATTTGGGCTGAGTTAAAAACTGACCCTGAAACGGCCATCAGGCGGGTGACTTTGGTCGTGGCACCTGTCATTGCGCTCATCATGCTGATGCTTCCTACTCCCACAGGACTAACCCCGCAAGGATGGGCGGTTGCGGCTGTTTGTCTCCTCATGGCCTTGTGGTGGATGAGTGAGGCAATCCCGCTGGCAGCGACAGCTCTGTTGCCTATTGTTCTTTTTCCAGCCCTTGGTATTGCCTCCATTGATGATACGGCGACCTCCTATGCCAATCCGCTTATATTCTTGTTCCTTGGCGGATTTTTGATGGCGCGCGCGATGGTTCGGCAGCATCTAAGCCAGCGCATTGCTTACGGTATTTTGAAACGGGGCACTCAAAGCCTGTCTGGCATCATTGCCAGCATTATGATCGCCACGGCTTTTTTAAGCATGTGGGTCAGTAATACGGCAACGACTATGATGATGCTCCCCATTGCCCAGTCCATCATCATGGCCATTCAGGCTCGCGCCAATGAAAATGAAAAAGCCGACATCGCAAAATTTTCCACTGCCCTGATGTTGGCCATCGCCTATTCAGCCACCATTGGCGGAATGGGAACCTTGATCGGGACACCGCCCAATGCGCTTTTTGCAGGATTTATGAGTAAAACCTATGGCATTGAAATCGAATTTTGGCGTTGGATGATGATTGGTGTTCCTGCGGTTGTTATCCTGCTGCCCTTATCCTGGTTGCTGATTACACGATATTCCTTTCGCTTTGATGTGTCCCGAGATTTGCTTGGCGGAGATTATATCGCGCGCGAAGAGGCGAAGTTGGGAGCATTCAGTCGGGCTGAACTTCTCGTTTCCATTATTTTTGGTCTGGCCGCTTTCTTCTGGATTTTTCGCAGTGTACTCACAGGCCTTTTTCCATGGCTGCATTTGAGCGATGCGGGGATTGCCATTGCTGCTGCCCTGTTGCTGTTTATTCTGCCAGCCTCACGCGCTGATCATTCGCGACTTCTCGAATGGGAAGACGCAGTGCAGATCCGCTGGGATATTCTGCTTTTGTTTGGTGGCGGGCTGGCTCTCGCTGGGGTGATTAAAACCAGCGGCCTTGCTGTGTGGATTGGTGGTGCTGCCTCCCTGCTGGCCTTTTTGCCAACATTCGCCTTTCTGCTGGGAATTTTTGTGGTCATTGTGCTGCTGGGGGAGCTGGCAAGTAACACCGCTGTTGCAGCTATATTCTTGCCCGTGGCAGCCGCAAGTGCTGCTGGGCTCGGCCTCGACCCCGTGCTTTTAGTTATGTCCGTAGCATTGGCGGCAACCATTGGCTTCATGCTGCCTGTGGCTACGCCCCCCAATGCTATTGTTTTTGGCTCTGGAGCCATCAAGGTTTCCGACATGCTGAAAACTGGAATTCTTCTTGATGCGATCAGCATCGTTGTCGTGACCATTCTGGTTATGACCATCGGTCCTCTTTTATTTGCAAGTAGATAATGTTGAGGGAACGCCCCAAAAAAACTCGGAGTTTCCAGAATAATGTGTGGCTAAATTGGGTTACATTTTGTTCTGGAATGGCAACTGGAAACTGGCCTTAAGCCCGCCAAGTGAGGATTTTCCCAGTTTGAGGTCTTGTTTATAGGCTTCCAATACATCATTCACAATGGCAAGGCCTATGCCAGAACCTGTGACAGATTCATCCAGCCTGACACCTCGTTTTTGTGCCATTTCCATTTGAGAATTGGAAATACCGATACCATCATCTTCAATCTGGAATATTACAACCTGTTCTTTGGTAAAGACACGCACAATAATTTTATGGTCAGCATATTTGACCGCATTTTCAAGTAGGTTTCCTAATATCTCTGTCATATCATCCTTATCAACCTGCACATGAAGATCATGGATACACCTGACCTGGAAATTTTTATCCTTTCCATCAGGGGTCCGCTGCAAAGTATTCACAATGCTCTGAATGAGCGGAAGAACTGCAATTTCAGGCATATAACCAATATGTCGTATCCTTGCCTTGGCAAGTTCCCTTTCTATTTGTCGGTGCATAAGTTGGGTTGTTGCCTCAACATCAGCTGCAATCTTGTTCTCCCCCTTATTCCGCAAACGTCTTGCGTCTGACTTGAGTGCCGTTAGGGGCGTTTTAAAACCGTGGGCAAGATTATCAGCACGGCTTTTGGCCTTTGATATCACCTTTTCCTGTGCCGCCAAGAGACTGTTAACCTCATCAACCAAGGGGGTGACTTCAAGGGGCATGACTGTATCAATACGTGTTGCTTTCCCGCTGCGGATAGCTGTAATGGATTTTTGGATCAGGGAAAGGGGTTTTAGTCCAATCATAACCTGTATCCAGCCCGCCAATAACAAAAATAGCCCCAAAACCAGCAGGGCAACGGCAACATCATAAGAAAATTCAGAACCCATTGCACGTAATTCTGCCAGATCAATCGCTACAATAATGCGACTTGTCTTGTTGCCAAGAGATGACTTAAATATCAACCTTCGCTCATGAACCAATATATCTGTGCCTTCAGGGCCTTTTGTTGTATGGATATGGACTTTTCCAAATCCTGGGCTATCAACAGGCAAGGTCAGGGCAATATCCCAAAGAGAACGGGAATGGGATGATTTATGGGATGTCTCATTATTGATTTGCCAATAGAGTCCGCCATAAATTTTTTCAAAACGCGGATCAGCCAGTTTCCCCTCAAGCAATGGCTTTCCTGAGCTGTCAAAACTGAGACGGGCAGCAATCTGGGTAATATAAGTATCAAGTTCTGAACTGATACGCCGTTCCACATGCCTTTCAAACAGGTAGCCCAGGACAAACCCAGTCAGCCCCAATGCAACAAGGACTGTAATAGCCTGAATTGCCAACAGCCTGATTTTAAGGGAATGTCTGGTCATAAACGTTACCTTTATGAGTGCCCGTTGATGATTGCATAGCCAAAGCCTCGGCGTGTCTCTATCAGGCCGCCTCCCAATTTGCGGCGCAATCTTCCGACAAGAACCTCCACAGCATTTGATTCGCGCTCTTCATAATCTCCCTGAAGGTGTTCTGCCAGTTCCTGCTGGGATATGACACGATCAGAATGATGCATCATATAGGATAACAGGCGATATTCTTGGGGAGTCAGTGTTTTGGGAACACCTTTGACAGTGACACGCATCTAGCGGGGATCAACTTTAATATCACCAATGATAATGGCAGGGTTGGCATGTCCCGCAGAACGGCGAATAATCGCACGCAAGCGCGCCAAAAGTTCATCCATTTCAAAAGGTTTGGGCAGATAGTCATCTGCGCCTGAATCAATGCCTTCAACACGCTCACTCCAGCTCCCTCGTGCAGACAGGACAAGTACAGGAAAAGGGCGGTTATTTTCACGCCATTTTTTAAGAATAGTCAGGCCATCCATGCTGGGTAGCCCAAGATCAAGGATAACGGCTGCATAGTCTTCTGTATCTCCCCTGAACCAGGCCTCCTGACCATCATTTTCATGATCGACTATATAGCCAGCACTGCCAAGAGTCTCACTGACATCACGGATAATACGGGGGTCATCCTCAACAAATAGAATACGCATCAGTCCCGCTCCACCTTGATAATCCTGCCTGTCCGTGCATCGACTTCCATTTCCAGAACATAACCATTTTTATCAATATATTTAAACTCATAGATGGGGATTCCATCCTCCATTTCAAACTCAGTCTCTATAATTTCCCCCTGTATATGGGGACGTACTTTTTTCAAGACCTCTTGAAAAGGCAGGATGTTATGAGACTGACGCTGCTGATATACATCCTGATGCCTGTTTTTTTTGCTGGTACTGTCAGAATATGCGGTTGTGCCAGCCAAAACTATAATGATGCTTACAATCAAGAGAACTGCAAAATAAATTATGGAGGGGGGCATTTTTATCATGGCTTTATCCTATAGCACAGAACATGACAAAACGCTGAAGATGTGTATCAGCACTCTGTCACAGCACCTTGTGT
>JAJRRF010000068.1 GCA_024279735.1 Alphaproteobacteria bacterium
ATAAATAACGATAAAAATAAATCGTTATTTTTAAAACCACTAAAATATGATCATTTTTCCATTAAAAAACAGGATTTTTAGACTGTATTCCGCTTGAAACCGCGTATTTACGTGAAAAAAGAAGCTGGGGAGTTACCAAAGGTTTAATAACGGTAATGGTCTGGCTTGAACGGGCCATTTTTTGGAATCTTGAGATAAGCAGCCTGGTCATCACTCATGACAGACAGGTTCACACCAAGACGGTCAAGATGTAATGACGCAACTTTCTCATCCAGCTCTTTTGGCAGAATATAAACATCATTTTTATACTTGCCATTATCCTTGTTTGTCCAAAGCTCAATTTGGGCAAGAACCTGGTTGGTAAAGGAAGCACTCATCACAAAGCTTGGATGGCCTGTTGCACAACCAAGGTTTACAAGACGGCCTCTGGCCAGCAAAATGATTCGTTTGCCATCAGGAAATTCAACTTCGTCAACCTGCGGCTTGACTTCATGCCAGCTCATATTCTGCAAACCGGCAACCTCAATTTCAGAATCGAAATGGCCAATGTTACAGACAATGGCACGGTCTTTCATTTCACGCATATGATCGACAGTGATCACGTCCTTATTGCCCGTTGCGGTAATGAAAATATCAGCCTGTGAAGCCGCCTCTTCCATTGTCACAACCTGATAGCCTTCCATAGAAGCCTGAAGGGCACAAATGGGATCAATTTCAGTAATCAGGACGCGGGAACCATGCCCCTTCAGCGAGGCAGCACAGCCCTTGCCCACATCACCATAACCAGCAACAACAGCAATCTTGCCAGCCAACATAACGTCAGTGGCGCGCTTGATACCATCCGGCAGACTTTCGCGACAACCATAGAGGTTATCAAATTTTGATTTTGTCACGCTGTCATTCACATTAATGGCAGGAAATGGCAGGTCGCCCGCTTCCATCATCTGATAAAGGCGGTGTACACCTGTTGTTGTTTCTTCAGAAACACCATTAATGGCATCACGGATTTTGGAATAACGTCCAGGCTCTTTTTCCAGGCCTTTCTTGATCTGGGCAAAGAGAATTGTTTCTTCTTCATTATCTGGCTTATCCAGCACAGAAATATCTTTTTCAGCTTTTGCACCAAGAATAGCCAGGATAGTGGCATCTCCGCCATCATCCAAAATCATATTGGCTGTGCCGCCATCATGCCAGTCAAACAGGCGGTCAACATATTCCCAATATTCTTCCAGGGATTCGCCCTTCACCGCAAAAACAGGAACACCTGTTGCAGCTATGGCAGCAGCAGCCTGGTCCTGCGTTGAATAGATATTACAACTGGCCCAACGAACTTCCGCGCCAAGGGCTGTCAATGTCTCAATCAGGACAGCAGTCTGGATTGTCATATGAAGACAACCAGCAATTTTTGCGCCCTTCAGCGGCTTTGTTGTGCCATATTCTTCACGGCAAGCCATAAGGCCAGGCATTTCAGTTTCTGCAATATTCAGTTCTTTACGGCCCCAGTCGGCCAGACCCATATCGGCTACAATATAATCTTTATCTGACATTTCAGCTCCAAATTTTAGTCAAAACAGGGAATACAGGCCACCAAAACTGCCCTGCATTTTTGTTGCTTATAGACTGATAGGATTCCACTATCAAGCAATGATATAAAGATTTCTTTATGTATGCTGTTTTTGCCGAGATAATGCAGGCTTTATTCACAGCCAACTGTTGGTTGGCCTGTCTGTTTTCTCGTCAGTCCTCATCTTCATAAAATCCCATGGAAACGAGATTCACCAGGCTCTCCAAAGCCTTTTCACTGCCCTGCCCCTGGCATATAATAGTTATTTCAGTTCCCTTCGAAGCCGCAAGTATCAAAAGATCCAGGATAGAGGTCCCGTCCGCAATTTCTTGTTCCCGCTGAACCTCGACGGAACAGGAAAACTCTTCTGCCTTTTTGACAAAGGCAGCCGAAGCCCTGGCATGAAGGCCTTTGGTATTTGGTATAATAACACTGCGACTGAATTTTTGGGATTGGGGCATAATAAGGAATCCGGAAACCAGAATAACAAGAAAAAATGTTTCTGTTCAGCCTGACAGCTTAAGGCTATCCCTGCCAAGAGACAAGAATTTCTTTTCAAGAAGCACCCTTTACTTTTGGCTTATAGCGGCACACCATATCCTTGCCAGAATAGATATTATTACGGCCCGTTATTTTCGCACTGGATACCAGCTGTTCAAGCGAGCTGTCCTTACGGTCACATGCCAACTTGACCAGCATTGGCAAGTTCAGCCCAGCGATTATCTCAGCACGGACATCATGATCCAGGGCAGAAAGCGCAATATTGGAGGGGGTCGCCCCAAAAATGTCCGTCAACATCAACACACCACTGCCCCCGTCAACCTGCCGGATAGCCTCAAGAACATCAGAAATTCTGCTCTCTATTGTGTCTTCAGGAAGAATGGAGAGGATACCGAACTGTTTTTGCTCACCGCAAATATGCTCCAGGGCAATTCGGAACTCCCCAGCCAGACCATAATGAGATATTATAAGCAGACCTATCATACGGTTCTCTATCTTAAGAAAGAGGTAGATCAAGACAATAAATTATAAATAATAGTATTTAAAAAATCATCCAAAAAATAAGTATATATACCTATTCCCCGACCAATCCACAGTCCAAAACCAACCAACTGACAAAACTGCTTGTTTTGTCCTCACAGCTGTACCAGATAATTCTCCCTGCTCCGTCCGCAATACGCAAGCTATTTTTGCCAGGAATGAAGGTTATAGTTAATCTTGAAAGTGTCCTAAGCCCCTATTTTTCTCCTGCCAGCTGAAGGCTTATATTTTAGACCTGGCAAATGAATGATAAATTTGGCACCAAGACGCATATCCTGCCCCTCTTCATCCTTCTTGCCTGACAAAACATTTTCAGCCCATATCTTGCCTGAATGCGCTTCAACAATCTGTTCTGAGATATTCAGACCCAGGCCTGAATTATTGCCAAAGCTATGCTCTTCAGGCCTGTCAGTATAGAAACGCTTAAAGACCTTTTCCAGATATTCAGGAGGAATGCCAGGGCCCTGATCCTCAACAATTATTTCCAGAATATCATCAATCCGTTTCAGGCGCAGTGTCACCTTGCCGTCCTCAGGAGAAAAGGAAATCGCATTTTCAACCAGGTTGACCAGAACCTGGCCTAGACGATCCTGGTGTCCCTCAATCTGGTAATATTGCTGGTTATGCGGAATAAAGGCAGGCTTTTGGAAAATCACCTTGCCCTGGGTGTCCTGGTGTAATGAGTTATAGTTCTGGACAACCCCTTCTATGAATGAGGACAGGTCAAAGGGCACCAGTTTGGAAAAGGCCATTTCGGTATCTGAGCGAGATGCGCTGGAAATATCTGTAATCAAACGATCCATCCGCTTCACATCATGCAAGATAACATCCAGCAGTTTATTACGTTGTTCATCCGTCTTCATGTAAGGCATGGTTTCTACTGCACTGCGCAAAGAAGTCAGCGGGTTCTTCAGTTCATGTGCCACATCCGCAGCAAAACGCCCTGTTGCCTCCAGCCTGGTATAGAGGCTGTCCGTCATTTTACGCAGAGCTTGGGACAAATCGCCAATCTCGTCCTGACGCTTTGAGAAGTCTGGCAATTGTTCGCGCTCCTTGACGGATCTCGCAACCCGGGTGGCTCCTGCGGACAAGTCACGGATTGGCCTGGCAATCTGACCCGCAAGCAAGATTGCCAACAGGACTGACACACCAGCAGCAAACAGCAACACCCGCAAAATGGCCCGGCGTTCCGCCGAAACAATCTCATCAATTTCGCCGCCAGGGGTCACAAGAAGAAGAACACCAAGCATCTCAGTATTGCGCTTGATCGGTACCGATACAGACAGCACCAGTTCTGTCCTCTTGTTAATCCGGGCTTTCCAGGCGGTATCCTGATTCTTCAGGGTACTGGCAACCTCTTCATAATTGGTGCCCGGCTCATTGCCATAATTTTTATATATTGGTGTGGAGGCGTGAAGATAAGTTCTCTTGAACCAGAGTGAGGATTTCCTGAACCACCCCTTACTCTGCTTATCAAGTTTTGCTGCCACTGTGGGTTTCACCCCTGAGTCCAGCATATGGTTGCCGTCGCTGTCATAGATTGTTGCCCTGGCGCGAATAGGTATCACCAACTGGTTCAAGATCGACAGGGCGCGCTCAGGAATAATAGGAAACTCAAATTCGGAATCGTAGCTCCGGCCAAGCTTATCAGGCTGCATCTCCAGCTCAACTTCAGGATCCCCCATCATGTCTGCTGGGTCATATGAGGCTGAGGCAGAAAGAGCCTGGGCAATAATTTGTCCCTGGGTCACAAGGCTCTGAACCTTGGCATCAATCAGGCCATCACGAAACTGGTTCAGGTACATGATACCCATTGCAAGAATAAGGAGACCAGACAAGTTAATTGCAACAATACGGCCTATAAGACTAGAAAAGCGGTAGGTAAAGGCAACCCGGCGGAAAGCCCTGCCAAGCCGTCTGCTATACCTGTTCCGCAGATAAGGCCTCACTTTTTCAGAGATACTGTATCCAGCAGATTTTATACCGGAAATCCATTGCTGTTCCTGTAACTTTTCACGTAACAGGCTGACAAAAGTATTCATTTCTGCCTTTAGTCCCTTTAGGGCTGCGAGTCCCAACCTAATATCCAAAACCTGATAAACAGATTCCTGGGTTAGATGGTATCAGCCCTAAAAGATGATTTTATGTCAATGATATTTTTAAGTTCCCAACATATCAAACTGACAATAGAGCCTTATTCCTTGAAACGGTAACCAACACCATACAGGGTTTCAATCACATCAAACTCTTTGTCCACCTGCTTGAATTTCTTCCGCAAACGCTTGATGTGACTGTCAATGGTACGGTCATCGACATAGACCTGGTCATCATAGGCGGCATCCATCAACGCATCACGGCTCTTCACAACGCCAGGGCGGGCTGCCAGGGCTTCCAGGATCAGGAACTCTGTGACGGTCAGGGTGACATTCTTGCCATCCCAGTAACAAGTATGACGTTCTGAATCCATCTTCAGCTTGCCACGCTCCACGACCTTTGAGGCAGATTCTTCAGTCACCTCAGTGGCCCGTGCTTGGGCACGACGCAAGATAGTCTTGACCCGTTCAACAACCAGCCTTGGTGAAAATGGCTTGGCAATATAGTCGTCAGCCCCCATCTTGAGGCCAAATAGCTCGTCTATCTCGTCATCCTTTGATGTCAGAAAAATAACGGGCAGTTCTGAAGTCTGCCGCACACGTCGCAACAGTTCCATACCATCCATACGGGGCATCTTGATATCAAAAATGGCCATGTCCGGCGGGTTTTTGTTCAACCCTTCTAGGGCAGCAACACCATCATTAAAGGTATTGATCTCATAACCTTCGGCCTCAAGAAGCATACGTAAGGACGTAATAATATTTTTATCATCATCAACAAGTGTTATTTTGGGCATATGTCTATTGTCCCCCAACAATAATATTTTCTGTCATAAAAAAATGTTTCATAATCTTTAGGTTTTGTTATCCGGTTACCAGGAATAGCCATTTACAAATAAAGCTCAAGAACAACCCGCATCTAAACGATGCTGTTCTTAAATATTTTCAACTATACTCCCGTTTCAGGTTTAGTGACCACCTTTTTACACAAACAAAGTTAGCATGGCAATGCCCGTTTATGGTAGATTTTTTATAAATAATTGAATTATAATGAAAAAACGAAAATTCCAGACCTGAAAATATATGTTCATATGCCTAAAAAACAAATCCCCCCCGTCGAAAAACCTGCGGCTCTTGCACCCCATGCCCGTCAAATCATGCGCTCCGCCATCAAGGTTTCACTTGCCACGAATGACCGAAAACAGTCCTGGCCCTTCCTGTCCCTCACCTCGGTAGCCACCCTGATGGATGGCATTCCCATTCTCCTGCTCTCCTCAATTGCCCACCATACCCGCAATATAGCTATCGACCCGCATGTCGCGCTCCTGTTTGACGGAACACCCCAGACAGGAAACCCACTCCAAGAAGGCAGGATCACACTGCATGGCACGTTGCAAAAAGACACTGGGGTGCAGTCCCGCAAACGCTTTATGGCACGGCATCCCGCAGCCTTTTATGCAGAATTTTCTGATTTTGACTTCTATACGCTTCAGTTACATTCAGCCCACTATGTTGCTGGGTTCGGCTCCACCAATACCCTGTCCCCTGCCCACCTTCTCCTGACACAAGAAAGCCTGTCCCTACAAAGCCAGGAACAGGAACTTATACAGACACTCACGCAGCAACATCAGAACACGATCCAATATATGGGAGACCGTTGCTGTCCAAAAGAGGCTGGCACGCCAGGTCTATGGCATATTTCTGCCCTTGACCCAGAAGGTTGTGACCTGATGAAGGGTGAAACCACCAGGGGCAGGTATGATTTCTGGGAACAGGCCAGAACGCCGCAAGACATCATGGAGGCATTCTCCCTTATCAGCCAGACAAAGGCTGATCCACCCTAAATGGCCAGACTAAATGTGTGATCCAGTATAACACCTTGATATTTCTAGTTTTAGCTATGTTCTGGGGAGAACCTCATTTATTAAGACTCTTGCCATAGACTATATCCGATTTTCTATTCACAGAAAGACCGTACAATGATAGAACGCTGGCTCCCGAACCTGTCCTTCGCCTTCTCGACCAAGGATGAAAAAAGCTTTTTGCGGCTGCGGACGCTGATATGGCTGCGCTGGATTGCGGTGATAGGACAATCCATAACCATTGCCTATGTCTGGTATCTTGGCTTCCAGTTTCCCGTTCTGGCCTGCTTCTCAGTCATCATACTATCAGCCCTGCTCAATATCTGGCTTTATAAAAAATTTCCTGCGGCGCGGCGGCTCAAGACACCCTATGTATTGCTCACCCTGTCATATGACATTATCCAGCTTTCCACCCTGCTCTTTTTGACGGGGGGACTGCAAAACCCATTTGCGTTCCTCCTTCTCGCCCCTGTCACCATTGCGGCAACAACACAGCCTATCCGCATCACAATCATCCTTCAGGCTCTTGCCTTCGTCTGCTCCCTTATCCTGTTATACTTTCACCTTAACCTGCCCTGGTTTCCCGACACCCCGATAGAACTGCCCAGGCTGTTTATATTTGGGGAATGGCTGGCAGTTGTAACAGGACTGATTTTTGTCAGTTTTTACCTGTGGAGGGTGTCACGGGAATCTCACCAGATGTCAGAAGCCCTGGCATCGGCAGAAATGGTGCTGGCCAGGGAACAAAAACTGTCAGCCCTGGACGGCCTCGCCGCCGCCGCCGCCCATGAATTGGGGACACCCCTCTCAACCATCCTTCTGGTGGCCAAGGAATTGCAAAATGAGTGTCCAAAAGATTCTCCCTATATGGAAGACCTCCATCTCCTGCATTCAGAAGCCATAAGGTGCAGGGTCATCTTGACCAAGTTGACCGACCGTAAATCCCAGGCAGACCTGATGCATAACCATATGAGCCTTTCAGAAGTGATTGATGAGGTTGCCGCTCCCCTGCGTTCCTCAACAAAAAAGATCACAATACAGGCCATGCCGGGTCCCGATACCGAACTGATAGGCCCGATCTCCAGAGAGCCAGTGATAAAACGAAATCCTGGGATATTATATGCCCTTGGCAATATTGTTGGCAATGCGATTGATTTTGCAGAAAATGAACTCAAGATAACGGCACAATGGAACCGGGATGATGTCTGGCTGACCATTTCAGATGATGGTCCTGGCTTCAAGGCAGACATGATAGAACGTCTTGGGGAGCCTTTCGTGACCTCACGCCCCATCGGAGCCTATGACACCCTTGATACAACGGAAGCCATTGGCATGGGACTGGGGTTCTTTATTGCCAAAACCTTACTTGAACGATCTGGGGCAACAATTGAAATATGGAATCAGACTGCCCCTGAAAAAGGGGCTGTCGTCCTGTTGACCTGGGAACGTGATGAAATAGATGTGGGTCTACAGGAACACCGTGTAACAGCCCCATATTACAAAGCCCCTGAAGAGGATTCTACCCATCAGGGAGATAGCAACAAGAGCCCCAAAAAGTCCTGAAAAAATATAAATCCTTGATTTCTTTGCCAAAAACATAAAAAAAACCGTAACTCCCCAGCTTCTTTTTTCTTATTGTCAAAGTAGCATATTTCTGAATCAATGGTCGTATGGCTGATGATACCAAAATATTGCACCGGATTATTGCTGCCCAAAAGATTCTGATTGAAGATCAGGGCAAGCAACTTA
>JAJRRF010000069.1 GCA_024279735.1 Alphaproteobacteria bacterium
AAGTTGCTTGCCCTGATCTTCAATCAGAATCTTTTGGGCAGCAATAATCCGGTGCAATATTTTGGTATCATCAGCCATACGACCATTGATTCAGAAATATGCTACTTTGACAATAAGAAAAAAGAAGCTGGGGAGTTACGTATATTTTAATTAAACAACAAGCAGATACCGATGTCCTGGCCTATGCACTAGCCCTCCTTACGAAGTGACTTGAGGATATCAAGATTAGGGTGTCCGTCAGCAACAAGTCCCCTTGATTTCTGGTATGCACGGACAGCTTTGCGGGTTTGGCGACCAAGAATACCATCAACCTTTTCAATCTCAAAGCCATGATGGGCGAGAAGTTTCTGGAGTTCCAGCCTTTGTGAACGTGGCAACGGTCTGTCTTTCGTTGGCCATTGCGCCAAGAACTGTCCTCCGCCTGCAATTTTGTCAGCGAGATGCCCCACAGAGAGGGCATAGGCGGTGGCATTGTTATATCGCAGGATAGACCTGAAATTCCTGATCATCAGGAAGGCAGGCCCTTTTGAACCAGATGGAAGAACTAGGTTCGCCTTGTCACTCATCCTAGGGAAGGTTTTCAGGTTCATCCGCCTGACACCGAGTTTTTTCCATCGGGCAATAGATATTCTCCTGGACTTTTTACGGCCTGCACGACGATGGTTGAAACCAATAGGGAGTTCAACCTCATAGCCCCATGTCTGGCCTTTTTTCCAGCCGGAACGGCGCAGATAATTTGCTGTAGAGGCCAGGGCATCCTCGATATTTGTCCAGATGTCACGTTTGCCATCGCCGTCAAAGTCAACGGCGTAGGCATTATAGGTTGTCGGGATGAATTGGGTATGTCCCATGGCTCCGGCCCAGGAGCCAGTCATTTTGTCTGCTGAAATATCACCACGCTGTAATATCTTCAGAGCCCCTATCAGTTGCTGGCGGCCAAACCTTCTGCGTCTGCCGCGATAGGCCAGGGTTGCCAGGGCTTCAATAACGTATTTCTTGCCCTGGTGTTCACCGTAATTGCTTTCCATGCCCCAGATGGCCAGGACTGTATATTTGCTGACACCATAGCGTTTTTCTATGGAATCAAGGAGTTTGCCATGTTTTTTGAGCATGGTCTGTCCATTGGTAACGCGGGTATCTGATGTTGCTGACCAGACATATTCCCAGATGGGCCGGGTAAATTCTGGCTGGTACTTGGCAGCCTTGATGACTGCCTTGTTGATGCGGATACCGCGAAAAGCCCTGTCATACGTGCTGCGTTTTATCCCGGCACGCCGCGCAGTTGGCCAGAAACGGTTGATCCATTGGCGAAAAGCAGGGTCATTGTCGGCAGCCTTGGCTTCTGTTAAAGGTGTCAGGCCAGTCATTATAAGTGTTACCAATATCAGGAGACCAGAAACGTTCTGGTTTCGATAAAAGTCAGTCCAACTGTTGGACTGGAAGAATGTGGTTGTTTTTTTAGGGTAAGCCATGTTCTTTTCCTGTACTGATTCTTATATAAGGATCAAGACCTTTTCTTTGCTCTGCTTTCCCAGTGACAGGACAGGGAAGCGGGTTTAATCAGAAATGTCTGGGTGAATACTCAAGGTGATATTCCCAGTTAAATGTGGCATTTTTTTTGTTGTGGCCTGTTTTTTATAGTTTTTTACAGGATGTAAATCTGTCTTGGCCGATGATTATGACATATTCATTGGGTAAATATTGTTCAGGGTATGTCTGGATATTCAGTCATACCCTAAAATAATCGGCATACTTAACCAGACTCTTAGGGGAGCTAAATAATCTATGACAAAGGAAGAGGCTCTACAGTTAATGGGGCAAGGCAGGGAAAAATGGAATCACTGGGCTCGCTCATTATTGGAAAAGTATGTGGAACTGGTGGAGAATGGGCAATGGGAAGTCTTGAGCCATATTGATTTTTCTGGCCATGATTTTGGGGCTGCCCCAATAGACCTGAGCGACTTTATCTTTCCTGGCCAGGTTGATTTCTCAAAATCTGTCTTCCCTGCGGGAGTTTCTTTTGGCAAGGCAGTTTTTCATGGAGAGGCAATTTTTTGTGCCGCAGGTTTCAGGGGAGAAAGTTCCTTTGTCCAGGCGCAATTTAACAGGACACCAAATTTTATCGGAACCCGTTTTGCGAAACCGCCCCATATGCTTGATATGGCTGTCCAGCGTCCTGGACTTTTTAACAGGGATTACCGCGAAGCACTGGATGATCCAGAGAAATTTTCCGTTCTTGGCAGGCTGGCTGGAGAGGCAGGGGAGGACGGACTTGCACAACAGTTTCATGGCAACCATATTATATCGCGTAGGCATATTGCAGACCAGTGGTGGCAGGCAGGGTTTTGGGGCGGGCTTGTTTACCAGCTTTTTTCCAATTTTGGCCAGAGCCTGATGCGGCCATTTATAGCCTGGATCGTATCAGTGTTCGTCTTTGCATGGCTTTATGCGAGTTCTTACAAACCCCAGGGTGTTGTCACCAAGCCAATAGAAAGTGGGCAACTGGAAAGTTTCTGGAATGCGACCAGGGACTGGTTTATTCCTGGAGCGGAAACATCTGTATTCAAGGTCAGTTGCGCAGCGGATGAAGGCGGGGTTTTTGTCAAGGCACTCTATCTTTCCCTGAAGAATGGCTTTTTGGGACTGGGTGGTGGCAGCACTGAAAAAATAACCCAGGTACATGCTTGCCTGTATGGGATTAACCCAAACTATAGCAGTGGGGCAATGGTTCCCTATATTCCGGATTCAGTTGCCTTTTGGGGGGTGTTGCAAATGGCATTCTCTGCAATATTGATCTTCCTGTTTTGCCTGGCACTCTATAAACGGTTTTCACGGAAATACTGAAAGGAAATGTGTGTCGGGCAAGCCTTTGAGCCTGTTAAATATAGGTAGCGGGTTTGAAAAAAATCAAGTGTATTTTATGTAAATGACAACCCAATACCTTGAATACTAATAAGTTTGCTTTTTGTCGCCTTTTTACTGTATTCTGGTCTTGCTTACAGACTTCTATTATCATTCTCTTTCATATGGACTGGAGATATGGGCAAAAGGTTATAATTTGTGTTTACTTTAAGTTTTGAGGTTTTGATGGCTGTTGTTAGAGTATTATTATTATTTTAACTGGTATATGTTAGGTTTGTTTAGTTGGTATTATTTATTTTTAGTAATTTGGTATGGTTACGTGGATGCTTTCGTGAAAGGGCGTTTTATAATGAAACGATACGCCCCCAAAATATTGTTGCTGGCTTTTTGCATATTGTTGGTTCAGGTGTCTACTGTGCTGTCTGGGTCTGTATGTTCTGATAAAGAGGTTGTCGGGCCTGAAGCAATGGCGCGAACCTGGATCAGTGCCAGACAAATAGCGCGTACTGAATGGGCCTCAGCAGTGCGTTCACGCCTGGGCCGCAGCTATCACAAATGGAATTTTGCACATAAGCGGGGTTATATGTGCTGGGCCAGCGGCAGGCAAAAATATTGCAAGGCCTCGGCAACTCCATGTAATGGACGCAATAGACCCGTTGCCTCTTTTTCCGACAGGGATAACCCGCGCACTGCCAATGACCGTTCCAGCAGGAAAAACCAGAATTACGCGCGCGGTGAAGACAGTAGGGATAACAACTCCTATTTTTCAAATGATGATGGTAACAATGTGTCAGAAAAAACGCCCTTGCGTGCCAGGCGTGGTTACCTTGACAAGAGACTTGTTGACCAGTACAGCGGCAACCGGAAATGTGCATCACGGCCAACCCGTATATCGGGTAAGGTTTCCTACGGCTTGGAAGTGGCCAGGGAGAGTGCGCAAAACCTTTGGTCTGAATATGTCGGCATTACCCAAGGTAACCAGTGGTCAGGCTGGAAAAATGCTCAGGGACGGCATGTGAAATGTTCCCCTTCGGGAAGCAGGGTCAAGTGTGAGGTTTCGGCAAATGCCTGTTTGTCAGGGGGAAGGCTTAACCGAGGTCAGCGTGTTGAAGACAATGCCAGGAGGCAGGATAACCGTATTTCACTTCCTGTTAGGCGACCTGATATTGAAGATTTTGCATATGATGAACGGTCGCAGGATCCGGGTGAATATGGGGACGGCAATGTTGGCGATTCGGAGGGCAGGATGGAATTGCCAGAGAAAAAGGATGGATTTTCCCTGCCCTGGCTGGTTGAACCTCCTGTAGGGAGGCCTGAACCTAATGACGGTGAAGGGGGGCCATTTGGTAGCGGTGAAACTTCAGATGATTTCGATATTTCCAGCCTGGATAAGAGGCGGCAAGGGCAGGACTCTTCACAAGACAAAATGCGAAGTAAAAGAAAGCAGGGGCTTGCAGCTCCTGCTTTGCCTGTGAAACGGCCTGTTTTTGATGACATGCAGGCGATGCTGGAACAGCAAAATAACTATTATAGCAGGGACGGTAATTCTGGGCAGGTTTTTCAGGAAGACATGCGGAAGAACAATCTAAACAGAACGGCTCGCATGACCTTGCCGCAAAGGCGGCCTAGGCGCAACAAAACAGGGAAAAATAAAGCCGAACGGCGTTTTTCGCAGAATTTCAATACGGATAATGATGAGGGTGAGCCGGCACAGAAAAGACCCCGCAAGAAGCGGTCCCAAAATTGGAACAATGATGAGGAACAGCCAAGTCAGGTCAGGAAAGATTCTGACAGGTTTCGTGAGAGTAGGGATGGCCAGGATGATGCGAGAAGGGACAGGTTTCAGGGGAGAAGCCGTGATAGGAAAAATATTGAAAATTCTGGGGAGAAAGACACAGGACAAAGCCGACCTGGGAAACGGGAACGTTCTGGCAGCAGGTCGAGGAGACCCAGACAAGGAGCGTCAGGGAAGCAACAGAACCAGGGAAAAAAAGAGTTTCAGGGGTGGAGAGCTGAGGAAGATGCCGACAGGAATATAGTCCGTAGACGCGGCAAATACCAGGCCAGCAAGTTGCCGAGCTGGAAGCGTAAAAAGAAAAAATCGGATAAATTGGCGTTGGCGGATTCAAAAATCCGTTATACCAGTAATGCTGCTGTGTTACGGAATCCCAATATTTTTTATGGCTGTAAAGAGGAGGAAGTCGCCAGTTGGGGAAAACCGCAACCAACGAAGCCGCAGGCACGCCAGCAGGCCATCAGGAATTGGCAAAAAGTGATCTATAACAAATATGGCAAGAACTGGTCAGACTGGATGAAGGCGGGATCATCCCGTGTCCAGTGTGGATCGCAGAATGGTATGAAAAAATGTGTAGCCATAGCCAGTCCATGCGGTGCAATTATGCCCAAAAGATCTGACGCATATAACAGCGTTGCCCGTTGCCGTATCTATCCTGTTTCCTATTCTGGCAACAGCAGTAAAAACCTGGCTCAGGCCAGGCAGAATGCGATGAATGTCTGGGAAAAGAAGACTGAAAAGAAGTATGGTCTTAAATGGTCAGACTGGTTTCGTTCGATGGAGCATTCGATAAAATGTTCCAAGAAGTCTGGTGGCAAGAAAAGGTGCAGGGCAACCGCGATACCTTGTAGTATTTAGCGCATCCCCGGGAATAAGCGGTTCGGTTGTTTTTGAGGGTGTCTTTAGGAATGGGGTTGAGCGAAAAAAGCACAGGCGGTTGGCCTGTGCTTTCTGGATTTTATCGTTTTGCAATTCTTGGTATGGGGCTACATCAGTTCCTTGAGGCCTGGAATGGATCCGATAATATCGTCAACAACATCATCGCCGGCCTTTTCCTTGGCGAAGTTCATGACTTCATTGCCAACAGATTTTGCTTGCTCTGTATCAAGACCGGCTGACTGCATCTGGGAAACCATCTGTAACAGGCCGCCCGTACCGCCGCCCATCAGGCCGCCAGCTGCACCCATCAGTCCGCCCATCATTCCGCCGCCTTCACTTTCAGCACTACTTTCTTGCGCCTTGCTGATAAGGTCTGTTGCACCAGGCAGGGCATCAAGAAGGCCGCTGACCTTGTCTTCGGGGCCATGATCCTTGAACAGGCCAAGTATCAGGCCAATCGCGGTCTGTGCCATAGATTCAGGGATGCCTACAGAAGTGACAACACGTTTTACAAGTTCTTCAATCATTACGGATTCCTTAATTATGAGATAACGGTTTTTCAGTCATGTCAGTCCTGCTGCTGAATAATAAAATGTTGATGACAGGGGGTAATTCTCCCTGATTGCCTGGACCCTATTTACAACAGGCTGCAAAGCATGGCTTATTGCTGTGTTAATGATTCTTTTTTATCCATGCAAGCTTAGTTTTTCGTTTTACTGCTATAGATCACTTTATCAGGGCATGGTTGGTAGGTTTTACTGAACTATAATTACAGGATACAGGGTTAGGTTATGGCTGAAGAAAATAAAAGATTGTTTATCGGTACAAGCATTGGTGATGAGAAGCAATATCTGAACCTGAAATTGGCCAACCGCCATGGACTGATCGCAGGGGCAACAGGTACAGGGAAGACAGTTTCCCTACAAATCCTGACTGAGGGCTTTTCAAAGGCGGGGGTTCCTGTGTTTTGCGCAGATGTGAAGGGTGACCTTTCCGGTCTGGGTGCGCCAGGAGTACGAAAGGACTTTTTGACCAAGAGGGCTGAAAAAATTGGCCTGGGGGAGTACCCGTTTGCGGCCTGTCCCACAGTATTTTGGGATCTGTATGGGGAAAAGGGACATCCTATCCGCACCACCATGAACGATATGGGTTCGTTGTTGCTGTCCAGCCTGCTTGACCTGAACGACACCCAGGAAGGGGTTCTTAACATCGCCTTTCGGGTTGCGCGTGAAGAAAAGATGCCTGTGCTTGATATGAAGGACTTGCGTACCCTGCTCATCCATATTGGTGAACGCCATAAAGAAATGAAGATGAAGTATGGCAATGTATCACAAAGCTCAATCGGTGCGATCCAACGCCGCTTGCTGGTACTTGAGGATGAGGGCGGTGACTTTTTCTTTGGTGAGCCTGCCCTGGACATTATGGACTTTATGCGCACCACCTATGATGGCAGCGGCTTTGTCAATATCCTGGCTGCTGACAAGCTGATGCAGTCGCCAAAACTTTATGCCACATTCCTGGTCTGGCTGCTGAATGAGCTGTTTGAGGTGATGCCAGAGGTCGGCGACCCTGACAAGCCCAAAATGGTATTCTTTTTTGATGAGGCTCATCTATTGTTTGACGATGCCCCGCGCGCACTGATCCAGAAAGTGGAACAGGTTGTCCGTCTGATCCGCTCCAAGGGGGTTGGGATCTATTTTGTTACCCAGAACCCGCAGGATGTGCCTGACAGTGTTTCGGGACAGCTCGGCAACCGTGTCCAGCACGCCTTGCGCGCCTTTACACCGCGTGAACGCAAGGCGGTGCGGGTGGCAGCAGAGACGTTCCGGCAAAACCCTGACCTGGATACAGTGACAACCATTATGGAACTTGGGGTTGGCGAGGCTCTGGTCTCGACCCTGGAAGAGAAGGGGCGGCCCTCAATGGTGCAGCATACCCTGGTGCGTCCGCCAGCTTCAAGGCTCGGGCCGCTTACCCCTGAAGAGCGCGCCGCCATTATTGAAAAAAGCCCTGTGGCAGGAAAGTATGACACATTGGTGGACCGGAACAGTGCCCACGAAATGATCTTGAAAAGGTCTGAGGAACGGGCAGAGACACGGGCAGAGATTGAGGCAATGGAAGCCAAGGCCAAACCAAAGGGGCGGAAGCGGCAGACGGCAGGACAGGCATTTTTCAAGTCGATGATGCGCTCTTTGGGTACCAATATAGCCAGGGCAATTGCCAAGGCAATATTTGGCGGCAGGCGTTGATCTGTCCTTTTGGGCAGTGTTTCCAGGGCAAATTTTTTGTGTGCAAACATGTCACTATGCCATATTTCGGCATATAAGGGTCACAATCTAATTATACTCATTATAAGCATAAGTGTCATGTGACACATAAGAATATTTTTAAGGGAGACTGTCTCATGGCCATTTTAAAATCAGGCTCAAAAGGTGCGCCTGTCCGTTTGCTCCAGGAAAAGCTGGGGCTGGACGTTGATGGCATTTTTGGCGGCGGTACAGAGGCTGCTGTGAAAAAGTTCCAGGAAGAGAGCGGACTGTCAGCAGATGGCAAGGCAGGCCCAGACACTTTTGCAGCCATGGGGCTGTATGAACTGGTGTTTATGCGCAATGGCTCCAAAGGAGAAGCGGTCAAGAAATTGCAGGCCGCATTGGGGCTTGAGGCTGACGGCATTTTTGGCAGCGGCACTGCGGCTGCGCTCAAGGCTTTTCAGGAAGAGAACGGCCTGGAGGCAGACGGAATTGCTGGGGCAGCTACCCTGGCGAAGCTGGATATTTTTGACGGCAAACTGACAGAGCAGCATGTTGCCGCCGTTATGGGCAAGGCCAGTGATGCCGGCAGCGCGCCGGAAGCGGTCAAGGCTGGTGCTGGAGAAGGCGGAAGCCTGTGGGACTCCATGAAAGGCATGTTTGGCTAAAATTGGGCGACCCAAAAAAAGGGTATATCTCGCGAAAAGGTGATCCTGTTGACACAGGATTGCCTTTTTGTTTGTTGTCTATGGAAAGGGCAGGGGAATAGGGCTGCTTGCCCAAGTCAGCGTTTCTCTTGTTGTGAAGGGGAGTATGGGATGGGCGGTATCCATTCTGCGGGGTGTTGAAAATATCAGGCGGGGTTTCTATGTTTTTTCGGGTTATTTTTGTCTTGTTTGCCTCATTCATTGGGTGGGCAATCTATATGGCCAATACAGGACAGCCCAATATCTTTATAGATTTTGTCAGGCATGTGCCATATGGTGACAAGGTCGGGCACTTTTTTCTGATGGGTATCCTGGCCATGCTGGCCAATTTGGCCTTGGGCTATCGCTCCCTTAATATTGGCAAGATTTCGCTGTGGCTTGGCTCGCTTGTAGTGCTGGTTCTGGTCGTGGCAGAGGAGTTTGCCCAGATCTATGTCCCGCTGCGCACCTTCGACTTCGGTGACTTGGCCGCTGACTTTTCTGGTATCGCCCTGTTCAGCTGGCTGGGATACAGGTTTATCTGTATGGCACAGCGAAAGGGCAGCGGCCTGTCGTCTTGATGAGGATTGGTAGCCTGTGTACCTTTTGGGGCTGGGGTGGCCTACAGGGATAAGTCCCAGTGTCTAAAGGAACGAACCTCTTGCGCGAAAGCCCTGCGTCTTTGTGTGGTTAAAATTGGCATGAAGGTGGGGAACGGAGTCTCTACGGGTTTCACACAAGCATATTAAGTTATAGAAATTACTGCATTGAGTTTAGGACACCCGCAAAATGTCTGTTTCAAAAATGCTTGTATAGTTTGCTATACGTACATTTTCGAGCTAACTGACAAACAAAATCTCTGTGCTATCCTAATCTTTTATTTCAGAGGGTTCCCTAAAGAGCCAGATGGTCAACTACCGCCCAGGGCAGGTTGGAAAATTACCGTATAATGGATGGAAAAGACCCCACTGCGTCTTTTTTGGCCTATGTTAACCATCTTTTATGTGCAATCCTTGGGGTGAGACTAAAATATCTGCCCGTTTGGCAACAGATATTTGGGGGCACACATTGTATTGGTGGTTTTCCTTAAAGCAAGGCATCACCTTGAAACGTCTGAATTATGATAAAAAAATAACAAAGATCGTAACTCCCCAGCTTCTTTTTTCACGTAAATACGCGGTTTCAAGCGGAATACAGTCTAAAAATCCTGTTTTTTAATGGAAAAATGATCATATTTTAGTGGTTTTAAAAATAACGATTTATTTTTATCGTTATTTATC
>JAJRRF010000070.1 GCA_024279735.1 Alphaproteobacteria bacterium
CTGGCTTGGGTGTTGCGAAAAATGCTCAATATAACGCATGGATACGCAGGTTGTGGCAAAAATATTCAGTTGGAGACAGGGCGCATAATGTTGTTGCTTTATGATGAAACCCTGCGCGATGCCTTGTCCTATTATGAAAATCTACCGCCCCTGAAAACCAAAACGGGCAAAAAATCTTGGGCAAAACGCAAGGGACATAATCTTGCATTGCGATTGCAAAAGTTTCGGGCAGATGTCCTGCGTTTTTGGTATGATCCGCAATGCCCCTTCACTAATAATTTGGCGGAACGCGACCTGCGCATGATGAAAGTCCACAGATCAGGTTGCTTTATCCTCAGCCCTTGATGCCTCTTTTAATTTTGACTATGAAACGTTACTGCCACCTGACAAACCAAATATTAATCCATATGCCCTACAGCCTGTAGATTCTGTTCTTAATCTCATAATGTTCCTAAAAAATAACACAGAAGGTCAGCTTAACAACGAACCTTCTTTCCTCCATAGCATCACCCAAAACGCTATTGATATTCTTGACGCTCTCATTCATGCCCTTCTTGAAACAGAACATTCTTTTCAGAGCGATATTCAAATTCACCAACACAAACTGATGCAAATGGAGCTGGAGACCCAAAGAGAAAATTTGAGAAGGATAAAAGGTCATCCCCTCACTCCCAAATTTATAAAACAAATGCGAGAACAGGCGCAACACACGCCCCTGATACAAGACAAATGGTTTCCAGAGGGATATTTCTAAAGAAGCATCTTATCCTCACACATCTCTTGCATGAACATTGCAAACGAGTGACATACTCGTTCGCGCAAGGGAAGAACCAGCCTGCACTGCATATTCACACTGCGCCTCTGTTGGCAAGCCATAGACATGGCCTGTTTATCCCATGACACATTTATCACTGGCCTGTTACCACGCCCCCAGCCCCTATCTGATGGGTTATAGTCTTTGCCAAAACCCAAGAATCCCCCCTTATTGTCTGCAACATAAGCATCACACTGGGCAAAAGTGACTGGATAACGCCCCATGGCAAACGGCTGTGAAATTGTCACCTCATGCAAAGTCTCATTATCTGCTCGCTCTGCTTTATTTTCTGGTGATCCCATCATAAAAGTTCCTGGCGGGATCATCACCATTTCAGGACTACCTTCAAAATCTTGAAAACTATCGCCTGGCTTCAGGAGTTTTTGTTCTGAATTTTACTTCAGGCCAACCAAAAAATTGACAGCCTTCCTTTTCTTTTCAGTCATCACACATTATTCCATATTTTTTGTCGCACTCTTTGGGCGAACCAGCGGCTTACAGTTGGACGTATATCCCACCGCGCGAAGGGGTTTAAACCTCTTTGCAAGGTTCTTCCTTCCTCTCAAGACCACTGCACAAGACTGTAGCAAACCAGCAAGGGAGGCTAAATATATGGGATTCAATGTTTTTGTTAGATTATTATCCTCCTGCCAAGAAGCCAGAAAGCCATTCCAGCGGAGGAAAGTAATGATATGCCAGGACAGAAATGGCATCCCCTAGGAGAATCGAACTCCTCTTTCCAGGTTGAAAACCTGGCGTCCTAACCGATAGACGAAGGGGACACAGATATAGTCCAGTATGCTGGACTATATGAACAGATGCTATCGAAAAACCGTTAATAAACGGTTAGTCCCAGGCACTGTCCTGGATGAATTGCATCAATACAAAAAACTGGACTGGATGGCAAGGGCTAAATTCCAGATTTCTGGATTTTCCAGGCATTATTTGTTTTGTTTACGCGGGTCTGCAACATCATCAATGATGACCTCTATCTTTTCCCGCCCGTTCCAGGTTGAGCGTTTGATCTGTCCTGCTATGTGCAGAGGCATTCCATTGGATTCCAGCAACGTCCTGCCCAGGTCGGTGTCAGCGGCGCGAAAGGCAATGGCATCCAGGCGGCTATTGTCTCCGGCAACGATTGAACAACGCACATGGACAGTCCCGACAATCTGGGGATTTTTGCAGCTATGGGACGGGAACACAAAGCGCGGTTGCGGGTTTTCTGAGCCATAGGGGCCAGCCTTTTCCAGCAGGTCAACAAAGTCAAAGGTGGCGGCTCTGGCGGTCAGGGCCCCGTCAATTTCCAGCACAGGGGCTGCCCGTGCGCCGCGCGCAGCTGCACCGACTTCCATTTGCAAAAAGGCCTTGAGGGCCTCGAACTGCTCTTCCTTCAGGGTCAGTCCTGCCGCCATGGCATGGCCTCCGCCCTTGATGATGACATGTGCCTTCATGGCGGCGCGCACCGCTGCGCCCAGGTCAACCCCGGCAATGGAGCGGGCAGAGCCTGTGCCTTCCTCATTTTCCCCTGTCCAGCTAATGGCCAGGGTTGGCCTGCGGAAACGCTCAGTCAGGCGGCTGGCAACCAGGCCGACCAGCCCCTTGTGCCAGTCGGTTGAGGCCACAACCAGCATGGCAAGGTCAGGGTCTTCTTCCAAAATCCTTTCAGCCTGGCTAACGGCTTCCTCAACCATATCGGCCTCCATGTCCCGTCGTTGCTTGTTCAGGCTGTCGAGCTGCAAGGCAATCGTCTGTGCCTGTTTTTCATCATTGGTAGAGAGCAACTGTGCACCAAGCCCAGGATTTCCGATCCTGCCGCCGGCATTGATGCGCGGCCCAAGGATAAAGCCGAGATGATATGGGTTTGGCTCGCTATTGACACTGGCAACATCAAACAGGGTGCGCAGGCCTAAGTTCTGGCGGTTGTGCATCACTTGCAGACCCTTGATGACATAGGCACGGTTCAGGCCAGTGAGCGGCACCACATCACAGACCGTGGCCAGGGCAACCAGGTCAAGCCATTGCAGAAGATTTGGGGCAGGGGTGTTTTTGTCATACCAGCCCTGTTTTCGTAAAATGCGGACAATATCGACCATCACGAGAAAGACAACGCCGGCGGCGCAAAGGTGTCCCTGGCCGCTCAGGTCATCTTGTCTGTTCGGGTTAATGACAGCATGGACATCCGGTAAGACAGGTTCAGCCTGGTGGTGGTCGATGATGACGACATCAGTAGCTGTACCATTGGCAACCTCCAGGGCTTGGTAGGAACTGATACCGCAATCAACAGTTATCACCAGGGTAGCACCGTCAGCCATCAGGCTCTTGATGGCATTTTCATTGGGGCCGTAGCCCTCTTTCATCCGGTCAGGAATATAGGTGCGGTTGGTGAGGTCGTGAGCCGCAAAAAAGCGGGTCATCAAGGCAGATGAAGTGCCGCCGTCCACATCATAGTCGCCAAAGACGGCAATATTTTCCTTGTCAGAAATGGCTCTGGCAATGCGGGTTGCCCCCTTTTCCATGTCCTGGAGGGTGTGGGGGTCAGGCATCAGGTCACGCAGACTGGGGTCAAGAAAGCTTTCAGAATTTTCAACAGACGCGCCCCGCGATGCCATCACCCGCCCCAATATTTCGGGGATATTGTTGTGCTGGGCAATGGCAACCCCGATTGTTTGCTGGTGCGGGGCAAGCCTGTCCTTCCAGGTGAAGCCCCGCGCCGACTGTTCAACGCCAAGAAAAGGGGTAGACAAGTCACTGGCAGTGGTAGGGGACGGGGAAGACATGGCTATTGCTCCTGGACAAATCCAAAGGGGAATTGCCTGGACTATAGCGGTAAAAAATGATTTTGGTATGGAATGTCTTCTGAAAAAAGTTGGCATGGTCTGTTGTGCACAGGTTATGGATCCAACCATTCAAGCAGGGGGACTGAAAGGTAGGCTGCCCCAAAGCCAACCAGCCATATAAGGGCAGAAAGATAAAGAAAACGCCTGTTCCAGACCTTAGCTGTGTTGCAATGGCGTGCCAGATCGGGATCTACAGGGCATGACTGGCCAGGGCGGAACGCAAGCCAGAAGGCAGCGGCCAGCATGAGGGCACTGGCAGCAAAAAACCATATCTTGTTGGCAGCCACTATGCCAATGACAGGGACACTGGCATAGAGCGCGGCCCAGCTTGCGCCAAAGCCAAGGGTGACAAAGGCAATCGGCAGGGCGCAGCAAAACAGGGTCGGGATGGTGGTAAACAGTACTAGCCAGCCCAGTTTTTGCTGTGGTCGCTTTTGTTTCGTTGTGTCCGTCATTAGGTTATCCTGTGTCTTGGCAGGTTAGCAGCTTCTGCCTTTACTCATGGAGCGGAAGGTAAAGCCTTTTTTGGTAAACAGGGTGCGCATTTTGCCAGAGGTAATGTGGGCGGATGGTGAGGCACAGACCGTGATCACCCCTTTTTTCAGGTTGGTGGAGACCCGTTTGACACCTGGAATTTTTCTCAGTGCCTTTTCTGATGTCTTGACACAGAATGGGCAGGTGATGCCATCAACGCGCATATGGTAGGTCTGGGTCTTACCTGCCCAAGCAGGGGAGACAAGAAAGTTCGTCAGGCTGCCACCATTGGTGGGAACAAGGTTCTGGATGCCTTGGGAGAGGGTGCCGATGGCTGCGACAAGGGCTGTTACCGTCAATAGTTTTTTCATGATCGTGATCCTTCTGGTGTGTGGGGGTAAAAAGTTTGGTTCTAAAAATTAAAACGGACTGAGGCACGGGCGATATAGTCCTTTTCCAGCCTGGTGCCGCCCAAATTCTGGTAGACAGGGATCTGCACAGAGGCCTCTGCAATCCAGTCCTTTGTGGCATATTGCAGCCCAGGGGACAGGAAGAGGGTTGTGCCCCCACTGTCCAGGTTGGCAACACTGCCGATTTCTGTCTTATCCTCATGAATAAAATTTGCTTCCAATATGCCAAACAGGAAACCGTTGACATCATCTGTCAGCTCAGTAGGCCAGAGGCGGTATTGCAAGGAAAGGTCTGCCTTGAAGACATTGCCAATCTCGACCCCGTCAGCCTTGCTATTGTCCTGGTAACTGACCGAGCTGTCGACCTGCCAGTCTGTTGTGCCGTAAGTCATGACCAGGCCGCCAAACATATCCCATGAGCCAGAGCCGGCCTGGACAGGGACAGGTATCAGACCAAGATTATCGGTTGCCCTGTTTTCCCCTGTCGGGAGCTCAACACCCAGAAATGGTGAAATCCTGAAAGTCTGGCCCGGGGCATCGTTCTGGTAGAGGGTGTAGCGGGCAAAAACTTTGGCATCGCCAAAACCAGATGTTGAACGGGTGCCGGCTGGGGTTTTCAGGGTCTTGTGGGCATAGGGCAAAATACCAAAAATGGCGAGGTCCTTTGTCAGGCCATACCCTGCGACAGAGACAGAGGTCAGGGCATCAAACTCACGGCCAAGCAGGGTCGGGTCATCATGCACCTTGGCAATGATGAGTTGCTGGCGTACCAGCCATTCCTCTTCGCTGATGGCCAGCGCGGTATTAAAGGTGATGGGCACGGCCTGGGCTGTTGGCATCATTGTCGTGAGAGATGCAAATATGGTGAGGCACTGGACAATCCGTTTGGTTCTCATGCTCTAAATTTCCCCTGTCAGGACAAAAACTAATGTTGGTCTTGCCTTATTATGAACCTTGTAGTTACTATAGGGTCAAGGGTTTTATTTTGGATTTTTAGGAGTGTGGTAAAAATGTATAAAATTGGGGAAGTGGCAAAGCTGGTTGGGCTTGGCAGTGAGACAGTCCGTTATTATGAAAAGGAAGGTATCGTGCCAAAGGCCGAAAGAGCACAGAATGGTTACCGCCTGTATGACGAGACCCATGTCAGGAGACTTCGCTTTGTCAAGCGTAGCCGGGAACTGGGGTTTTCCCTGGACAAGGTGCGTTCCTTGCTGGAAATTGCAGACAGTACTAACATGACCTGCAAGTCCGTCAAGAAAGTTGCAGAGGGGCATTTGGCAGAGGTACAGAAGAATATCAGGGATCTCCAGAAGATGGAAAAGGCACTCTCGGGGATGGTTCAGCCTTGCGCGGGGGACGGGACAAAAGATTGCCCGATTCTGGATATCCTGTTTTCAGGATAGGAACTGAGGCCTGCCCTGTAAAAAGGAGATAGGCCTGACGATTGTGCAAATTAAACAGCCTGCCATCAGGCAGCTGCAACATTTTCGGTCAGCATGGCATAGAGGGCTGAGGCATCATTGGAACTGCGCAGTCTTTCAACGGTCTTGCTGTCCCGCAGAATACGGGAAATACGGGCAAGAGCCTTCAGGTGGTCAGCCCCAGCACTTTCAGGGGCAAGCAGGACAAAGATAAGGTCAACAGGTTCTTCATCCAGGGCATCAAACTCAATTGGCCTGGCCATACGGGCAAACAGGCAGACGACATGATCCAGTCCTGTCATCTTGCTGTGTGGAATCGCAATGCCCCCGCCAAGGCCTGTTGAACCGAGGCTTTCGCGCTGGAGCAGGGATTCCAGTATCAGGGACGTGTCCAGTCCTGTCAGTTGCGCTGCATGTTCTGACAGGCTTTCAAGCACCTGCTTTTTTGTACCCGCCTTCAGGGATGTCACCACCCCTTCAGGTGCAATCAAGTCGCTTAGGTCCATGATTTTTTCTTTCAAATAACCTATAATCATTCATGCAATTACACGAGTTAACACTAAAATAAAACAGTTTATAACCCGTGCATAGCAAAATTTACTTTATTGGTTACCTTAGGAAGCAGCCTCAACCGCCTGGTTCATGTCAATCCAGCCAATATTACCGTCTTCACGGCGATAGATCAGGTTGATATGGCCATGGGAAGAGTTCTTGAACATCAGGACAGCCTCATTGGCGAGGTCAAGCTGCATCACAGCATCACTGACAGAGAGTTCGCGGATTTTTGCCCTTGTCTCGGCTACAATAAGGGGCGTTGCCTCTTCGCCGCTGCTTTCCTCTGTTTCAGATGGGTTGACCAGATAATCGGTCGCGAAAACTTCATTAAAGTCGCGTTTTTGGTTGTTGTGATGATTTTTCAGCCGTCTTTTATAGCGGCGCAACCGTTTTTCAAGTTTTTCCACGGCTTCGTCAACACTGCTGTGGGGATCAACAGATGAGCCATGGGCATTGAGGGAAAAGCCGTTCCACAAGTCTACCGTACAGTTGGCTTCAAAGCTGTTGCGGTTTTTTTCGATACGAACATGACCAGGAAAAGGTCTTCCTATATATTTGTCTAGTGCGCGCTGTACACCTTCTACGGCATGTGTACGCAGAGCGTCTCCAATATCAAGATTTTTTCCTGTTACTTGGATTGTCATGGGCATCTCCAGTCCTAAATATTATTATTGAGTTATATGCCCCTTATATTTATGTCTTCAACCCAGGATGTTCCAGTATCATATCAAAAAATATTTTTTGAGTCCCTGGGGCTGGCTCTAAAAAGTGTCCAGACACAGGCTATCCCGTCTCCTAAGTTGGGGGAGACATGCCAAAGGGCATAAGTTCCACCTTAGCTGGTAAAACAGTCTTTGTCTAAGGCAACAGGGGAATTTTTAAATTTATTTTTTTCCTTTTTCTTGGTTGGTGTGTTTGTGATAATAAAATCTTGCAGGCCTGCCTGAATATTTGGCCTGGCCTCCACCAACCTTCAGAAACCGAAAGAATATATCTCAAATGAACAAAGCCGCTTATGATTTTTTGCTGGAACGTCGTTCTGTCCTGATCCAGCACCTGTCGAAACCAGGGCCAGGCCGGGACGAGATTGGCCAGATTATGCAGGTTGCCCTGCGGGTTCCTGACCACAAAGTACAAGGACCGTGGCGTTTCATTGTTTTTGAGGGCAAGGCACGCGAAGACTTTGGCACAGAAATCCATAAGGCCTATCTGGCGCGGGAGAGCAAGCCCAATGAGGACCAGGAAGAGATTGAGCGCGGCCGTTTTATGCGTGCCCCTGTCGTGATTGCGGCCATCACCTCCTTTAAGGAGAAACCAGGCGTGCCCCAGAGTGAACAGGTGCTTTCTACTGGCGCGGCCTGCATGAATATGGTCAATGCGGTTGCTGCCCTGGGCTATGCCTCGCAATGGGTAACAGAGTGGACAGCCTACGATGACACCATCAAGAAGGCAATGGGGCTGGGCGGTGAAGAGGAAATTGCAGGCTTTATCTATATCGGGACACCAAGTGTCACCCCCAAGCAAAGGCGCAGGCCAGAGGTCAGGGATGTTGTGAGTTATTGGGGGGAGTGAAGGATATGGATAAATTTTTTTGGTTTCAGGGTGGTTTTATTGATTGGCGTTAGAATTGTTTTGGGGCTGCATAAGCTCCTCTGCTTTTGCCATAATCTTGGGATTTTCTCCAATCGTCATGCCGTACTTTGTAGCCGTCCCAATTTCTTGAAAATTTGATTGATAACCAAATAAAAAAACTTGTTTGATGGTGGATATAATAGCTATTCCTACAGCAAAATAGACACTAATTTCAAAAAATACTGTCGTTATATTTGATGACTTGAGTTGTTCAATGATAAATTTTGGGTAAAAGTGTTGGATTATTGTGATAATTGGATGAACTGAGTTGTCAATGACAAGTAAAAGGCTAGACAAAAAACTAATTGGTGATCCTTTTACTAGCATTTCAGGGGAAATATTAGTAAGGATTTGCGTTAAATAAGACAGAGAAAATAGTAAAAAAGACATTCTGAATATAAGAAGAGCCGTCACATCTTTAATAACTCCAATAATAAAAGAAAAACTATTTTCACCTTTTACATCTAAAATGTTTGTTTTTTTTTGTAGTATTAATCGTGAGTTTTAGGTTGAAATATAATATAGCATAAATGCCATAAATTAATAATGATATTGAAGTAATTAGGTGGAATAATAATAAATATTTCACTAAAAATATAAAAATATAATGATTGCTATCAAGTGTAAATAAATCTGAGAAATTAAAAGACAAAACACCTAATATAAGTAGTGTTAAGGCAATAAATTTAATCATTTTCATTTTATAATTTTCTGAAAAAACGCGGAGTAATTTTTTTAGGTTTGTGGCTCAGCTTAGGTTACTAAATGGCAATATTAAAATTATTTTTGTTGTTTAAAGTAGAGAAGACAGAGAACAAATATTAATATACTCAGATTCCACCAAAACCCAGTGAGATGTTGACATAGTGTTCTTATTTGATTCAGAATAGGATCATGGATCATAGAGGCTACCTTACAGAAGAACAAGAAGAAACACTTGAAGCATTGTTGCGCAAACCGACGA
>JAJRRF010000071.1 GCA_024279735.1 Alphaproteobacteria bacterium
CTCTCTCATGAGGCTCGTCTCCGCAATCTTGGTTGAGATAGACGAAAAATGGGCAGCAAACAATAAATCTTATATCAACTGGAACACTGAAGAAACCTGAAAGACTGACTGAAAGTCCACAGATCAGGTTGCTTTATCCCGTTTGTCTTATCTGGGGTTACACACCGCTTTCCCGAATAAGTACGCTCATGACCTGGCGCGCTATCGCACTGGCCATGCTTTCGCTCTGGCCGTACAGGTGGACAGAGCCGCGCAGGGTTGAGGACAGGGCAGAGACCTTGCTGTTGTCCTTGGCGGACATCACCAGGCGGTACTGGCCTGTGACAGTATGGTTGCCCTCATCCTCTTTTTTCTGGACGGCGATATCGCCGCCATAAGAGGAAGACAGGTAGTCATCTTCCAGTTTGGTCGTGCCTATCGCATCAATGGAGTGGAGCTGAACCTCAAAGGTAGGACGGGCAGGGTCTTCAGGGATAAACTTCCCAGCATTGCCCTCTTTCAGTCGCCAGAGATTTTGTTCACTGACATAGCCGCGAACAACCTGCTTGCCAGGGGCAACGAGGGTTGCCAGTTGTAAGGATGTATTGATCCACTCATCTTCATGAAGGGTGGGTTCAAGGTCTCTAATATGGCCATCAAATGGGGCGCGAATGGTCAGGTCAGACAATTGTTTTTTCATACCAAGAAGCTTGTCCTGTTCTGCCCCAAGTTCCTGGGTCAGAACCAAAGAGTTGGCTCGGTCTGTCTTGTCGGCACTACGCCTGCCCAAAAGAGTCTTGAGCAAGGCAATATGTTTTTTACTCTGCTGTATCTGGAAGCTGAGAAGGGGGGAGCGTAATTCAAGCAAGATCTGTCCCTGGCGAACCTGCTGGCCTTCTGTGATGTGAATCTTGACAATCTGTCCATCGGCGAGGGGGTGAATACTGGACTGGTTTTCAGCTGTAATGATGGCAGGCACCTTTACCTTGCTGGACCAGGGTGTGACAAACAGGGCAACCATCATGACAGTGAGGGCGGCGGTAATCTTGGTTCTATTCGTTTTCATAATAATTGTCCTTAATGACCACCATTCCTTGAGTTCCTTATAGACCGGCATGGCCAGAAACCAGATAATCTCGACGGCAAACAAGAAGATGCCAAGTACCTTGAAGGCAAAGCTGTAGATCAGGAAGGCAATGCCGAGGAACAGGAAGAAACGGTATATCCATACCCCCCAGGCGAAGCTAATCAATGTGCGCCGCATCCTGTCTGAAAAGACCTCAGGGATTGGAGATTTTATCCCAAACAGCAATTCGCGCATTTTCCAGCGTCCAAGGGCAAAGCTGCGTTCCTGTAGGTTGGGGACACCCAGCGCATCTGAAAAGATGTAATAGCCGTCAAACTTCATAAACATGTTGAGGTTGACGAGGATACTCATAATCCAGCTGGTTGTCCCGACAATAAAGGCGATGGAACGCAGCGAACCGTCTGGCAGGAAAGCCCATAAAAAGGTGGCAATCCCTGCAATATAGAGTTCTACAAACATGCCGCCGGCATCAATCATCAGACGTTTGCGTTTTTCCTTCAGTCGCCAGGCATCGGTGACATCCGTATAGAGCAGGGGCATCATCAACAGGACAGCCACGCCCATAGTGGGGACGCGGCAGCCATACCGGGTTGCCATATAGGCATGTCCCAGCTCATGAGCAATCTTGACGAAAATGAGCGAGATTGCATAATACATCGCCCCTTCAAGGGAGAAGAAAAACAGGAAGGTATTGGTGAACTCATCCCATTGGCGGCCCACAAAATACAGCCCAACCAGCGTGAGAACGGCAACCATCACCAGCATGGCCTTTGAAAATAAAAACTCAAAGGTTGGCAAGGTGCGTTTCAGGAACTTTTCTGGATGCACCATAGGGATGCGGAAAAACAGGTAGCTGTGCAGTAATTTTTGGTGCCAGCTCTGTTGGCCAGCCTGGTGCTGTTCATAAAAATCCTTGTAACTGCCTTGGGCGGAGTCTTCAGTCAGACCGTTTGAGAGCAGGAACTTAAAGAAATCTTCAATCTCTTCAATCTGGACAGGACGGCCAATATCCTGGCCAGCCCTTTGTGCGATTGTGGCAGGGTCACCCAAAGACCAGTATTTGAGCAGGGTAATGTCATCCTGGTTGAGCTGGAAATATTTGTGTCGGACAGGATCAAACAACATCCAGCCCGGAGAACCATCCTGAAGGGCAGCCCCCCTGTTCAGTTGCAGTTCCAGTCGTAGCCTAGGCATTGAGACAGGTTGTTCCTGTCCTGGGGCAGGCGTTTCTTTTGTCTGTGCCCCTTGCTGTTGTTCGGAAATATCCATGCCTAGCTCCAGATCTTTATGATGGGTATAATCTTGTCAAACGAGCCTAGAGCAACCTGCAAGCAGGTTGGGGCAGTCGCCCTTGCTCTATGCGCTATGTCTGCTTTTCATCAAGGGTCACCTTGCTTAATGCACGCAGCCGTGACGGGTATATTTTGGCATATGCCTGTTTGCATTGCCTGATCTCGCCGCTTGAGAATGAAGATTCGAGGCAGCGTTGCACCTGGTAGAGCTTGGCGCGGGTTTGCTCAATTTTGGGTCGGTATGCCGCCACAAGCTTGACCTGTTTGGCATATTCAGTTGTTCCGCCGCCTGTATAGGCCTTGGGGTTGTTTGTCAGGTCCAGCCATTTGTCTGCTTGCTTTTTATATTGGATCACCTGGTCAAGAATTTTCTGCTTGTCCGCCCTGAACTTGTGTTGCTGAGCCAATTGCCTTTCTTCTTTTCCCTTAAGTCCTTGGGCTTCCTGTCTTGCGGGGTCAGGTGTGACATATATAAAGACCAGGCCTGAGACCAGGGCAAAAAATACACTGAGCTTGACGATAAGGTTCATAACTTTTCCAATTGAAATAGGAACTAGATGCCAAACATCTGGCGGGCGGCGGCAATCGGGCGACGGAACAGGTAAAAAAACAGGGTGGTCTTCTCACCAAAAATCTGGGCGGTGCCGCGTAATCCGATACGCGGCGGGGTCTGGTTCTGCTTGCTGAAACTGGCGTGGACACGGTAAGCCAACTGCTGATCCAGGGTAGGGGTGGCATGATAGCTGGCATGGGTCATGATAGCCTCAATCGGGTTCATTGGGTCGGAATCGAGAAAGACCTTGACCCTGGCCTTTTCCTTCAGGACAATGGCATCGCTGACGGGCAGGTCAATCCTGACCTCTGCCCGATTCCCGGAAATGACAGTCATAATTTTTTCCCCTGTCTTGACAGGTATGCCGAGCCATTGCTCCTTTGAATGAAAGATGGCAAGGCCGTCTTCCGGTGACCAGACCACTGATTTTTGAAAATTCTCTTTGGCAAACAGGCTTTCTGCCTTTTTCAGTTCCAGTTCGGCCTTTGCGGTGGCAATGTCATGTTTGGCTTCAGAGCTGGAAAAAGATCCCTGAATGGCTTTCCTATATTTTGCCTGAGCCACAGTGACAGCTCGTTTGGAGACTTCATAATCATTGCGCAGTTTTGTGTTCACGAACTGGTACAGCGGTTGCCCCTTTTTGACTGGGCTGTTTGGCCTGACAAAAATCTGTTCAATCACCCCGTCAATCGGGGCGGCGACGATTGACGGCTTCTGTGCCACAACCTCGACAGGGGCAAGGGTATTCATTGATACAGGAATGAATCCGGCCAAAAATACAGCAAGTGCAGTACCCAACATGAGTTTGGACGTGATCTTGCGGGGTTTGGACAGCCTGTTCCTGCCCAGTAGGGCACTCCAGGCATGGGCGTAGATCTCGGCCAGCTGCGTTGCTATATTGCTTTCAGCTTCCGTCCATTCGCGTTCGCGTGCCAGCATCATGCCAGAAAAGACCTTGCCATCATGAGCCTTCAGGGGAATCCAGAGCATATGACCAAAAGGGTAGGTCTTGATTTCCTGGTCATCCTGGCAATAGGTCGGGATCTTGAATATATTGGGCTGGCCGCTGCCGACATCTTCGGACATGGCTTTTGTCATCCGTTCAAACCACTGGATAACAGGAAGGTTGCGATCCGGTGTTGTGATGCTGGAGACGGCCTTGACCTGAAACTTGTCTGACCCTGGCAAGGTGGCCTCAAACATGTAAATCTGTCTGGCCTGTACCAGTTTGCGTGTCTCATTGACGGCCAGATATTGCAGAGCCTTGATGCTTTCGACTTGGCGCACCTCTTTTTCCAAAGAAATCAGAACCTGTAATATTCGGCTATTATTTTGCTCAGGAGAGACTGTTGAAATTTTAGGCGTTGTTTTTTGAGAAGCCACATGTAGAGGCTTGCCCTGCCGTTCTTGCGCTGTTGCGTTGTTGTCCTGGCTCGCGGATACTTTTTTGAGCCGAGTTGCTGGCTTGGCAGTATTTTTCTGCGATGATGGTTTGCCAGTAGGTATATTGGTATTTTGTCCCTTTAGTGTAGAAACTCCAGGGTTTGTTTGTTTGGTTGATGTGTCAGGGGACATTTTTTTTGCAGTTGATAGGGTGTGACGCATGTGAGTACCTTAATACAATAGAAGCAACAATACAGGGATGTAAAAATATATTTAAAGCATAGAAACCTTATTGATTGAGGGCAAGGGCATCATTTTTTGTGCGAAAAAGTGCTGTGCCGCTCATCCCTGACAAAACATCATCCGGTGTCTTTTTGAACCGTCCGGTCACCTTGATTGTTTGGCTGACAGCGTCAACTGCTGCACCAATACGGACGATGCTGGCCTGGTAGGTTCGGGCATTTTCATCAACTATAAATTCAAATGCGCTGTCTTTACGAAGCCAGGTCAGCCAACGTGAAGGCACAATCAGGTCAACTTCAAGCGAACTGTCATCAAGAAGGGTAAATAGCGGCTTGTCCTGGGCAGAAAATTCATGCTCATTGGCCTGACGCTCTACGACACGCCCATTAAAGGGAGCCTCGATCTTGCAGTCAGCAGTCTTGACCCTGATACCTGTCACAGCAGCGGCTGCCCGTTCCATCTTTGCCTTGGCAATATCAACTTCAGAGCGGCCAATTGCCCGTCTTTTATTGAGGCGGAGATTTGTCTTATAGGTGACTGATTCTGCCCTGTATTCAGCCTGGGCAGCTTTCAGGTCAGCAAAGTAGCGTCCGCAATTAAAGGTAACAAGCAGGTCTCCCTTCTTGAAGCGGTCTCCTTCCTTGACAGTAATTTTCGTAATTTTGGCTACCAGGTCAGTGGCTATAGAGGCTTGCGCATTGGGCTTGACAACCCCCCTGACCGATTTGGGGTCTTGTGCGCCTACGGCCTTATCCTGGCTGATTTTAAGCAATGGATGGTTGAGGGGATCAAATGTCTGTGCCATGACTGGCTGGACGGCGAACAGAACTAGGGCGGAAAGGCCTATTTTTTTGGCTGAGCTATATATAACTGTCATGACGCATCGTTCCTCAAAAAATACAAGACACAAAAGGTACTGGCTCACAAAAGGGGGACATATTGAAACGGCAAATTCCTGCTTTTGGCAGGGCTTTGATTATTTCATGAGGTCACAGAATTTTGTGAATGGTGTCAGGTTCTTGCCTAAAGGTAACAAAATATGCCTTATAAATTCTTAATGCCGTGCAAGTCTTTATTTTAATAATAAATATATGCAATAAAAACTATCAAATAATCTGTTTTGGTGAGAGCGTGGGTGCTATGCCGAAAAATAGCCCTTATTATACTGCCATCTGTGAGGCACGTCCTGCCTACCCTACCCTACCCTACCCTACCCTTCTGACTTGTCTGGAATACTCATATGCGCTTATCCTATGCAAAAATCGTTTTGGTATCGTTGCTGGCTTTTTCTGTCATGTCTGCCACCACTGAAGCCTTTGAGGAAAAGGAGTCTGACAAGCCAACAGTCCGTGCTGTGCAGACCTGCCTGGCGCGTCTCCAAGGAATGATTGACCACCCAGCCGCAGAGGGCAAAGACCTGGAATGTACGATCCCTGTTGTGGTGGATGAAGAGGAGCTTGAAACCATATTGAACCAGGCCTTTGACATTAAGAAGCTTAACAAATACCGCGAATCTTTCGCCAGCAAGATGACCAATATGTCCAGAAGCCTGATCAATGTCCGCAGTGCGACCTGTGACATGACGATCAAGATGGCGCGGGACAAGGTGCTGGAAGTTATCCTAAACAAGGAGGGAAAGACGGAATTTTCACAGCAACCCCTTTCTTGTGATGTAAAAACAAAAACTGGTGACATTAAGAAAATCAGCTTCTCGTTCCGTCCAGAGTTTAGGGTGAAGGATCGCTGCGTCACAGGGTTCAGGCCACAGATGGGAGACATCAAGGCGGGGTGCAAATTTTGCAGACTATATGTGACAACCAAGCTGGTCAGCCTATGGGTCAACCATTTTGGCAAGAACCTGGTCCCAGTGTTTAACCAAATACTTTATAGAAAATGTAAAGGGACGAAACAATAGCTGCATAATATGCATTTGACATAGGTCAATCCCAAGCCCTAACTGTTTTTGAGTATTGATATGGAAAATTGATTCAATATTCATTTGATTATATTAAAGTAAGGAACAGTATGATGAAGCATTATTGTAAATTATTGTCTATGGGACTTATAATGTCCCTCTTTGTAGTATTTTCCCCGATAGCACAGGCTAAACAAAGCCGGGGAACTGTATCGGCGGCTGCCTCAGACAAGGTATTGCATGTCTATAGCCTGACCAGGCGGGGGCGCGGACGCGGACATCACAGCAGAGGCCATCATCGGGGAAGACATCATGTTTCCAGATGGCGTTCCCATAGATGCCATAGCCATTACAGAAGGTGGGGACGCAAAAGGCATTGTCACAGACATGGCAGAAGACACCATTCTGGCAGACATTTTTATATCCGTTCCTTCCGCCGTCATGGTTCGCGCCATCATTAACCCCGATTTCGGATAAGGAAAACCATGACTTAAAATCACTTTAGCTTCCAGGTATTTTGTCATTGTGGACTTGATCCACAATCTATAATCCCGAAAGCTAAAGTGAGGCAGGATGAATGCCCAAAGACATATCAAAATCCTGGGATTATGGAGTCTGAATCAAGTTCAGGATGACAAAGTCAGATATGCATCAATGGGTTAACTATCCCCTGAACGAGACTGAGCTGACTATTCCTCAACGGTCTTGCGCCCAATCAGGGGCTGCATGGCAGATTTCAGGCTGTCCATCAGTTTCGGGTTCAGCGTTTCTTCCTGCGCCAGCAATTCTTTCATATGCTGGCGGGCGGTGGGCATGGCAAAGCAGGCAGGGCAATTGTCATGTATGACAGGAAGCTGCGCCTGTTGGGCAAAGGCGGCTGTCTGGCGTTCCCGAACAAAGGCGAAGGGGCGGATCACCCGCAAGTCCCCGTCCCCGATAGTATAATTCGCCTTCATGGTCTTGAGCTTGCCGCCATGAAACGCCGACATCAAAAAGCTTTCAGCCAGGTCATCAAGGTGCTGTGCCAAGGCAAGCACGTTATAGCCATGCTTTCTTGCAGTGCTATACATCACCCCGCGCCGCATCCTGGAACAGAAAGAGCAAAAACTGTCCCCTTCCATATGGGTTTTGGCACGCTCTATAATAGGCTCCCTTATAAAGTGATAGTCCAAGCCAAGCGATTCTATATAGGGAATGAGCGGTTCAGGCGAAAAATCATGAGACATTGGGTCAACGGTTATCACCCCTACTGAAAAGGAAACAGGGGCTGCTTTCTGGAAATGATGAAGCACATGAAGCAGGGCAAGACTGTCCTTACCGCCTGACAAGCCGAGAAGAATTCTGTCCCCTTCACGGATCATGTCATATTGGTGCAAGGCTTTGCCCGTCTGGCGTAATATTGTTTTGGGTGGTTTTGCCCATAAGGCGTGCTTGGTCATGGAAGCCATTATATATTATAGGGTTTGGAAAAGAGTCATCCTTATTGCTCAGTGATTTTATCAAGGTGATTGCACTTTTAACAAGTGATTCTTTTTGTTATTGGACTGTTTTGTCTGAAACAGGCCTCAAAAATGAGGTATAATGGTGGTAGAAAAGTCCTGTAATTGCGACAAAACAACGCACCATTTGTGATGTATCAATTTTGTTGAGAGCCTGAATAATCTGGGGTGTTGCAACCTATGCAACAGTTAATCGCCTGATTTATAAGTAAGCTGGCAATATGTTGCAGGGTGAGGCATGCTTGCTGCACCACTTACACTCCTTAAAAGTGTTAATTTCCCGTTAATCCAATTGTATTAATGTATTTGAATATAAGTATGTTGTGTGTTTATATGTGGTCATGATGATCAGGGATGACGCTTCATTTCATGATTAAAGCAACGAGGCGATGGCTGGAAGAATTCCTCTTCTGCCAAAATTATAGATAGACATTTAAAGGATCAAGACCATGAAAATGATTAGAACTGCAATGATTGCAACTGCTTTGACTTTTGCTGCTACGACTGCTGCAAGTGCCTGGGGCTGGAATAACGGCAATGGTAATGGCTGGGGCAACGGTGCTGGTAATGGCGCAGGCAATGGTGCTGCTAACGGTTCAGGTACTGGTAATGCTAACGGAAATTTCGGCTTTAACATGGGCGGAAATTTCAAGGGCAATGGTAATGTAGCTGGTAACGGTCAGGGCAATACAGCTTACCGTGGAAATGGTGCTTACCAGGGCAATGGTGCATACCGTGGCAATAACGGCTATAACGCTGGCAATAACGGTTATGGTGCTGCTAACGGCTATGGCCGCAATAACGCCAATGGCTTTGGCAATGGTTATGGCAACGGTAACGGCAATGCAGCTGCAAACGGTTCAGGTAACGGCAATGCTTCCGGAAACTTTGGTTTTGGCTTTAACGGCAATGCTAAAGCTGACACAGCTTGGAAAGGCAATGGCAACACTAACTTTGCCGGTAACGGTTATGGCTATAACGGTTATAACGGTTATGCACCTTATGGTTATGCTCCAAGACCACAGCAGATGCAGGTTAACCCAGGACAGGCTCCTGCACCAGCTGCCAAAGCGACTACACCAGCTGCTCCAGTTGCCAAGTAAGTCACTTGCAATATCTCGCTTAGGCCACTTGGTCTAGACGTGTGAAAATAAGACGCTGTTCCTTGAAAAAGGGGCAGCGTTTTTTTTGTGTCCAGGTTTATCGGTTTTTTGGCTTATACTCCCGTCATCCAGCTCCACGAATTTCAGCAGACACTTTTGCTCCCTTGTTGCGTTCCGTCCTCCTTCCAATGCTTAATGTGTTTTTCCCTCAATATCCAGCATTGCGATGTCAGAAAGAACCCATTCATGGCACTGGCTGATAACATCATGATAGGGCAGCCTGGTCTTGCCTTTCAGGGCGCATTCCCAGACAATACCAGTGCGCCAGCCTTCCTCAAGCAGCAGGGCAACATTGGTTTCATCCCGTCTGATATTCTTCCCTATTTTTCTTCTCCAGAAACGCGGCCTGGTTTTGGGCCACTTGAACAGGTGACAATCGGGATGGCCGTGCCAGAAACAGCCATGGGCAAACAGGACAGCATCATGCCGGGGAAATATCATATCAGGCTGGCCAGGCAATGACCTGTCATGCAGTCTGTAGCGCAGGCCTTTTGCATGAAGCCCTCTCCTGAGCAGCAGTTCGGGTTTGGTGTTTTTACCCTTGATAGAGGCCATCACCCTGCTGCGGACTTTTGGAGTAAAAATATCAGCCATAAAAAATCCCTGTACCTTCATTGCCAGTATGACAGAAACGGGTACAGGGAAACAGGTCTTGTTGTCATAATTTGTATAGCTGGTTAGTCTGATGCGCCAGAGCGTGATTCGCGTTTGCGGTCAACCTCCTTGAGGTGACGCTTGCGCAGACGGATATTTTCGGGAGTGACTTCTACCAGTTCGTCATCATTGATATAGGCAAGAGCCTCTTCAAGGGTCAAGATTTTTGGGGTGGTCAGGGCAACGGCTTCATCCTTGCCAGAAGCACGCATATTGGTGAGCTGTTTGCCTTTCAGACAGTTGACGACAAGATCATTGCTGCGTGTGTGTTGGCCAATAATCATGCCTTCATAAACCTTGGTTTGTGGGGATACCATCATGGCACCGCGATCTTCAAGTTTGAATAAGGCAAAGGCAACAACCTCGCCCTGGCCGTTAGAAAGCAGAACGCCCGTGCGCCGTCCCTGGATCTTACCTTTATGTGGGGCGTAGTTATGAAAAATACGGTTCATGATCGCGGTGCCCTTGGTGTCTGTCATCAGTTCAGACAGATAGCCAATCAGGCCGCGTGAGGGCACATGGAATACAATACGCTGGCGGCCAACACCGGAGGGACGCATTTCAACCATGTCGCCCTTGCGTTCAGCCATTTTTTTGACGACTGTACCGCTGTGTTCCTCGTCAACATCAATGGTGCATTCCTCAATTGGCTCAAGTTTGTTGCCTTTTTCATCTTTCTGATAGACCACGCGGGGGCGTGATACAGTCAGTTCAAAGCCTTCACGGCGCATGTTTTCAATCAGGACAGCAAGTTGCAGTTCGCCGCGACCAGATACTTCCAGCGCGTCATTATCTGCTGTTTCTGAAATCTTGAGGGCAACATTGCCTTCAGCCTCAGACATCAGGCGTTCGCGAATGATACGGCTTTGTACCTTGCTGCCTTCTTGTCCGGCAAAAGGCCCGTCATTGATACGGAAGGTCATGGAAATGGTAGGCGGGTCAATGGGCTGCGCGTCAATGGGTTCTTTTATGGAAGGGTCAGACAATGTGTCGGCCACAGTGGCTTTGGACATGCCTGCAATGGCAATAATATCACCAGCCTCTGCCTGGTCAATAGGTGTGCGTTCCAGGCCGCGAAAGGCCAATATCTTGGAAATTTTTCCCTTTTCAATAATTTCTCCATCTATACCAATGGCATGAATAGGGGCATTGGTGAGGGCGGTACCGGAGGCAATACGTCCTGTCAAAATCCGACCAAGAAAGGGATCGGATTCGACCGTGACAGCTAGCATCCTGAACGGCCCTTCTTCAACCGTAGGCTCAGGAACATGCTCAAGAACCATATCGAACAGGGCATCCATATTTTCCTTTGGGCCTTCTGGGTCCTTGGACATCCAGCCCTGTTTGGCAGAACCATACAACATTGGAAAATCCAGTTGCTTCTCGCCAGCATCAAGGTTGGAGAACAGGTCAAACACTTCGTCAATTACTTCTTCATGACGCTCTTCGGGTTTGTCAATCTTGTTGACAGCCACGATAGGGCACAGGCCAAGTTTAAGAGCCTTGGAAACCACAAATTTTGTTTGGGGCATTGGGCCTTCAGCAGCGTCAACAAGTACAATCACGCCATCAACCATGCTCAAAATACGCTCTACCTCACCACCAAAATCAGCATGGCCAGGGGTATCAATAATATTGATGCGGACACCTTTCCACTCCACACTGGTACATTTTGCCAGAATGGTGATGCCGCGTTCGCGTTCAATATCATTTGAATCCATTGCCCGTTCAGTCGTGGTTTCATTGTCACGGTACACGCCCGACTGTTTGAGAAGGACATCAATCAGTGAAGTCTTGCCATGGTCAACATGGGCAATAATAGCAATATTTCGCAGTTTCATTCGGCTATCCAATGAGTATTCATCCAGTCCTCTGATGGTCATCATACTATCAACAAAAAAGAAAAGGACTTTTCAGAAAGAAATTAACAAGTCTGTAACATTACAGTGTTACGCTAAAGGCGCGTGTAACTTATTTTTTTAGTTCATGCCAGTTTTTGTTATGGACTACAAGATATAAAAACTGTGGCATAATATTTTATCAGACCGGATATGGGACTTTAACAATATGTATGATGAGAGTACTGGCCAACAGCTGAAAACCGTTTCTGTCAAGGTTGAGATGGAAGGCAAGCGAATCCTGACTGGGCAACTGATAATTCCCCATGTCAAAAGCCTGAATGAGGTTCTCAATGATAGTAAGCAGTTTATTGAGTTTTCGACGACGCAGGACACCTTGCAATATATCTCCAAGAAGTCAATTGTTCATATTGAAAGCGTTGATGAGCAAAAGGAAGCCGACCAGCTCCAGAAGAACCAGGACTATGATCCTTTTGAATTATTGGGCGTTGATGAGGACACTGATGTGATTGATGTTCAGCACGCCTATCATCAAAAGGCCAAGAAATACCATCCTGACAGATATCTGAACGTGGATTTGCCTTCAGAGGTTCTTGAATATATCATGACGATGTCCCAGCGCATCAATATTGCCTATACAGAAGTCAACCGTCATACGCACATGCGGTCTTACGGTGGCAAGAAAACTGAGAAGCAATCTTCATCTTCAATGTTCTGAGTGTAGCTGGTGCAGCATTGACCAGTTTTTAACTATAAGGATATTTTCTTGGTTTTGCCAGCCAGGTTTGCATGATTCCTGCAAGGCTTGTTTTCAATAGATGTAACATACTTATTGAGAACAGGGATCAGGAATATGTTTGACCGTGACAATGGCAGTTATTTGCAGGAAAAGGCTCTACCAGTCAGGATTGAACTGGCAAATGGACGGATACTGAGCGGCAATATTGTTGTAACCCAGACAGCTTCCCTGAGGGAAGCCATTAATGACAGCAAGCAATATCTGGAGTTCACAACATATGAAGGCAAGCAGAACTATATCTCAAAGCATTCCATTGTTCAGATCGAAAAGATTAATCGCCCTGAAGAGGCAGACCAGCTGATGGGCAAGTTTAACAAGGTTGATGCCCATAACCCTTATGCTGTTCTTGGCTTGCCAACGACAGCCAGCAGGGCAGAAGTCCAGAAATCCTATCACAGGATGGCAAAGGAATATCACCCAGACCAGTTCCATAATGTCGCGTTGCCGTCAGAAGCCATGCAATATCTAATAGCGATGTCAAAGCGGATAAATGCCGCCCATACAGAACTGTCAGACATGTATGTGGCACAGGCACGGGCTCAAGCAGCCCAATAGCCGCCTTCTGAAGGAAGCATGTCAGAGCCTGGAAGTGGCAAAACGGTATGCCTTGTCACTGATCGTGACAACAGGTGGCAGGTGGGTCTGTTCAAACAGGTCATAACCAGGTTTCAGGCTTTTCCAGAACGGAAGCCATTTATGGCCGCTATAGCGCAAAAGATTAGCTTTGGTCAGGGCAAAGGGCAATGCCTGAACCTGAAACTTGTGCTGGCCATTTTGAAAGGCGGCTGTAACCAGATGCCAGATTTCTCCCATGAATGGGTCTGTCATGGCATAGCAGCCGACCGATTTACAATCCCCATGCACCATCAGAAAACTTCCTGTCCGCCCAAAAGAACGGTCATAGGCATTGGGGTATCCCAGGTTAAAGGAGCGGTAATATTTGCTTTTGGGATTGAGCTGATTTTGCCCCACACTGTAAAAGCCTTCAGGAGATTGTTTGTCACCCTGTTTCAGTTTGGGTCCTAACTGTCCTGACCAGGCACAGATGGGATAGCTCTTGAACAGCGCGTAATGTTCCTGTTTCTTCAGCCAGACCTCAAGCCTGTTTTCAACCTTGAAGATACGGATCAGGACAGGATCACCAGCCCTGAACCCATTTTGGGACAATTGCTGTTCCAAAAGCTTAAGGTCCAGTTTTTTTGCAGATTTTTTTTCTCCCCTCAGGCGTTTCCAGTCGCGTTCAAGCTGGGCGAAGGATGTCCCAAAAATCCAGCGGCCAATATCGCGTCCTGGCCCCGTTTCCATGATCAGGATGGCACAGAACAGTCCCAAAAGAACCAGCACCAGAAAATATTTGATAAGGGGCATCAAGGATTATTGCCCTGTCATTGTGCCAGAGGTCGATTGTAATGCGGCAGTGCTGACAATAGATTTCGGAAAATCTGCAACCTTTATCTTTTTATAGCCAGGGCAGGGAGCTGACGCATTTTTAGGCCTGCCATTATAGAAATGGGCATTAAAGACATAACGTCTGGAACAGGCATCTACAGTAGGCGGTTTTCGAGTGCGCAAGAACAGGTCATGTCCCTGTTTGAGGTTGTGCCAAAAACGAGACCAGCGTTTTTTGCGGTGACGCTTCATGTTGGCCTTTGTCATGCGGAACGGAAAGGCATGAACCTGGAAGCCCTTTTGTCCCCCAGCAAAGGCCTCACGGGCAATGGCATAGATTTCTTCAACCAAAGCATCAGTCATGGCATAACAGCCAGCAGATGAACAGTCACCATGCACCATAAGATGTTTGCCCGTCCTGCCAAAGGCGCGGTCAAGCTTGTTGGGGTATCCCAAGTTAAAGGCCAGGTGATAGCGGCTTTTGGGATTCATCAGCCCGTTCCAGATAGTATAGAATCCTTCAGGGGCTTGGCGGTCACCATTGCGCTGCTTGGGGCCAACCTTGCCGGACCAGTTACAGATAGGATAGGTCTTGAAATGGTAATAATAGCCATCAGAGCGTTTTTTCCAGACCTCAAACTCGGATTCTTCCTTGAAGATACGGACAAAAATCGGCGCGCCCTTTGTCATCGACATTTTTTCCAGGCTGTAGCTTGCTTCAGCGGGGATTGGCAACATGGAAGGGTGCACCTTGTCCAGGTCAGGTCCGCCAGAACAGCCATTCACCAGTAATGGCAGGCACACAGCCAACACCACCAGCCTCATGAAAGGGGCAGTCCATTGCTGGATAGTCTTGAAAAGATGCTGGTCAAATATACGCACTTTATCATTTCTTCAATTAGAGAAAATAAACCTTTTGTCAGCCTATGGTGATTCTAGGTAAACTAAAAGTTAATTATATTGAAGTTTATCATAAAGCATACGGAGCGTTGCAAATTTTCAACTTGCCCAGTTTTACATCGGTGACATTTTTAGGTATTTGTCCCGGCGGTGCTGTTTTATTTCAGCAGGGGACATACTGCCCAGTTCTTTCAGGCTGTTGTCCCAGGCCTTGCTGAGGCGTTGGATCATCTCTTCCCTGTGACGGTGTGCGCCGCCAACCGGTTCGGGGACAATGGTGTCAATAATACCAAGCTCCATAAGATCCTGGGCTGTGATTTTCATATTGCTGGCTGCCTCTTCCGCCTTGGCAGCATCACGCCACAAGATTGAGGCCGCACCTTCAGGTGAAATTACAGAATAAAAGCTGTGTTCCAGCATAATAACATGGTTCGCAGCCGCAATGGCAATCGCCCCGCCAGAACCGCCTTCACCGATAATGGTTGAGATCATCGGGACTTCGAGGGACAGGCAGCGGTCTGTTGAGCGGGCAATGGCCTCTGACTGGCCGCGCTCTTCCGCGCCAATACCAGGATAGGCTCCAGCAGTATCAACCAGGGCAAGGATGGGCAGGCCAAACTTTTCTGCCATATCCATTAGCCGTACAGCCTTACGGTAGCCTTCAGGCCGTGCCATGCCAAAATTATGCTTGAGGCGGGATTCTGTATCAGAGCCTTTTTCATGACCGATAATCATGACGGCCTGGCCATTAAAACGTCCCGGCCCGCCAATCAGGGCATCGTCATCACCAAAATAGCGGTCTCCAGCCAGGGGGGTGAAATCATCAATCAGTTCATTGATATAGTCCTTGAAATGCGGGCGGTCGGGATGTCGGGCAACCTGGGTCTTTTCCCAAGATTTTAGATCCTTATAGGCTGCCTTCAGTGCCAGCCTGGCTTTGACCTTGAGGGTCTTGACCTCTTCATCGACAGAAACAGAATCGTTCTCATCTGTTCCGGTTTCCAGCTGGGCAAGTTTGCTCTCCAGCTCGGCGACTGGTCTTTCAAACGTCAGGTAGGTACGCATATAATTTTTCACCTAAAAATATCTGGCTGTTTTGTTTTTACCAAAATGAACTGGGCAGTCTTCCATGTCAAGGTTTGGCAAGGTTTTCAGCGATATATTTTACTGATCAAGACAGGGAAACCGATGGTATCAAGCCTGCGGGCTATCTTGCTGAACCGGGTTTTGTGCCAAGGGGTGATGATCCTGGACCAGTTTTTGCAATCTCTCTGCAAGGACATGGGTATAGATTTGGGTGGTAGAAATATCTGCGTGACCGAGTAATTGTTGCACAGCACGCAAGTCTGCACCCCGTTCGAGAAGATGGCTGGCAAAGGCATGGCGCAGCACATGGGGGGAAATCCGGCTTTCCTCAATTCCAGCGCGGCCAGCCAGTTTCTTCAGCTCTTGGGCAAATCGTTGTCGGGTGAGGTGTCCCTGTTTGCCCACGGAAGGAAACAGCCACTGTGATACTTTTTTTGCAGAAGCTCTATTTTTCTGAGAGGGGTTGCTGGCAAGTTCCTTTTCCAGGCTGTTATATTCGCGTATCGCAGAAATGGCTGTGCTGTTTAGCGGAATCAGGCGTTCACGGCCTCCCTTGCCCTTGATGGTCAGGAAACGCTCATCTGAGCGCAGCACAGAACGGGGCAGGGAGACAAGCTCAGTGGCACGCAGTCCAGTGGCATAGAGGATTTCGAGCAGGCAATAGAGCCGCAACGCCTTGGAGCGTGGAATGGGTCTACTCTCCCCCTCCCAGTCAAGCCGTGCCTTGTCGAGCAGGGTGTCCACTTCCTCAATGCTCAGAACCTTGGGCAAAGGCCGCTTGATGCGCGGTGCTTCAATATCTGCGGCGGGGTCATCTGTCCTGATATTTTCCATAAACAGGAAGCGGAAAAACTGGCGGACAGCAGACAACTTTCGTGCCCTAGTCGAGACTGCGAGTTCCAGCCTGGAAAGCTCTTCCAGCCATGTCCTGATATGTTCTGGCTGAATATTGACAGCCTCTAAATTGCTTTTATGGGCAAAGCCAAGGAAATCCCCCAGATCACGTTGGTATGCCTCTAATGTATTGTCAGATGCGCCGCGTTCTGCACTGAGCATTTCAAGGAACAGGTCAATATCATTGTGGTTTGTCATCGCGGAGTACCTCATTGGGGGTGAATATCCCCTAAGAGTCTGCGTCTATATCTATGAAGAAATGGTTAACCCTTAGTCAGACCAGTCCTCATCATGGTTGACGGTCATGAACTCGTGGCTGCCATCCTGTTCCAGCCGCACCGCAGTCAACTTTCCGCTCATCACAGAGCCATAGTCAATACCAATCCTGTTGCCGTAGTGGTTAGGTTTTTCTGGGGTGTGGCCGTGGACTATTATTTTTTCAAATTCCCTGTTGGATTCGAGGAACAGGCTTCTGATCCACATCAGTTCGTTATCTTTCTGGTCTTTCAGGGCAATATCTGGCCGTATACCAGCATGGCAGAAAAAATAGTTGCCAATTTCAAAACGGGTCAGCAGGCTTCTGTAGAAATTTCGGTGCTGCTTACTCAGGTTCTCTTCAAGCTGCCCCATCATGACATCATGATGGTTTGAGGAGGCGACACCATAGGATAGGATTGTGTTCTGGCCGCCATTATAAAACCAGAAGTCAAACTTTTGCACTGCGTCCTTGTCATCACAGTCTATTGCCTCCAGCATCATGTCTTCATGGTTGCCCTTGATAAACACAGTCTTAAACTGTGGCGGTAGCTTATGCAGCAGAAAATCAACCACTTGTTTCGAGGCCATGCCCCGGTCAATATAGTCCCCCAGGAATATCAAATAGAGGTTTTCCTTCTTGGGCAGGATAAGCTCATTGGCCTCAATCACCCCAACCAGCTTTTCCAGCAGGTTGATGCCGCCGTGAATATCGCCAATGGCATAGACACGGGTGTTGTCAGGAAGATAGTCTGTATTATTCATTATGGTTTTCTTCTTGAATTAAGGTGGAAGGCAGGGATAAAAGTATTGGCAAGGCTTGACCAATTTCATTGTCCATGTCACGGAATATGGTAACCAACACCTGCCTGAACCCTATATTTGGGTTATAAATCAAATATTTCAAGAGTGAGAGAACCATGTCAGAAACAGCAAAAAAAGTCGTCTGCACCTCCTGCGGCGCATTAAACAGGTTGCCAGAAGACAAGCCTGCACTTGAGGCAAAATGCGGAAAATGTTCCAATAACCTGTTTAAGGGTGTTCCAGTCAACCTCAATGACAATAATTTTTCAGGGTTTTTGAAAAAAAGTGACCTGCCTGTTGTGGTTGATTTTTGGGCGGAATGGTGCGGCCCTTGCAAGATGATGGCTCCTGCCTTTCACCAGGCAGCAGGGCAGTTGGAACCAAAGGTTATCCTGGCCAAGCTGGATACGGATGCCAACCAGAAATCAGGCGGGGCCTATAATATACGCGGCATCCCGACCATTATCATGTTTAAGAACGGGGAAGAGGTGGCGCGCAAGTCTGGCGCGATGAGTGCACCCCAGATCAAGGGTTGGGTTGAGGAAAACCTTTAGGACAAGCAAATTGTGACTGAATATTGACGTTTGGTGATGAATCAGGTCTGATACGCTACAGTCAGACCTGATTTTATCTAACGGCGGGGTTATACCAGATGTCAAAAGTCCATAAGCTTCAAGGCAAGAAACAGATTAAGCAACAGCAGGATAATGTCCACAAGTTCCAGAGCAAGAAGCAGATTGAGAAGCAGCAGAAAAAAGCAGACAGCAATCCGGTGACACCGACCATCCTGGTTCTGATGTTACTGGCCACTGCTATTGGTACGTTTTACAAGCTGTTCATGGAATGGCAGGCAACAGGCGTGTTTAACCAGGAGCAGTTCTTGCATGGTGTCAACGGTTTTGGTGTTGTCGCAGTGCTGATTTTGCTCGGCAGCTTTTTTGCCAACAAGATGGCTGAAGAAAAGCGCAAGCAGGGAAAATAATGGGTTTGGGGGGATGATGTGTGACTGACAGGACTGTAGCTTCCCCAAATCCTCCCCAAAGTATCCTGGTGATCCATAATATCAGCAATGATCATAATTTTGGCTGGCTGATGCGTACCGCCAACGCCCTTGGTGTTTCTGAAACCTTGGTGGTTGGGCGCAACAAGTTTAACAAGACTGGCCATATGGGCACAGACAGCGGCCTGAACGCACGGCGACACTTTTACCGTCTTGAAGAGGCGGCCGACTATCTGAAAAGCAGTGACTTTTCCCTGGTCGGGGTTGAGATCAATGCGCAGGCCCAGCCTGTCGAGAGCCATCCCTTTGCTGGCAACACAGCCTTTTTGATGGGCAATGAGGGCACGGGCATTTCAGCCAAGGCGCAGGCATTTTGTGACAGTTTTGTCTATATCCGCCAGTTTGGCAGCGGCGCATCCCTTAATGTCAATGTTGCAGCGGGCATTGTGCTGCACCATTTTTCCCTGTGGGCTGGCCTTGAGCAGAACCCGATAAAGGGGGAGAAATTTATTCCCCCCAACCAATAGAGGCAGTCACGACTGGCCTTCGCCTTATGAGCATTTGCCAACCTTGCGGATATTGTCATTGCCCCAGCGGTTGATCTTGACATGGCGGCGTTGTCCCTTCAGGCAGGAATAGGCCTCAAACAGCGGCAGGGTTTCGCGCACAACCCGTATTTCGGTGTCGCCGTGGCGGCGCATAATGGTCAGCAAGTCCTTTTTGCTCAAGATCTGCTTGCCATAGCCAAAACATTTGCCCAGAGCCTTGCGCTTTGCCCGCAAAACCTGCCAGCTTACCACCTTCCTGGCAGTATTAAAGGCATATTCAATCCCGTCCTTACAGGCCATAATGCCTGAATAACTGCTGCGCGGTGCGTAGATATGCCTGTAGCCCTGTTTTGCCAGCAGGGACTGGCTGTCCATCAATATGACAGTCTTGCGTGGCTTGGCCTTGGGGGCGAGAACCAAAGGTTTTTGCTGCGCCCTGGGGACAGTTTTTTTCTGTATCTTTGGTGCGGGGTCTTCCTCAATGCTGACAGGTGTGGCCGCTTCCTGGTCAAGCTCAGAGACAGCATTGCTCTTGATTTTTGGGCTGATACAGCTGTCAAACTTGGTCGCCTGGAGAATTTCGCCGTCAGGGGCGATCTGCAAGAAATAGCGTTTGTTGTCCTTGCAGGCTTCAGCCTCCAGGATAGAACCTGTCTTTTTGGTAAAATAGATGTCGCTAAACTGTTTTTTCTTCAGCCGTGAGGTCAGGCCGGAAACCAGGGACGGGCTTTTGCTGGAGCCGCGCGACACCTTGATAAGTTTCGCAGGCCTGTCCTGGTTACGGGTAAAGATTGCTGGGGATGTCAGGACGGTATTTTGCAGGGTCGGCTTGCTGGAAAGGCCGAGGGACAGGGCATGAGCCTGGCCAGGTGCCATCATCATGGCGGCAAGGGCAAACACAGCAACAGAGCCATTAAGGGCATTTTCATTATTCATAATACAACTCCCATACTAAAACTAATAATACACGCAACACAACGAACCCCTATTGTTAAGGAAAACAGTTAAGGAAGTGTTAAGGGGACGGGAGGCAAACTCATGGGGCTGCCCCTACAGAACATTGTCAATTTGTGTAAAACCCCCTTGGCTGGAATGGGTTTAGACCTGAAATCAGGCCTACCCTAAAAGGCTCAAAGGGGCAAAACGATCAGGACAAAATCATTCACAGTAACTCCCCAGCTTCTTTTTTCACGTAAATACGCGGTTTCAAGCGGAATACAGTCTAAAAATCCTGTTTTTTAATGGAAAAATGATCATATTTTGTAACTCCCCAGCTTAAATAACCAGCAAGCCAGGATTTTGCAAAACTTCAAGGATATTGAGTTTTTGTTTTTTGGCTGAGGATATGACGGAGCGGATGGTGGCAAAGGTTTTTGCACCTTCACGGGTACGAAAGCTGC
>JAJRRF010000003.1 GCA_024279735.1 Alphaproteobacteria bacterium
TGATAAATAACGATAAAAATAAATCGTTATTTTTAAAACCACTAAAATATGATCATTTTTCCATTAAAAAACAGGATTTTTAGACTGTATTCCGCTTGAAACCGCGTATTTACGTGAAAAAAGAAGCTGGGGAGTTACGAAAAATTTAAAAATAATTTTTCTGAGGCAGACTTCATTTTACGGTAAATAACCCTATAATCTAGGCGGCTATATTCTGATTTACAAGCTGTCCTGATCCATAACTGCTGATTTGATGGTGTAGTTTTGTCGTTTTTCTGACCTTGGATAGTGTGTTTGCGTTTACAGGCAAAATTGCTACCCTTGATCTTTTCCCATCAGGAGTACGCTCAATATTACCTAGCCACACAGGATTCCATCCATTGTTGATGAACAAATTTTTCCAGTAGACTGGATACATAATGCCAATGATTGCATGTATGCCTGTACTGATCGCATATTCAAGTGAAGCGACGACAAGTTCCTGGGAAATTTGCTGTCTTTGACGGGTGGGTAAAGTCTTGTCTATACAAAATCTTGACCCTTCGACAATCCCCTTTCCTTGAGGTATATCGCCTTGTACCAGCTCCTCAAAATGATCCTTGATCATAAAGGGTCTGTCTGTTGGGTTAAATCGCGCAACACCTCGTGCTTTACCCATCTGATCCATCCAGATGAAATAGGTTGTGGCTGGGTTGTCGTACTGATCATATTCCATTTCATTTATTTGAGGAATATCCCAGTCCTGTCTTTGGATAATGGCACGATAACGCAGACGGTGCTGCTCCGCGATAGGGTTTCCTTGAAACCTGTTGCTTGTTTCTAGTGTTACACATTGAATGGTCATTGCTATTGCTCCTATTGGTTTTAGGTGGAACAACAACAGTAATAGGAGTATTTTGCAGTCTTGCCTCCTACCTACCCTAGTAGGAGGGCATTAAGGTATTGAAAAGACGTAGAATTTATCTGAAACCAAGGTGGGTAAATGAATAGTCATGCTAGGTTTTAATCTGGTCAAGGGTAATGATACCTAGTCTTATTGCCTTTACAACAGCAGTAATACGTGTATTTGTCTCAAGACGTTTATAAATCTCCTTGATATGGTATTTTACTGTATTTTCACCAACCCCGATGATTATAGATATTTCGGAAGATGATTTGGCTATGGCCAGCCATTGCAGTATTTCTATTTGCCTTGGGGTAAGTATTTTATTGGAATCAATCACGTTAGTACTCGAACTGAGATCACAATAACAAAAATGAAACTGTTCTGTGATGGCTGATAATAATGATAGGGTATTCTTGTCAGGACTACCTTCTTGTTCTTTTCGGGCTAACCCTAGCCCAGCAACTTCGTTCCTGGGGCCATATAATGGTATTACAACGCCATCATGAAGGTTGGCATCCTGGGCTTCTTCTAGTATTTTAATATGTTTTTTTGGTGTAAGTGGATCAGAGATAACTTGACTCCAGGTAAATGACCCCGATGCCCTTTTTGCATAGATCACAACAGGGTCGTCTTTTTCATACTTATTTTCTTCATAATACTGCATCCAGTCAGCAGGATATTGGCATACAATTCCATGCCCGGCTTTTTGTTTAGCAACCTTATGGTCAGTAATAAAAGTATATACTAAGCGATTATATCCAAATATATCTATATACTCACTGTATAAATCCGTCAAAATTTCCTTGTCACTTATCTTGTTACTTTTATCAATAAAATATTCTATGTAATGATCCATTTTTAGTTACCGCCCCGACTAAACTAACAATAAATACTGATTTTTTACAAAAAACACGTTTTCCCACCCAACAAGGTAGGTGTGTAATATAAGTTAATACGCTTTTATATCTTTAAACTAAATTTTAGGAGACTGATATGAGCTTAGCAATAATAAAGATTAGCGATGTTGACAACGTGAACCTGAATAAAATCATGGATGAACATGGCTATGTTATAATTGAAGATGCCTTAAGTAAAGAGTATTCCGAAACATTGCAAAATGAGCTGGAGCCTTATTTTGATGAGAGAAAATGTAGCCAGGCTCTTTTTTTTGGCAGTAAAACAAAACGGATAGAGGCACTTTTTTCTAAATCATCTGCTGTCAGGAAAATGGCAGTAAATAGTCATATCCTTTCTATAGCTGATTTTTGTCTGGGAGAAAACTGTGACAACTATCATATTAACCTGACCCAAGGTATCCGTATCAATCCAGGAGAAAAGGCACAAATCCTGCATCCAGATACCGCTATGTACCCTTTGAAAAACAAGCCTTTTGAATTTCAGATTAATGCCATATGGGCGTATAATGATTTTACAAAAGAAAATGGTGCAACCCAGGTCGTGCCAGGCAGTCATAAATGGCCTGAAGGCAGAATGCCTTTGCCACATGAAATTCAATATGCAGAGATGAAGGCAGGTTCTGTGCTTGTTTATCAGGGGTCACTCATTCATGGTGGCGGTGCAAATATTTCAAATATTTCACGTACTGGTATTGCCATTAGTTATTGTCTGGGCTGGTTACGCCAATCGGAAAACCAATATTTATCCTACCCGCCTCACGTTGCGGCTGATTTTAGTTCTGAGCTACAAAGATTGATCGGCTATAATGTTCACAGGCCTAACTTGGGCTGGGCTCATGGGCATGATCCAATTACACTCATAACAGGAGAAACCAGAGATCATCTTGGTGCAGAAGAATTTCTGACTGATGAACAGATACAGCTCGCTGATCATTATGAAAAAGTTGATAACTCGCTTTCAGTAAATTCGATCGGGAAACGGGCAGCGTAGAAATAGAACTTGCTTAGATTCTGAAACTTTATGATCGTTAAAGACGTGCATAAAAATATAGTGATTTAAGCTTGTCAGGAGATTAAGGCCTCTCCTGACAGTTTTACTTTATAAATTTTTGGGGCAGGGCTAGATCTTAATGGGAGGCAGGACAATGCATTACACACCGGACGCATCGGAAAGAAGGATATTGGAACTTTTGAGGCTGATAAACAGGGCTGAAAAGGAGGCAGGGGAACTGGGGTTGGACGAGACCTCGGAACTGCTGAAACTGTCAGTGATCTCGGCCTTTTCGTCTCTTGACGAGACTGAGCTGTTTAATTCTGCCCTGAAGTGTTAGGCTGGTCACGATACTTGACCCATAACACTCTTGACCCATAACACTGGCGCAATCAACACAGTGGACGGTCTGTTTTTCCTGGTCTTCATAAAGGGGCTTGCACAGCCGCGAAACCTTCTGTAATCGTTTTGTATGAGCATTTTCAAATCCTTTGCCACAGTGGGTGGCTTCACGATGATCAGCCGGGTTCTTGGCTTTGTCCGTGACATCCTGATTGCCAATGTTTTGGGCACCGGCAAGGTGGCCGAAGCGTTTTTTGTTGCCTTCCGTTTTCCCAACCTATTCCGCCGCCTGTTTGCAGAAGGGGCGTTCAATTCTGCCTTTATCCCGCTGTTTTCCAAAAAGCTGGAGGGGGAAGGCGCAGCCGAGGCCAAAAAGTTTGCCGAGGAGGCGATGGCCGTCCTGGTGTTTGCCCTGATTATCCTGACTGCGTTGGCTGAACTGTTCATGCCCTGGCTGATGCTTGGCCTGGCCGCTGGGTTTGCCAAGGATCCAGAAAAGTTTGACCTGGCTGTGTTGCTGACCCGTATCACCTTTCCCTATCTGATATTTGTCTCCCTGCTTGCCCTGTTTTCAGGTATTTTGAACGGCTTTCATAAATTTGCCGCCGCCGCCGCCGCGCCAGTTGTCTTGAATATTGTGTTTATCGGTACACTGGTGGCCTGCATCTGGCTTGGCCTGGGCAATAGTCCGCAGGCTGGTGTTGTGATAGCATGGGCGGTTTCTATTGCGGGGCTATTGCAATTGCTGGTGGTCTGGTTTGCGGCCAAGAGGATTGGAATGGCTCTGAAGCTGCGCCTGCCACGCATGACTCCAGGGACAAAAAGCCTGGTGCGTCTTGGCATTCCCGGCGCGATTGCAGGGGGCATTACCCAGATCAATATTGTGATCGGTACGATTATTGCCTCAATGCAGGATCATGCCATGTCCTGGCTGTATTATGCAGACCGTCTTTACCAGTTGCCGCTTGGGGTGATTGGCATCGCGATTGGCGTGGTATTGTTGCCCAACATCGCCCGCTCGCTGCGTGCAGGGCAGTTTGAGGAGGCAATGAATAGCCAGAACCGTTCGCTTGAGTTCTCCATGTTGCTGACCATGCCAGCGGCAATTGCCCTGATTGTGATACCCCAGCCCATTCTCCAGACCCTGTTCCAGCGCGGTGCGTTCAGTGCTGCCGATACGCTCGCTGTCAGCAATGCCCTGTTTGCCTTTGCCTGGGGACTGCCTGCCTTTGTGCTGATCAAGGTGTTTTCCCCCGGTTATTTTGCCCGTGAAAACACCAAGACCCCGATGTATTATGCAGGCATCTCGATGATGGTCAATGTGGTGGTCTCGCTGATGTTGTTTCCCTATTATGGCCATGTCGGCATTGCCTGGGGCACGACCATTGCAGGCTGGGTCAATGCCCTGATGCTGTGGTTTACCCTGAGCAGCTATGGTCATTTTGTGCTGGACTGGGATGCCAAGAAGAGCCTGCCGGGCATTTTTCTGGCAAGCCTCATTATGGGGGTCGGCCTGTATTACGCCAAAACCCCGTTGTTGCCCTGGTTTGATGTCAGTACGCCGATCTGGGGCAAGGTCTCGGCCTTGCTTGTGCTGGTTATGGGCGGCATGGTGTTGTATGGCCTGGCTGCTCTCCTGACTGGGGCTGTCAACCTGCGCAAGATACGCGGCGCGATGCGGCGGGGGTAGGTTATGTTCTGGAAACTGAAATCAACCCTTGATCGGGATGATGAAGAGTGGCAGCTTTTAAGTTGGGGCTGGATGTTGAGAAATTTGGGTGATCCTGAGTCTTTGCGATATTACCAGACTGCCTTGCCTACACATGCCCACTTTGCCCCATCAGGCTTGAAAGGACATGCGCACGCTCTGTTTGTTTTTAACCAGGTTATTGACCGTTTTGGCCTGAGCAGTTCGGTATTTGATCTGGTTGCACAGGGAAAAGAAATTAATCCAGTGGTGGGCAAAATAGCAATTGTCAAGAATGCACCTGTAAACCCTCTTGGTACGTATTCGCGTCTAGAGAATATGAACAGGCATCAGGTAACCTATTCTCCATCTCTTCTGAGTGATCTTGAGGCTATGATTGCAACCTTTTCCCATGAAATCTGTCACTCTATCCTTCCCACTGTCAGAGAGGAATTGCCTGGTGGTTTTGAAACAGAAGAATTCGCAACAGATCTGGCCACTATCTTTTATGGTTTTGGTATTTTTGGTGGAAATAATGCTTTTAAATCCAAAGCATTTACAGATGCGGCAACGGGTATGCAAGGCTGGCAAACAAGTAGGGCAGGCTATTTGACACAAAATGAATGGGGTTTTGGCCTTGCTGTGAGAACACTCTTGCTGAGGGAGAAAGAAAGTGATCTTCTTAGGCATCTTGATACAGGTCTATCAATTAATTATCGCAAGAATTTACGTTATTTACGCAAAAACCCCAAACTGTTTGAAGAGTTCGGGGTCTGTTAGGACACCCTCAGAAATATCAGTGTGATGAACTGATCACTTTGGTGTTTTGCCTAAGCCAAATCTCTAAATTCTCAAATGTTACTGTCTGTGTTTTAAACAGGTTTATGAGAAAAGCCATAGTACACGACTCTCTTCAGGCTAAAGCCTTTTGGACGGGCTGTTTTTTCGTTTGTGGGGCTAGGAACTTTTTAAGCAGGCGGATTGCTTCATCTTTTTGGTGCATGAGCAATTGCCGTAATTTATCAAGCCCATAA